>JAIYDB010000013.1 GCA_027487695.1 Cytophagaceae bacterium | reverse complement strand
CCAGACTTTTACCTAGCCTTAGTTACTATGCACGGTACCATCATGGTATTCTTCGTATTAACTGCTGGCTTAAGTGGTACATTCTCTAACTTCTTAATTCCACTTCAAATTGGTGCCCGCGATATGGCAAGTGGCTTTATGAACATGCTTTCTTACTGGTTCTTCTTTGCAAGTTCAGTATTAATGTTCTCAAGCTTATTCCTATCAACAGGTCCAGCTTCAGGTGGTTGGGTAATTTATCCACCATTATCGGCCTTGCCTCAGGCTATGCCAGGTTCTGGTTTAGGTATGACTCTATGGTTAATTTCAATGGCATTATTCATTGTTAGTAGCCTTTTAGGTAGTATTAACTACATATCAACTGTAATTAACATGCGTACTAAAGGTATGACCTTTAGCCGTATGCCACTTACAATTTGGGCGTTCTTCCTAACTGCAGTAATTGGTATTCTTGCATTCCCAGTATTGTTCTCAGCTGCTTTATTATTAATTTTTGATAGAAGCTTTGGTACTTCATTCTACCTAAGTGAAATCTATATCAATGGTCAAGCTTTAGATAGAGTAGGTGGTAGCCCAATCTTATTCCAACACTTATTCTGGTTCCTAGGTCACCCTGAAGTATATATCGTACTTCTACCAGCTCTAGGTATCACATCAGAAGTTATTGCTACCATGAGCCGTAAGCCAATCTTCGGTTACAGAGCAATGATTGGATCTATGATCTTCATCGCTTTCCTAAGCTTTATCGTTTGGGCTCACCACATGTTCGTAACAGGTATGAATCCAATTTTAGGTTCAATATTTATGTTCCTAACATTGATTATTGCGGTACCATCGGCAGTAAAGAGTTTCAACTACATCACTACATTATGGAGAGGTAATATCATTTTCACTCCTGCTATGTTGTTCTCAATTGGTCTTGTATCATTGTTCATTAGCGGCGGTTTAACTGGTATTGCTTTAGGTAACTCTGCAATTGATATTCAATTACACGATACTTACTTTGTAGTAGCTCACTTCCACCTTGTAATGGGTTCTGCATCATTCTTCGGTATGATGGCTGGTGTGTACCACTGGTTCCCTAAAATGTTCGGTAGAATGATGAACGCACGCTTAGGTTATATCCACTTCTGGATGACTTTCGTAGGTGTGTACTTAGTGTTCTTCCCTATGCACTACTTAGGTATCAGCGGTTTCCCACGTCGTTACTACAGCTTCAGCAGCTACCAAGCATTTAACATGTATGCGGACTTAAACAGCTTTATCTCTGTTTCAGCGTTCATTACTTTCTCTGCTCAGTTGTTATTTGCTTATAACTTCTTCTACAGCATTTTCCGTGGAAAGAGAGCTACAGAAAACCCTTGGCGTTCAAACTCATTAGAGTGGACTACACCAATTAATCCAGGTCACGGAAACTGGGTTGGTGAAATTCCAAGTGTGTATCGTTGGCCATACGATTATAGCAAGCCAGGTGCAGCAGAAGATTATATTCCTCAGCACGTACCATACTCTGCTACAATGGAAAGCAACTTACCTTATGAGAATGAGTTAATTGCTTTAGAGAAGGAAGAAAGTAACTCAACAGTAATAGTTAACGCTCATTAATGAAACCATCGGAGGCTAAATTTCTCCGTTTCGTTTCCTTTACTTTAATTGCGTTATACGCGCTAATACTTATTGGCGGCTTAGTTCGGGCAACAGGTTCAGGAATGGGCTGCCCAGATTGGCCAAAATGTTTCGGGAAGCTTGTTCCACCTACCTCGGTGGAACAACTTCCCGAAAATTATTTAGAGCAATATGTAGCCAAGAGAAAAGTTAAGAACGAGCGGATTGCAAACTTCATGGCATCTATAGGATTCCCAGAAGTGCATGATAAAATTGTAGCTGAAGCTGCGGTTTACAAAGGCGAGGAGTTTAATGCAGTAAAAACCTGGATTGAGTACATTAATCGACTTGCGGGCGCGCTTATTGGTTTGTTTGTATTACTTAGTTTCGCATTTAGTTTTAGGATTAGAAAGCAGTACCCAGGCGTTGTTGCTGCTAGTGGACTAGCTTTATTGCTTACTTTCATTCAGGCTTTCTTAGGTTCCATAGTTGTAAGCACTAATCTAATACCTGCTACCATTACCATGCACATGCTTTTTAGCTTATTAATGGTAGGAGCTTTGGTTTACTGTATAGTGAAAGTGCGAGCAACTCAGTTTGCTGGCGCTTTTAGCCACTGGGATTTGAATAAGGTAGTTTGGTTTAACTTAATTATTGGCTTAACTCAAATTGTGCTTGGTACACAGGTACGTGAAAACGTAGACGTTCTTAAGGCTAATCCTGTTGAAACATATACCATAACCGAGCGGTTATTAGTTATGAGTCACGATTTGGAGCTACACCGATTGCTTTCTTTCGGAGTGGTAATTGCTACAATTGTGCTCTTTATGAAAGTAAGTGCAGTTCAAACGCATAGTATTGTTAAATTTGCAGTTAATCTTTCAGTAGTTATAGTTGGGCTTAGTATGCTTACAGGTATCATTCTATATAGCTATGATATTCCCGCCTTTGCTCAACCTATACACTTAACATTGGGTACCTTGCTTTCAGGGGCTCATTTGTTAATTCTGATGGTAATATGGCACTCACCTAAAGTTGCGCCAGTTACCGTTTCTTAAAATACATCAGCAATTTCTTCTATAGAAATGTCACAAAATCAGGTTATTACGCTTACTTATTCAGATAAACTTAAAGCTTTTGGCGAACTCACCAAGTTCAGATTGAGCAGTTTGGTTGTTTTTTCTGCGGCCATGACTTTTTTGCTTGCAGCAAAGGACCATACCGATTTCCTAAAGTTGTTTTCATTGGTTATTGGTGGTTTTCTTGTAACTGTCGCAGCTAATATCATTAATCAGGTAAAGGAAATTGAGATTGATAAGCTCATGAAGCGCACCGCTAATCGTCCCTTACCCACTGGCAGGCTCTCTAAAGAAGAGGCAATGCTTTTTGGAATGGCTTGCGCAGTAGCTGGTATGTTGCTTTTGGTTGTTTATGTAAATGTGCTTACAGCGGCCATTACCTTCTTAAGTATGTTGCTATATGGTTTCGTTTATACGCCATTAAAATCTAGGACGCCACTATCTGTGCTTGTTGGAGCAATTCCTGGTGCCTTGCCTCCAATGATTGGTTGGGTCGCTGAAACAGGTACTTTAGGCATTGAAGCTTGGGTATTGTTTGGTATTCAGTTTATATGGCAGTTTCCTCACTTCTGGGCAATTGCTTGGATATTGGACGATGATTACCAACGTGTAGGCTTTAAAATGTTGCCTAACGGCGGTGGTAAGGATATGAATACTGCGTTTCAAATCATGATTTATACGCTGTTCCTTTTACCACTAGGAATGCTGCCTACTCAATTAGGAATAACAGGACCTACATCGGCCATTGTAGCTACAATCTGCGGTTGTATGTTCCTTATGACCACCTTCCATTTAATGAAGGAATGCACTGCTAAAGCAGCGCGCAGTATTTTACTGGGTTCAGTAATCTATTTACCTATTGTACAAATTGTGTACGTATTCGATAAAATCTAATCACTATGGCAGAGCCTCGCTTTGTAGATGTTAATACCCGTCTGTTGCCAGATGAGCCACAGCCAACCTTAAGTATGAACCCTAAGAAGTTTATGCTTTACCTCTTTATTGCTAGCATTATAATGATTTTTGCTGCCTTTACAAGTGGTTACATAGTTCGTAGGGCAGAAGGCAATTGGCTCATGTTCGATTTGCCTGCGATGTTTAATATAAGCTCAATCATTATTGTGCTTAGTTCTGTAACTATGCAATGGGCTGTATATGCAGCTAGTAAAAACCAGATTGGTACTTTAAAACTGGCAATGTCTATCACTTTCCTATTAGGATTGGTGTTTTGTGTTACACAATTTTTGGGCTGGGCAGAAATGGTTGAAATTGGTGTTTACCTTACTGGTAACCCAAGCGGATCGTTTGTTTATGTGATTTCATTGGTGCACGCCCTGCACTTAATAGGTGGTTTAGTGTACATTACAATTGTTTTCATAAAAACTTTCCAGCTGAAAATTCATAGCCAAAACATGAATACTATTGAGATGTGTGCCGTTTATTGGCACTTCCTAGATGTGCTCTGGCTATATCTTTTTACATTTTTAACGCTCTACAGGTAAAAATTTTGTTTGTACCTATTAACTTGCGCAATAATTAGGTCCTAGACCTGCCTTAAACACCGAACATTCTTAATAAACACTAATAAATGGCAACTGTAGCGGTATCACCTACTAACGACGATAAGCTTTGGAACGGCGGCGTTGAGCCTTTAAAGGCGAGCTATGGCAAACTGATGATGTGGTTTTTCCTATTATCAGATGCTTTCACTTTTTCAGCATTACTTATTACCTATGGCTTGATCAGATTTGCTCACAAATCTTGGCCTGCTGGTGCCGAAGTATTTAGTCCAGAATACTGGCCTATTCCTGAAAAGGTATTTAATGCAATGCCATTCTTGCATGGTTATGATTTGCCTCTAGTGTTTGTAGGTATTATGACTTTCATCCTAATCATGAGTTCTGTAACTATGGTATTAGCCGTAGAAGCAGGGCATAGAATGGATAAGGCCGATGTTCAAAAGTGGTTGCTATGGACAATTGTTGGTGGTGCTGCTTTCGTAGGTTGCCAAGCTTGGGAGTGGACCCACTTTATCCACGGAACTGATGAAGGTACCTTATTGGCTAATGGTCAAAGAATTTTTGGAGCTAGTTTAGCGGAAAATCAATATGGCCCAATGCTATTTGCTGATTTGTTCTTCTTTATCACTGGTTTCCACGGAACTCACGTACTATCTGGTGTAATCCTTAATTTCCTAATCTTCTATAACACCACTATGGATGTTTATCAGAAGAGAGGTCATTATGAAATGATCGAGAAGATTGGTTTATACTGGCACTTTGTAGATCTTGTTTGGGTATTCGTATTTACCTTCTTCTATTTAGTTTAATTCTTTCCCTAAAAACACTGACATACTGAAATGGAACATACCGTATCACATACCCCAGGCGAAATAGCTAAACCAAATACGGCCCACATCTGGCGTACATTTTGGATTATGGCTGCTATTACAGCATTAGAATTCGTTATTGCTTTCGTAATGGCTTCAGGTCCGCTTAAAGTGTCAATTTTCGTAGGCTTAACAATTGTTAAGGCGTTTTACATAGTTGCAGAATTCATGCACTTGAAATATGAAGTAAAAGCTTTAATGTTTTCAATCCTTTTGCCTTTACTCTTTGTTATATGGTTCCTAGTTGCAATGATTGCAGAGGGCGGTTCCATCTATAGCGTAAGATAATTATAATGAATAAAAACTTAGTTAAGACCGGCATCCTCAGCTTACTGCTTGTGGTGCCGGTTTTGTTTATTATTTTCCTGAACACAGGAAAAAACACTTACCAGTTGGAGCGTTTTCGTGATGTGGAAGGTAATCCTACCAAATATCTGCTCAATGAAGACGGACAGCCACATAAGTTGCCCCCTTTCTCTTTTACCGATCAGGATGGTAAAACCATCACCGAAAAAGATATTGAAGGCAAAGTGGTAATTGCCGATTATATCTTTACCCGCTGCCAAACCATTTGCCCGAAAATGAGCAACAACTTGGAAAGTGTACAACGTGCCTTTGCCGATAACCCTAATGTGGTTTTATTGAGCCATACTGTCGATCCTGAATACGATACCGTTCAAGTGCTTAATAGCTACGCTAAAGTTCACGGAGCCATATCAGGGAAATGGCATTTCTTAACAGGTGAAAAGGAAAAGTTGTATAAACAAGCTTCTGAAGGTTACAAAATTGTTGCATCAGAAGAAGCTAGCGGTCCTGATGCTTTTGTGCATTCAGATAGAATAGTGCTCTTAGATAGGAATGGTTATATCAGAGGCTATTACAATGGTACCGATAGTATGCAAATTGATACCTTAATTTTGGAAACTAAAATTGTGCTTTCTGAGTTAAAATAAAAAGCAACTAGCTATGAATAACATAATTACTCAAGGTTCTGAAAGGGATAGAACCTATATGAATATAATAGGAGTGCTTTCTGTTGCTATACCTGTGGTAGTAGCTTTCCTTATTTTTATTCCACAAACAGGTAAACTAGGCGATTTCGATGTTACCTTCTTGCCTCATTTAAATGCGGTATTAAATAGTGCTACGGCTCTTTGTTTAGCAGTTGGTTATTACCTAACAAAAACAGGCAAGTATAACGCCCATAGAACTATGATGTTGAGTGCTTTCGTCCTAAGCAGTTTGTTCTTGGTAAGTTACGTTCTTTACCACTTTCAAGCACCAAGCACCAAGTACGGCGATTTAGACGGCGATGGTATTCTTTCTGCCTTTGAACTTGAATCGGTAGGCAGTATGAGGTTTATATACCTTATGCTCTTGTTAACTCATATTGCGGCAGCTACTATAATAGTTCCATTGGTGCTTAGAAGTATCTACTTCGGGTTAACTAAGCAAAACAAAAGACATAGAAAAGTAAGTGCCTACACTTTCCCTATATGGATGTTTGTTGCGGTAAGTGGGGTAATAGTTTACTTGCTTATTTCGCCATACTATCAACATTAGTACCAAACAAAGTATTAAGTTAGTAATTTGTATAGTCAATAAACGGTAAGTTCATTATGGCAGCAATAAAAACCACAATCCTAAGTTTCGTTTTAGTTTTAATATCGGTTATAACTGCATTTGCACAATGTGCAATGTGTAAAGCTTCTGTTGAAAATAACTTGCAACACGATAGAACTAGTATTGGCAACGATATTAATAGTGGTATCCTTTACCTGATGGTATTGCCTTATATTATGTTCGCAACCATCACCTATATATGGTACCGACAAGCAAAAGCCAAAAAAATGCGTTTGCAAGCTGCTAAAATCCAATAATCTGAATTTGAAACCTGCCTAACCAGCAGGTTTTTTTGTAACTAAAGTAGCAGAGAAGGTGGGTAAATAGGCCTACTTTTGGGTAAAGTTTAATATCTCCTCACAGAACTAAGTTCCTATGAAAAGAAATGCCCTCCAAGCTGTAATAGCCTGTAAATGTCCTAAGTGTAGGCAAGGAAATATGTTCCAGTATAATTCCTTTTTGCCTGGCAAGTTTGATAAAGTAGAAGAAACTTGCAGCAATTGTGGTTTGCGTTACGAAAGTGAACCAGGCTTTTTTACAGGGGCTATGTATGTGAGTTATGCCTTAGTTGTAGCTGTATTGATAACCATTTTTACCGCGCTAAATATATTAGACCTTTACTCACCTATTTTGGCAATAAGCTTGGTGGTAGTTTCTATTGTATTGTTGGTGCCAGTATTTTTTAGGTATAGTAGGGTATTGTTCCTGCACGTATTCGGAAATGTGCAATATGATAGCGCCCTCAATAAATAAAGTTTCAGAACCAACGCTTATATTTGCACCGTCAAGAGTAGGCTTCCACTCGCTCTTGGTGCAGAAACTAAGGCTTGCTGTTACCAAGCATAAGTTTTTAGCACATGACTATTTGTTTACATCAATCTTTTTTGGGGATTAAAGCCGCCATTGAAGTGTATTAGAGCAAGCATTGTGCGTTTTGCAAACAATAATTAAAAAATTGTATTGCACAGTATTACTATGTTATTACCTTTGCACTCCGTTTGAGGTATAACAACTAAAAACGATAATACACACGGGAGTAGCTCAATTGGCAGAGTGGCGGTCTCCAAAACCGTAGGCTGGGGGTTCGAGGCCCTCCTCCCGTGCTTAGCTTAACCTTATCTGGTTGCAAAAATCAGTACTTCTACTAATGGAAGAGAACAAAAATTCAGTTATTGAAAATACCGATTTCGTACCTGAAAAGGGTCTTGGTCCTTTTCTTAAAGCCAGTTACGAAGAAGTTACCCAACACACTACTTGGCCAGCCAGAAATGAGCTGATTAACAATTCGTTGTTAGTGCTAGTAGCATCGGTATTATTTGCCTTATTCATTGGTGTTTTAGACTTCGGTTTTGAAAACCTAATGAAGTTAGTTTACTCCATCTAATCTGCTATCAAGCACAATTCAGTACTGATGTCAGAAGAAAGTCAATTAAAGTGGTATGTAATTAGGGCAGTAAGTGGCCAAGAGAAAAAGGTGAAAGGCTACCTAGAACAAGAAATTTCTAGGCAGCAACTTGAACACCTTATTCCTCAGGTACTTATTCCTATGGAAAAGGTAATAGATGCTAAATCTGTTGCTGCTGGTAAGAAACCAAAGGTGAAAGAGAAAACCTTTTTCCCTGGTTATATTCTTATCAATGCCGATGTAAATAACAGTACCGTAAAGCACGTGCTATCTGAAATACCTGGATTTATAGGTTTCTTAGGTAACGAGCAAAAAGGTACAATGCGTAGAGACCCTGTGCCTTTACGCGACCACGAAGTACGCCGATTACTTGGTCAGGTAGATACCTTGGTAGATGCCGAAGCCACTTTAGAGGTGCCGTTCACGAAGGGCGAGCCTGTAAAAGTAATAGATGGGCCATTTAATGGCTTCACTGGCGTGGTGGAAGAAATTTTCGACGAAAGAAAGAAGCTTAATGTAACAGTTAAAATCTTTGGTCGTAACACTCCTGTAGAACTAAGCTACGGACAAGTGGAAAAGAATTTAGGATAGTTTCAATAAAAATATCAGGTGTAAAGGGCACACCTTAAAATGCCCGAGCTTTTAAAAAGCGATAAAACAATGGCAAAGGAAATTTCAACCTATGTGAAGCTGCAGGTAAAAGGCGCCGCAGCCAATCCATCGCCACCAATTGGACCTGCTCTAGGTTCAAAAGGGGTGAACATTATGGAATTCTGCAAGCAATTCAATGCTCGTACGCAAGATAAAGCGGGTATGGTATTGCCAGTAGTAATTACCGTATTTACTGATAAGTCTTTCGAATTCGTAATTAAGACCCCTCCAGCTCCAATCTTATTGATGGAAGCTCTAAAGGTTAAGGGTGGTTCTGCTGAACCAAACCGTAAGAAAATCGGTAGCGTAACTTGGGATCAAGTTAAAACGATTGCCGAAACCAAAATGCCAGATCTAAACTGCTTTACAGTTGAAAGCGCAATGAGTATGGTAGCAGGTACAGCACGCAGTATGGGTATCACTGTTCAAGGTAAAGCACCTTGGGATAACCAATAATTGTTCACTGAACCTAGTTTCAATCATTTAGCTCCCTTTAGAAATGGCAAAATTGACTAAAAATATGAAGGCGGCGCTTAGCAAATTCGATGCTAACAAGGCCTATTCTTTACACGATGCAACTACTATCTTGAAAGATATTTCTTTCGTGAAGTTCGATGCAAGTGTTGATATTGATGTACGCTTGGGTGTTGACCCTCGTAAGGCAGACCAAATGGTACGTGGCGTTGCTGCCCTTCCTCATGGTACTGGTAAAGTAGTTCGTGTTCTTGTACTTTGTTCTCCAGATAAGGTAGAAGAGGCTACTGAAGCAGGTGCAGATTTCGTTGGTTTGGACGATTATATCGCTAAAATCGAAAAAGGCTGGACCGATGTAGATGTTATCATCACCATGCCAGCTGTAATGGCTAAGCTTGGTCGTTTAGGTAAAATTCTAGGTCCTCGTGGTCTAATGCCTAACCCTAAGAGTGGTACTGTAACAGTAGATGTTGCTAAAGCTGTAAGAGAAGTGAAGGCTGGTAAAATCGACTTTAAAGTTGATAAAACTGGTATCATCCACACCAGCATTGGTAAAGTATCGTTCACCCCAGAGCAACTTGTAGAAAACGCTCAGGAAATTATTAATACCCTATCTCGCTTAAAGCCATCATCTGCAAAAGGTACTTACTTTAAGAGTATCCACTTGAGCAGCACTATGAGCCCTGGGGTAATCATTGACAAGACAACTATAACCGGTATCTAATTATGACCAGGGAAGAAAAAAGCGTAATTATTGACGAGCTAAAAGAAAAGTTTAGCCAAAACCAGGTTTTCTACGTAACCGATGCCCAAGGAATGAGTGTTGAGCAAATCAACAACTTCCGTAGGTTGTGTTTCAATAAAGGCATTGAGTACAAAGTGTATAAGAATACACTTATTGCTAAGGCCCTTGCAGATAAAACTGAAGATTACACCGAATTTAACGATAAAGTTTTAGCAGGTTCATCAGGCGTTTTATTCGCAACAGAAGATGGTAAAGCTCCAGCTCAATTGTTGAAGGAATTCTACAAGACTGGCGATAAGAAAAACCCTCGTCCTGTATTTAAAGGTGCTTCAATATCAGGTGGTTTATTCATTGGTCAAGACCAATTAGAAGTATTAACTACCATTAAGAACAAGCAAGAATTAATTGGCGAAGTAATTGGTTTACTACAATCACCAGCCAAGAATGTTATTTCTGCATTGAAAGGCAGCGGCCAGAAAATTGCAGGTTTAATCAAGACCTTATCAGAAAGAGAAGGTTAATCCCAAACAGTATCAATCGTCCCCTAAATAAACTATCAACATTAAACTATTATAACAATGGCAGATCTGAAATCATTAGCAGAACAGCTTGTTAACCTTACCGTTAAAGAAGTAAACGAACTAGCTACCATCCTTAAAGATGAGTATGGTATTGAGCCTGCAGCTGCAGCAGCTGTTATGGTTGCTGGCGGTGGTGCCGATGCTGGTGAAGCTCCAGCTGAGAAAACATCGTTCGATGTAATTCTTAAAGGTGCAGGTGCTAACAAATTAGCAGTTGTTAAACTAGTAAAAGAACTTACAGGCCTAGGCTTGAAAGAAGCTAAAGAACTAGTAGATGCAGCTCCTAAGCCTTTGAAAGAAGGTGTAGCTAAGGATGAAGCTGAAGGCTTGAAGAAGTCTTTAGAAGAAGCTGGTGCTGAAGTAGAAATCAAGTAATGAAGCGCTACCTCTGGTAGCAAAACATATACATTGAATTTCGGTAGCAATACCAAATCAGAAACTGAAAGGGGTGTTATTAAACTAATACCCCTTTTGTTTCGTTAAAGTAAGAGTACCAAGATTACTTACTAATATGGGGTCGACCGGTTTTGACAGCCTGTGACTATTTGAAGTAAGCACGCAAGGAGTTGATAGAATCTCCTTTTAAAAATTCTTTCGAACAACAAAAGGCGAAGAAACTTTCGCACTAGCCGCTTAATTTTAACCAGTTAAGCCCGCTAGCATCTCTCACCAGCCCCGTTCCGTCGCAGGTGATTCAGAGGTGTCGACACATCGGAACTTGGGTTCTTGATACTGTTAATAGAGCCGACATTTAGCAGATAAGTTGTGGGGTAGGTAGTTTTGCATCGGCCCTGCGAACGAAAATCAAAGCAAAACTAAGCGTGTAGAAAGCCTCAGGTATCCTTGCCTGGACGAGAGTTCGAATCTCTCCGACTCCACAAATCGCCACTCATTGAGTGGCGATTTTTTTGTTTTTGATGCGCTTCTTTGATGGTATATCAGTCATTGATTGTGGTTTTATGGGTTAATGACTGGTATATCCGACATGTTTCCCAAACTCTATTACTAATCCCCCCACACACAAAAAAACTCCCCTAATAGCACTGCTATTAGGGGAGTTTATATAATTAATTGAGTCTTACTCTACAATCTTCTTTTGCAGGGCTAGCTCTATTTGTGCTAAGTGATGCAAAGCGTGCCAAGCATAGTCTAAGGTGGCTTCTGCTAGGGTTTTGCTGCCTTTCACTGGGTGAATATAAGTAAGCTTTAATTGCTCTTCTGATAAGCTGTTTAGGAACAAGGTCCAACGTTCATGCAAGCCCATTAAAATGAGTAGCGATGGGTAAATATCTTCATCTCTACCATCTATCAATGCTGCCCAAGCATTTTCATCATAAGTGGTTACCGTTTTGCCTGGCTCAGTAACTGCTAACTTCATTCGGATATAGGCATTGATATGACTATCGGCCAAGTGATGAATGATTTGACGTATTGCCCAGCCACCTTCGCGGTAGCAGAAATTTACTTCTTCGCCAGTGAACGATTCTTCCAAGCGTTCAATTTCGCCTGGAATTTGCTCTAATACCGTTATTGCTTCTTTAACCTGACTCTCACTGATGGTTCCCCATTTTGGTGTGCCTTCAAGTGGTTTGGGTATGAGTGGGGTAGTGATCATTGTACCGCTGTTTAAAGATTTTTGGTGGGCTTATCGTTCTATGCGTAAGGCTTTTACAGGATAACTTAAGCCTGGTGGGGTAACGTCGTAAAAATCGACAAAGCCTTTGTCTTTCAATATGTTTACCAAGGCGTACGAAGGACCTGTAGCATAACCTTTATCTGATAAGTATTTGGTTACAAAGTACTTCAAACCTAGGTAAGGATAGTTTTCGTGCTTGGCCTTTTCAAGGGCATTGTAAAGCTCATCTACTAAATCATCTTCGGTGATGATCTTAGTAGTATGACTTTCAGGTAGTTGTATTTTGCCGAGTATTTTTAAGCCAGTAGGACCAGTTCTGATTTCCGATTCTTCTTCATTTTCGGCAGCCATTTGAATGGTACGCTCCCTAATAATTTGCTGCTCTTCAATGCTGAAACGGAACGAAGTGATTTGGGTTTCAGCATTTTCTATGATTGCAACAAGTTCATTATGAAGGCTTTGCGCAAAGCGAAGATCGTCGTTAGTGAAGTAACTGTTGTGCGCAACCCGATTGCGGACATCAATCATGGAAAGCCACTTTTTCTCGAAGTCTTTATCTTGGAAGGTTTCTTTAAAGAAGCGGGTATAGTTATTTTCGAGTTCGCTTTTCAGAAGGCGAAGTTCTTCAATGGTATTTACTTGCTTTATTTTTTCAATAAGGGCTTCAGAACGTTGGAAGCCAGTATTGTGCTTGTAGATAAGTTCTCCTAAATCGTCGAAATCAATTAAAGAAACATCTAGGGTTACGTATTCTGAAAGATCTTTGAATTTGAAACGACGGCTATTTACTTTTTCAATAAACGGACGTGGTGCAGTAAGTTGCCACCAGTTTACGCCTACTTTTTGGATGAAGAACTGCATCAGGTACTTGCGTAACCTTAGTTCTACATCGTTAATAATTGGGTAGATAGATTGAGCAATATTAGCAGAAACATCGTCAATCAGAATTCTTAAATTAGAAAAGAGTAATCGCTTGCGTAAGTGCACTAAAAGTGGGGTACGCATAGCCTCAATAGTTTCTGAGTTTTCGCCTTCTAGGGAAACAATAAAAGCAGCGTCAATTAAATCATTAAGCACTTGGCTGGTATCTACCATTGAAATAGTAATAGATACTTCTGCTTGGGTGTCTTGTAAAATAATACGGTTATCAGACTCTTGAATGTTAAGATTTTTTAGAAGTTTATCAGAACTTAAAATTCCATGTTTAAGGGCATTTAAACTTTCTATTTCACTTTCGCCAACAGTATCAATGGCTAGTAATTGAAAACGATACATAGTTAAGGTTATTAATAGGTAAATAAAGAAGACCTGCCTTGGTTATTGGTTTTAATTAGGCATGCCAAAGTTTTAAAGTTATAACGCCAAATTTCAGTAAGAATGATGCATATCTGACGGGATGGCAATAATAAATGTAGCAGTGCCTTGGTTTTCTGTGGCTAGCTGCTCAAGGTTTTCTTGCTCTACCATGTTAATGGTGAGCACTTTAAGTTTGTTGTTTCCTTTTAGAAGATAATGAACTATGCCTTCAAAATTATTACTGTGGTAGCTTCCGTTTAAGTGTAAGAACGGAACGCCTGGTTTTAAATTCTTGCTAATAAAATGCGCCATAGTTGCATCTTTAATGGCTTGAGACTTGGCAAAGTTTGCGCTCATTGGTCCGCCATGGCCACCCATGCCTTCCGTTAATGCTTTATAGCCAGGCAAGGTTAAATCAAATGTAACGGGTAGCGGAGCAATCCAAGCTTTAGCTTCAGCAGGTAAGGCAGCTATGCTATCCATACCTTTCTTCATTACCATAGAAGCATAGCGACGAGGAATATTGGTTGCTATAACAGGGATTTTATTATCCCAAGCGAACTTGAAAAAGGGCTTATAGTCTAAGGCGTAGTTAGGCCAAAGTTTAGCTTCGGTTTCTAAGTGTTTTTCAGTGATTTTGCCTTGGGCAAACTCGGTAAGCACAATTTGGTCATCGGCTTCCCACATTTCGGCACCTACAACTACTTTGTTTACTTTTTTAGCTGCCAAGTATTTCAGTAAGCGCAGTTGAAGCCAATGTCCCATGCTATTGTTGTGCAATTCGCCAAAGCAAATTACATCGGCATCGGCGGCTGCTTCACAAAGCTTTTCAAAATCGGTGGCTTTACCTTTTTGGTTGAAAACTTGGTAAGCAGGAACTTCTTTAAAGGAAGTGGTGCTTGAACCAATTATTATAGCTAAAGCTATAAGTAATGTTCTAAAGTTACTTCTGCAAAGGCACAAAGACCTCCAATTGGCGGATTGTATTTTCTGATGGTGCATTCAAATTTGGTAGCGAATGGAAAGGCAATCGCTAATTTGGTGTTAATGGTATTGGCAATTGTTTCTAGTAATGGCGTTGAAATTGCCATTGCTTCTTTTACTACTTTATAAACTACTTCATAGTTTACAGTTGCGTTTAAATCGTTGTTTTCGCCAGCTAAATTGATATCTGATAGGTAGGCTATAAAATCTACTTCGTATCGGTTACCTAGGGTGTTTTCTTCTTTGTAAAAACCGTGGTGTGCATAAAACTGCATACCCATTAAGGCCACCTTGCCGGGTTGTGCTTGCATAACTTAGTTATTGAACTGATCGAAGAAAGAACCCTCCGTTGAAGTGCCAGATTTTGGGTCGGCTGATTTTTCTTCTTTGGCAAGTGCAGGTTTAACTTCTGCTTGTACAGGTGCTTGACTTATTTCTTCCGCAGCTTCAGTAGGCTCTGGTGCTGAACTTGGTTGTTCAGGTTCCGCGATAGAGGCAAACAAGGGTGTATCAGATGCAGGAGCACTTGTAGCTTGGGCTTTAGTCGATTGATAAACGGGCGGGTCTATCAATGGAGGGGCACTAGGGCCAGGGGTTTGCTTTGGGATATTACTTCTGCGGGCAGCACTACCAGGACTGCTAAGCGCAATGGGCTGGTGGCTAGGCTGTGTTCTATCTAGAGAACGATTTACTCGTTCTTCAATATCTTTAGCTAGGTTTAGTAATTCCGTAAGCAGGTTATCGCGCTGATTTTCAACAGTGCGGTATTCTATTTCTAAAGCTTTAATTTCTTGTTGAAGTGCCTTGAAGGTTTTTCTGGCTTCTTCTTCAGCTTCTTCAATGATCGTTTTTGCACGCCATTGGGCATCTTTCAAGATGCTTTCGGCACGCATATTGGCTTCTTTAATACTTAATTCAGCGTCTTTACGGGTTTGGTCAAGCAGGTTTGCGCTGCTTTGTTCGGCTGTTTTAAGGGTCCTATATAGGGCGCTTTCAACCTCCCTCAATTTCTGACCTTCCTTTTCTGCCGATTCTAGGCGTGCTCTCAGATCTTTATTTTCATCTAAAAGCTTTTCCCAAGCTTGGCTAATTGTGTTCAAAAAAGCCGATACTTCGTCTTTATCAATACCCCCGAAGGTTTTCTTTTCAAAGGTCTTTTGCCTAATATCTATGGGCGTAATTTTCATTAGGGTAGCTGCTGAATAGCGTATTACTGTTTCGGAATAGGTAAAATTACAAACTTAATTTCCAAAGATGTATGTTTCTATCGTCACCAGTTGAAATTAGTAGTTCATCGGTGGTGGTCCATAGCAATCGGTTCACGGAATTGCCATGCCCGGCGTGCCTGCTTTTATCTATAACCTTCAGTAATTTAAAGCTTTCTGCGCTCCAAACCTTCACCGATTTATCCATGCTACAGGTAGCAAAGAGTGGCTTGAAGGGGTGGAAACAAATATCGTTTATCGAAAAAAGATGGGCGGGAATATCGTGTATTAAGGCGAAGCGGTTTTCGGCATCCCAAACTTTTAGCTTGGCATCTCTACCACCAGAAAGTAGGTATTTGCCATCGGGGGAAAAGCGCAAAGCGAACACTGAATTAGTATGACTTTGTAATTCTTCTACCACTTGTATGTTGGTGGTTTCTATAAGCCTAATCACGCCATCTGAATAAGCGACCGCAGCTAAACCCGAAAAATTGGGATGCTGAGCAAACCTTCTGGCCGATTGTTCTGAATGCCTTACTTGACTAATTATCTCTAGGCTTGGCAAGCTAAGTTTTAAAACTTGTCCGTTAGCCAAGGCAACCAAAACTTCATTTTCAAGAATGGCAAAATCGAATATGGCTACATTGCCTAAGGCTCTGGTTTGCAATTCTTGCTTGGTGGCCAAATCTAAAAGGTGAATGCCTTCAAAGTTTTGAGCTACCATTAACTGCGTGCCTTCATTTACCAACGATAATGCATAAACTGAGTTAGGCATTTTAGCGATGAGTATTCCTTCATTATGCGTAAACAAGTCCCATTGCACTACCATACCGTCGGCACCTGAGGTAATGAAAGTATTGGGCTTATTGCTCGGTATCATAGTATAGATACAATCTGGGTGACCGTTATACACCGACACCTTATTTACCAATACTTGCTTTCCGCTTAACATTTTGCCTGCTTACTGATTTGGTAGAATTAACCTATTGAACTTTCATAAGCTTAGCGAAACTAAGCATCATTACTTTTTGTCCTTGGGTATCGTAGTTAACGGTAGCTCGAATATCGCCAGCGCCATTTTCTTGCATTTCCACAATAGTACCGAAGCCAAACTTTGCGTGTTCTACTCTATCGCCCGGATTTAGGTTTTTAGGTGGTGTAGGTACAAAGTTATCGCTGGTTTTATGATTGCTAACAGGGGTAACCGTTTTGCGTACAGGCACTTGCTTGGTCTGAAACTGGTTCATAAAGCTGCCACCTGCGCTGGCTGGTTTTTCTTCGACAATAAACTTGTGCGTAACCTTCAGGTACTTGCTATTGATCTCTTCTAGGAACCTGCTCGGTTCGCAATTACGGAGTGTGCCAAAGCGGTAACGAGAGGTGGCATAGCTTATTCGAAGCCTCTTTTCAGCACGGGTTATGGCTACATAGAATAACCTGCGTTCTTCTTCAAGGTCTGATCTATCATCTACCTGACCAGGGAATAAATCTTCTTCCAAGCCTACTATAAAAACAGATTTAAACTCTAGTCCCTTCGCACCGTGGATGGTCATTAGGGTAACGCAGTCCTTATCTTGTTTCTTTTTATCGTCCGCATCGGTCATTAACGATACGTCCTGTAAGAATTTACCAATACTAATATCTTCATTTTCAGGATTCTCTGAAAACTCTTGGATACCGTTAAGCAATTCCTGTACGTTCTCGTATCGAGAAACGCCTTCAGGGGTTTTATCGTCGTAAAGTTCCCTTAATAAGCCTGATTCCTTAGCTACTTTGGCAGCAAAATCAAAAGCGTGCATTTGCTGCGCCGCATGTTGGAAGGTTTTTATTAGGGTTACAAAATCTAAAATAGGCTTGCTTGCCCTGCCAGGCAAAATGAGGTGGGCTTGTTCTAAAACATCCCAAATTTCTACGCCTTGCTCTACGGCAGTAAGCACAATTTTTTGAACGCTACTATCGCCAATACCTCGCTTAGGTAGGTTTATTATACGCTTGAACGATTCTTCGTCTTTGGTATTGAGCGTAAAGCGAAGGTAAGCCAGCATATCTTTTACCTCTTTACGTTGGTAAAAGCTGGTACCTCCTACAATTTTATATTTGATATTCATCCGTCGCAGGGCTTCTTCCATACTACGACTTTGAGAATTGGTTCGGTAAAGGATGGCGAATTCGCCACTGCCCCAACCTTCTTTCATTTTCTCTTCAAAAATGTGGGTGGCTACCAATTTGCCTTCTTCAGTATCTGAATGGGCTTTTATGAGTTCAATAAGGTCACCATCTTCGTTAGAAGTCCAAACGTTTTTTTCTAACTGATGCCTATTGTTTTTGATTACAGAATTAGCGGCTTCAACTATGGTTTTAGTACTGCGGTAGTTCTGTTCTAGTCTGAAAACTCTGAGGTTTGGATAGTCTTTTTCAAAGTTGAGGATGTTCTGAATATCAGCTCCTCGGAAGGCATAAATACTCTGGGCATCGTCACCAACCACGCAAATATTCTCATACATTTCAGCCAACCTCTTGGTAATGAGGTACTGACTCATATTGGTATCTTGGTACTCATCAACCATGATGTATTGAAACTTCATCTGGTATTTGATAAGGATATCCGGATGGTCGCGGAAGAGGATATTTGTATTGAACAACAAATCGTCAAAATCCATAGACCCTGCTTTTTTCAAGCGGTCTTGGTAAAGCTGATATATTTTCCCGATTTGAGGTCTGCCGCTTAGGGCGTCATCTTCCTGAAAAACAGGATTGGTATTATAAGATTGCCAACTAACCAAACGGTTCTTAGCCATCGAAATGCGGTTATGTACTGCCGATGGTTTATAGGTTTTATCGTCCAGGTTTAGCTCTTTCAATATTGCCTTAATTAGGCTACGGCTATCGTCGGTATCGTAAATAGTAAAGTTGGAAGGAAAGCCAATTGCCTGAGCTTCAATACGTAGTATCTTGGCAAAAACTGAGTGGAAAGTGCCCATCCATAGATTGCGCGCTTCTTTGCCTACCAGTTTTTCAATACGCTGGCGCATTTCGCCTGCCGCCTTATTGGTAAAGGTGAGCGAAAGTATATTGAAGGCATCTACTCCTTGAGCGAGTAAATAAGCTATACGATAGGTAAGTACTCTGGTTTTTCCAGAACCCGCACCTGCAATAATCATTACAGGACCTGCGGTATTTTCAACTGCTTGTCGCTGAGGTTCGTTCAGCTGGTTAAGCAGGGCAATCATTGCATCGGAGTTTTCCAACATAATAGGGCTTTACTATGCCCATTACATAAATAGGCTTTGCAAAGATACAACGCCCTTTTACCTTTTAGGTGATTTACCCTAGGCTACTTGAAAAAAGGAAGTTTAGCAGATTTCTTCAATAGTAAAATTACGTCCGTTGAAACTCACGGTATCGCCTACTTTTTTATGCATTAGGGCTGCACCTATTGGCGAATCAGATGAAATTACCATAATCTCAACGCCATCGGTCATTTGAGCTCTGCCATAACTAATAGCGATCCAAAATATTCCGTTATCGGTTTTTACCAATGAACCGTGCGTAACTGAATTTACTGCTTTGTATTCTTGAAGGGTGTTCAAGATATGTTGGTCTAGTTCAACAGCCTTAATTCTATCAACTAGCTTATCCATTTCTTGGCGCATCATCTCTCTAGAAGTTTCGTATTTATCGCCGGCACTACTTTTGGTTTCTGTACTTCTATCGTCCTCAATCTTTAGTAACGCTTCGGAAAAAGTTTCACGTTTACGTTCCAATTGTTCTAGGCAGTACAAGAAAAGGGCTTGCTTCAGGTTGTTCATAGGAATTTTAAACTAGAAATAAGAATATAAAGGAGGTGTAAAAAAACTATTTGTTGATTATTTCTGAATCTATCTTGGCGATTAATGGCAAACTTTCTTCATCATTAAACTTGCGAGCAAACAAGGCATCAGAATTTTTAATGCGTTCATAGTCAGTCATAACTAAGGTTCTGGGATGCCATTCGGTAGTTCCTTCCCAATCAATATAACGATAGAAGTTATCTGACTTTATTTTTAGTTCTTTATTGTTAGCAATAAAGGTTTGAACTAAAATTTCAATAGGACTTGCATTCCTTTTCTTGTCCAAATTAGCTTCCGCTAAGTAATGAAAAGCTGGATGGTTAGGAATATCAGCATCTAGAATTGCCTTCATGGCTTTTCTGTTTAAGATAAACCAATCTGAACCAGTAAATGGCTTTAGCTTACTATTGAATGGGGTGGTTTCAGGATCTATAGCTTTCCTGATATCACGCATATAAAACTTGCCTTTTCTTGAAATAAACGGCAAATAAAATTGGTGTTTGGAAAACAAGGTTGTGTAGTGTGATACTGGTGCCTGGTGTCCTTGTGGTGCTATTGCCATCAATTCCATAAATACATCGTACTGTGTATTTTTTAGAAAGTCAAGCAGATATTGATGTGACTTTACAGCATAACAATTAGGGCTAACAGTTACAAACCAATCAAGTTCAGGCTGCTGTTCATAAAGCAGTTTGAATACTTCTAGCGTTGCTGGAACTTTAGAAATATGCCCCCACTTTGTATTCATTGATGGGTTAACCACCTTAATATCAAACTCATTGATAATAGCTTGAGGAAAATCCGATTGAGAATAATCGTGATGCAAGCCGATTACAGCCCCTGGAAGGTTTTTTAAATACTGCAAAAGCTTTGTGAAAACCTGTTTTGGAGGTCGATGAGAAAGAATTGCAAAACCTATTTTAGGGGAACTCATATTAATAACTATAAAAGATTTTACTTTTTATCTTTCTTGCCGAATAGGCTAAAGTGCACGTAACGCTTTGGGCGCTCTCTAAAATCGTTAAGGAGCTTGGCAAGTGCCTCACTGCTTGCATTAAGGTTGCGGTATAAGCTATCGTTTTTAGCGAATTGCCCCATAGTGCCTTCACCTTTGTTTACCGATTTTAAGGTGGTAGTAAGTTCTGATAGGCTTTGTTGCGTGGCACGCAAGGCACTTCCTACTTCAGCTTTATTTATGGTATCGCCAAGGGTATTTAGCTTCACCATCAGGTCTTTTACCTTCTTCTCTGTATCAGTAAGGCTATTGGTTAGGGTATTGATATTACCTGTGATGCCTTTTATATTCTGCTGGTTATCTGCTAGTAGATCATTTACTTTAGTACTGCTCGTGCCTACAGATGAAAGTGTTTGGTTTAAAACTGCAGAGGTTACTCTAAAGTCTTTTAGCAATAAATTCAAAGTAATGGCTATGCTATCGGCCTTGGTTAAAATGGGATCAACCTTGCCACCAATACTGCCAAATGTTTCCATCATTCCGCCATCTGTGATATTTGGAATACTGGCGTTTTCAGGCATAAAGGTTGTGGCATTACCTAATTCTAAGTTCATTAGTTTTCCGCCAAGTAATCCATCTGCGGCTAAAACAAGACGCGAGTTAGTTGGTACCTTTATGTTTTTATCAATTTCAATTTCGACAAGTATTTTGCTTGAGTTGGTCGGGTTTATCACGATTGATTTTACCCTGCCTATGGCTAGACCTCTAACCGATACAGAGTTACCTTCTGTTAGCCCGCCCACATTGTCAAACTCAGAAAAGTAGGTTGCATTAGACGATAAAAAGCCATTTCCCTTCAGGAATTTTACCCCCATTACTAACATGGTAAGTGCCACGACGGCAAAGAGTCCAATTCTTATTTCTTTAGAAAATGCTTTAAACACGGGTTTGCTTCAGTTTTTGTGAGTAGTAAGTTTTACTGTGGAAGTTTTATTCTTCCATTTCTAATTTGTAATCGCGAAAGGCTTTATAAATGCTCTTGGCAATAAATTCTTGACCATTTTCTGAGCCAATATACTTTTCGTCGGTTTTGTTGGTCAGGTAGCCAATTTCAATAAGCACACTTGGCATAGCAGTACGCCACAAAACAAGGAAACCAGCTTGCTTTACACCACGTGAGTTTCTGCCTTTCTTTTTAACGAACTGTTTTTCAATGCTTTCTGCTAGTTGCAAGCTTCTTGCTTGGTGCACACTTTGAAGGTTGGCAAAGAAAATATGCTGCAATGGAGAATTAGGGTCGAAACCGTCGTATTTTTCTAAGTAGTTCTTTTCTTGAAGAATTACGCTGTTTTCACGCTTGGCTACTTCTAAGTTGCTTTCGTTTTTATGCGGACCCATTACATAGGTTTCAGAACCTTTAATGGTTTTAGTGCCTACGCTATTGCAGTGGATACTGATAAAAACATCAGCTTTATTTCTGTTGGCAATACCTGCGCGTTCATTTAGTTCAATAAACTTATCAGACTCTCTAGTGTAAATCACCTTAACGTCTTTCATATAAGTCTTTATCATTTTGCCGAGTTGTAAAGCTACCTTTAAAGTAATAGCCTTTTCATTATTGCTAGCACCGTGACAGCCAGGGTCTTTTCCGCCATGCCCTGCATCAATCACAACAGTTTTTACCTTATAGTTATTTACTTCAACAGCCTTTTTTAAAGGCATAAGCGAAGTGAGTGTAAATAGACAAATACAGGCTACAATTGCACTTCCTGTGAAGAAGCCCAACTTTGATTGCAGTATTTTGGGTGAAATTATTGCCATTTACAACTGTAAAACTAATTCATTTTTGGCTTATGCTTATGCCTTTTAGCCTAATTGCTCAATTTTTAGGTATAAGGATTAGCTATTTAGCGTTTTTAACTGATCTTTTCTTTATTACTGGGGTGTTTTTTGGAGAAGCAGGTTGCTCTGCTCCCATTTGCAAAAGGTATTCCGACCATAAGGGTAGGCCTGCAAGCTTTCTGCTTTGCGTTACTGCTGAAAGGCTAGTAAATGGTCTAGGTTTTAGCAGATTATCTGCTTTATCCCGATACAACTGGGTACCATAAATTTGTGGTTTAGCTTGCTGTACTAGCGCAAAATCAATGATATAGGCACAGTCGGCTTCCAAAAGTTCCTTTTCAGTTATCAACTTTTTAATGGTGGGAATCCATTTATTGATTACAGATGTATCTGCCCTTTGAAGAATTGATAGCGCAGTTTGAGTGGCACTTCTTTTTACTTTGGTTAGGGTAGGGAAGCCCTTAGTTTGCAATAATTCAGCAAGTATTTTTTGATTAAGTGCATCGGCAGCTTGCTGCAATTGTTTGGCCTCCTGCATTTGAGGACTGTTGTAACCGTGATTTAGGGCAAGGCTTTCAAAAGTAGCACGGTGCATTTGGTCGCGGTTATATAAAGCTTGGATAGAATCTTGGTAAACTCCATCTACCTCGCGTTCATAAGCAGCCATTTTTTTCTCACAATCTTCGAAAATGGCTAAGAATGATGGGTTGTTTTGCAAGTCAGTATAGTCAGCAGCGTGGCTGCCTAAGTAAGTACAAGCTAACTTCCAATCGGTTTCATGTGCCTGATTTAATAAAGTGATCGCAACTTGGAGGTTGCCAACTTTCATATTAGCCAAGGCTGCCTTGCTTACTGTTCTTACACTTTTATTGCTAATGTTTAAAGCTTCAGAATATAATGCTACTGCCTTACCAAAGTCAGATTTTTCTAAAGCAGAATCGGCTTTTTTTACTAGTTTTATATAAGCAGGATTGTTTGATGTGTATCGTTGGGCATAGACTGAATTTAGTCCTATAACCATCAAGCAAACCAATAAGCTACCAAGTGCATTGCGCATTTTCATAATTACAAAACTACCACAAAGCAAAATCATTGCACCAATTTTATCTGTTACTAAGATATTAACCGTTAATTTTCAGGATGAATACTTCAACACCCGATACAGAAACCTATTTACTAACCAAATATTCGCACGGTGCAGGATGTGGCTGCAAAATAGCGCCAGCAGTTTTAGATACCATTTTGCATACAGGTCCTGCCCAAGCTGCTTTTAAAGATTTACTGGTAGGCAATGCCGAAAAGGACGATGCCGCAGTTTTTCAGATATCCGATACCCAAGCAGTGGTTTCTACTACCGATTTCTTTATGCCTATTGTAGATGATGCGTTTGACTTTGGTCAAATCGCTTCTGCAAATGCTATTTCAGATATCTATGCAATGGGAGGAAAGCCAATTATGGCAATCGCTATTTTGGGTTGGCCTGTAAACTTATTGCCTGCAGAATTGGCCGGTAAAGTTTTAGAAGGGGCAAGGGCTATTTGTGCGAAGGCGGGAATTCCATTAGCTGGCGGGCATTCAATTGATTGTCCTGAACCTATTTTTGGTTTAGCGGTTACTGGTTTGGTGCATCCTGATAAAGTGAAGAAGAACGGAGGCGCAAAACCAGGTTCTAAGTTATACCTTACCAAACCTATTGGGGTAGGGATATTAAGTACCGCCCAGAAAAATGGCGTTTTAGAACCTGCCGATAGCCAAATAGGACCGCAGAATATGCTTAAGTTAAATAGCATAGGTTATGAAATTAGCAATCTATCGGGTATTGAAGCTATGACCGATGTTACAGGCTTTGGACTTGCAGGACACTTAATTGAAATGTGCGAAGCTAGTGATGTTTCAGCTGAGTTGAACTTTAGCCAAGTCCCTGTTTTACCTGAGGTAAATAAGTATTTAGATTTAAAGTGTATCCCTGGCGGTACCAATAGAAATTGGAAAAGCTATGGTGAAAAAGTGGCCGTTCATAATGAGCGTAACCGATTATTAGTTGCCGACCCTCAAACATCTGGCGGATTGTTAATTGCTGTAAACCCTGAAGAAGCAGCAAATTTTGAAGCTTTTATGAATGATGCACAGCATTTTTACGCTTGCATTGGTCAATTAACCGAAAAAACTTCGGCAGTTGTTGTTGTCTTAGATTAATTTATTGTGCTTAAGCTTAAAATTTTCATAAGAAAATTGAATGGTTCCTAATAAAATGGCAATTTTTGCTATTGTTTCTTAGGAAGTGACGAAAGTTTTTAAAAAACTTTACATAAGTAATTGCGGTAATATCCAAAGGTTATACCTTTGCTATACCAAAAAGCCAAATTTATTTTGGCTCACAGCGAAAGCTGTGAATAAGGTTCCATACCTTATTACACCCAATTAACCCTCGAAGCCGCACTGTTTGCAAAAGCAGTGCGGTATTTTTATATTGCCATTATGCACACTTATATACTCCTGTTTGTTTTTGGATTGTTCGGCGGTTTTATTGGCGGACTTATAGGAATAGGAGGAGGTATTTTATTTGTACTTATTCTGCCAGCTGTACTTACCAGTTTGGGTGTTTTAGATGCTGAAATTGCGCAATATGTAGTGGCTAATTCCTTGTTCGCTATTTTCTTTAGCAGTTTAACCAGCAGTATAAGTCTGTTTAAAGATAAAAATGTGTACCCAAGAGAGGTGCTTATTATTGGTCTGGTTAGCATTATTACAGCAACCTTAGTGCTTAAAGGATTTGTAAATACCGATTACTACGATAAGGCAAAGTTCAATATCATCGTAATAGGACTAATGGCCTTTATGCTTTACCGTACCTTAATGAGTGCCAGAAAGAACGATGCCAATAGTTTTAAAATATTGAACAATAAACAGTTATTCACCATTGGTCTAGTGAGCGGTATGGTTGCACCCTTAAGTGGACTAGGCGGAGGTATTGTGATTATCCCAATTTTGAATGGTATTCATAAAATGCAGGTCCGTTTTGCCAATAGTATTTCACTTGGGGTAATAGGCATTACCAGTTTATGGACCACTATTCTTAACCTGTTTGAAGAACCTAAGAGCCAAATAGAGAGTTACAGCATAGGTTATATTGTATTTCCGGTTGCTTTAACCCTAGCTGCAGGGGTAATTCTAGCGTCGCCCTTCGGTGTAAAGGCTAGCAAAAAAATAAAGCCTACTACAATTAATTATATATTTGGACTGTTTATAGTAATAAGTATGCTCCGAAAGTTGTGGGAGATATTTATGTAAAACCCTGCTTTAGTTCAACTCCTTAATCACGATATATGAAAAACTTCTTCTTGCTTCTTTTCGGACTTTTGGCGCTTACCACTATGGTAATGGCACAAACAGGTCCTAAATTTCAGTTCAAGGAAACTGAGCATAAATTTGGTCGTGTGCCTGAAAAGGGTGGACCTGTTAAATATACATTCGAGTTTACCAATGTTGGCGATCAACCTCTGATTATCAATAACTGTAAGGCGAGTTGTGGTTGTACTACACCTTCTTTCAGTAAAGAACCAGTGATGCCTGGTCAGAAAGGGTATATCAATGTGCAGTTCAATCCTGCTGGAAGACCAGGTAGGTTTAGTAAGAGTATTTCTATTTTCTATAATGGAACGCCAAACATGGAAATCATTTCTATTGAAGGCGAGGTTTATACTGGCGAAGTGCGACCTACCCCAAAGGAGTATGTACAGTTTTTCCCTTATAACAAAAAGACCATTTTGCTAAGCGATACAGCCTTTGCTCGTTTTATAAAGGACGCCAAATTCTTGTTTGATAAAACAGGTAAAGTAAGCTTTAACATAGAAAGTAGCGCAAGTCGTGTACCTTCCGATAAGTATAAAACCAACCAAGAACTTACCATGCGTAGGGCAGAAGAAGCAAAAGAAAAGCTTAAGAAGGCGCTTGATAAGGCAGGTGTAAACCTAGATTTAGTCTTCTTTAGTCCGCCTTTAACCTTGGTGCAAGGACCTGAATACGCAAACGATTGGAAGGACAATATCAAAGTGTACGAGCAGTATCAGTACATCAAGATAACCGCTTATTAAACTAGATTAAACCAAATGCGGTATTATTTGCCTGAAGGTGAGGTTAATCCTTGGGCTGCAAGGCTTACTCGTTTTTGGTAATTGATGTTTGAAATTGGCTTGGGTTTCGCCCTGCATAATTAATAGACTACCGTGTTCTAAAAGCAAGTTCGCTTTTAACGATGCGGTAGTTTTACTTTTTAGTTGAAAAGTACGTACGGCTCCCAAGCTTAAAGATGGTATTACTGGATTTTGACCTAAATACTTTTCGTCATCGGCGTGCCAACCCATGCTATCTTTTTCGTTCCTATATAGGTTACAAAGCACACCGTTAAACTTAAGACCTAGTTCAGCCTCAATTTTTTGCTTAATCAATAACAAAGTATGTGTAAACGGACTAGGTTCAATTTTAACCCCACTGTATTTGATAGCTACTTCAGGCAATCCGTGCCAGGCAACAAGCCTGGGCTGTTCTACCATTTTGCCAAACATTTTAATTGGGAAGCTTTTCCAGTTTAGCTCAGTTTGTAGATTTGTAAAATGCAAATCGGCCTCGTCCTCAGACAAGAAATTAGGGTAATAGAGCAAATCTGCACCCTCTAAATGCACTCTCCGACTTGGTGTTTCTTCCTGATTTTTAGTTTGAAATAGCATAAGATTAGAACTAAAAAAGAATGTTGCTGTTTTTGTTCCAGATAAACTGGTTTCAGGATTGGATAAGCCAATGAAAATAAGGTATTTTTGCCCTATGTTCCCGCAAATTATTATCCTTGATTTTGGTTCCCAATACACACAACTCATAGCCAGAAGAGTGCGCGAGTTAAATGTATTCTGTGAAATTCATCCCTATAATAAAATCCCTTCTTATATCTCTGAAGCAAAGGGACTTATATTAAGTGGTAGTCCATGTTCAGTTAGAGAGGACGATAGTCCAACTATTGATTTGGCTGCCTATATGGATAAAATGCCAGTTTTAGGTATTTGCTATGGCGCACAGTTAATGGCCAACAATTTGGGAGGAACAGTACAAGCTAGCAATACCAGAGAATACGGTAGGGCGCAACTGGTAGTGGCAGATTCAGCTAATCCTTTACTAGCAGGGTTAAGTACTCAAAGCCAAGTATGGATGAGCCATGGCGATACCATTACTGCCTTACCAACGGGTGCATCGCTTATTGGAAGTACAGAAAGTGTGGCTGTTGCTGCTTTTCAGTTTGATCATAAACCAGTGTTTGGGATTCAGTTCCACCCTGAGGTAACCCACAGTTCTGAAGGTAAAACGCTGATTAAGAACTTTGTAATTAATATATCTCAGTGCGTACCTAACTGGACACCCGCTAACTTTGTTACCGATACAGTTGCCAGATTAAAGCAGCAGTTAGGTTCAGATAAAGTAGTTTTGGGCCTAAGCGGGGGAGTAGATAGCAGTGTTGCTGCCCTGTTACTACATAAAGCCATTGGAACAAACCTTTATTGCATTTTTGTAGATAACGGCTTACTACGCCAAAATGAGTTCTCTGAAGTATTAGAAAGCTATAAAAGTTTGGGTTTGAACGTAAAAGGTGTTGATTCTGCCCAACTATTTTACGATGCTTTGGCAGGGCTTACCGATCCTGAAGCCAAACGTAAGGCTATTGGAAAGGCATTTATTGATGTATTTGACCAAGAAGCTAAAGCCATTGCCGATGTAAAATGGCTAGGTCAGGGTACCATTTATCCTGATGTTATTGAATCAGTTTCAGTAAAAGGTCCTTCAGTAACTATAAAATCGCACCATAACGTAGGTGGCTTGCCTGATTTTATGAAGCTCCAAGTAGTGGAGCCTTTGAATACTTTATTTAAAGATGAAGTACGCTTAGTAGGAGCAGAACTAGGATTACCAGCAGATATTCTACACCGTCATCCTTTCCCTGGTCCAGGCTTAGGGATTAGAATACTTGGTGATATTACGGCTGAGAAGGTGGCACTATTGCAACAAGCCGATGGCATTTTTATAAACCTGCTTAAAAAGCATAACCTTTACAATCAAGTTTGGCAGGCAGGTGTAATACTATTGCCAGTACAAAGCGTTGGTGTAATGGGCGATGAGCGTACCTATGAAAAGGCTATCGCCATACGCGCTGTTACCAGCACCGACGGAATGACAGCCGATTGGGCGCATTTGCCTTACGAGTTTTTGGCGGAGGTGAGTAATGAAATTATCAATAAAGTGCGTGGAATAAACCGTGTTACCTATGATATCAGTTCAAAACCACCTGCCACCATTGAGTGGGAATAATGAACAACCCAAGTTCTGCGTTGTATAAGTGAAAGGTTTTACAATTTAAAGTAATGCTGTTGAAACAGGTTTTGAAGTTTGGGATAGTATGTCTGTTCATGTTGTTGGCATTGGATTCCTCTGCCCAAGACGATATCTATATTACCCCTTCAAATCCGACCATTACAAAAGAGCATAACTCATACTTTGATTTTACAAAAGGTAAAAGCAGACTATTACTTTTACAAAGAAACGTTGTTGAAGAAACTTTCTTTGAGTACGATGATATTGCCTATAACCTGGGTTTTGAGTTTAGAGAAAAGCAAAACTTTGCCCAATATATAGGAGTAGAGTATCGATTTTCAGATCGGTTTGCCCTGCAAGTAGAGTTTGGTAAAAATGTATTTGCCTCTAAGTATGACTATTTAGGACAGTTTGATTCCACTTCTGGTCAACGACCTACCATACGTAATGAAGCAGCTGCACATTATTTTACCTTGCCAGTAACCGCAAAGTTCAGGTTATATGAGGCTGGCGATGAAGCTTTTTCTGTTTACGCCTTGCCAAGTGTTTACTTTGGATTTTTACAAAAAGGATACAGAAAGTACAATATATCGCCCGATATGAACTCAGGCGTTTGGATTGAAGTAAACGAAAGCGATGGCTTTACGAGTAACTTGGTATTAGGCTCAATTGGTATTGAGTTTAACTCTAGGATATTGCCTTATTTATACCTTACTGGCCAAGCCAGATTCATGTCCAGCCTAAATGATATTAACGATGGCTTTTTCCTAGTAGGCTTTGGCAGTTCGTCAAATACGGTTGCAATACCTATTTATTCCTCTACGGGTCAGCTAAGTTTGGGAGTGCAGGTAAGGTTGTGGTAGGTTAACTGAGTAGGTAGGTTTCAACCCACTTAGGGATTACTACTTTTTCTGCAAATTCAATATCTTCCCCATTTGTAATAGTAGCAACTAAAAAGGCGACCTTTCTGGAATTATCAAATACATACGCACTACTTGAATTTTTAACAGCTGCTTTCAGATTTGATAGACTTTTGTAGTACCTATCTTTAATCTTGTCAAATGGTACTGAATGCCCGTTTTGTGTTACCCTTAATTTTACTCGATAGCTATTTATTTCAGGGTCAGTTGTTGAAACAAAATATAGGTAAACTTTATATCCATTTTTTTGAGCTTCCTTCATAAATTCAATTTTATCAGGATGGCTCATCACTGTTTCATAGGTAAATGAAATTCCTTCTTTTAGGAGCTTTTGCCTAATAAACTCAGCAATATCAGCTGCTAAATAAGAATCTATTGAAGATTTAACTTTTAAAAAATCCCCTTCTAAAGTAAGCTTTTGCCATAGATCAGGTTCATTCCTCATTTTTGGTGAGAAGGTACTTGCTTTAAAAAAATCTAATAGTTCTATTTCCTTAGGGTAAATCTTAAATTTTGAGATGTTTAAACAACCTATCTGATTAAGTTCTTTCTCAATTTCATCGGCATTAACGTATACCCCTAAGTTAATTCCCTTCTCTGTTAAAATACCATTTAAACTAGTTGACTTTCCAGACCCATTAGGTCCCGCAAAAACCCGCATTCTTTTCTTTGGCATTACCTTAGTTTAAATTTCCTTGGGTAAGTATTAACAGTTTGCTCTATTTCTTTAATAATTTCCTTAGTCCCATCAGGATAAATCCTTACTAAGTTTCCATCCTCTTCTTTAACCATAGGAATGCCAGATTTTTCAGCATCTAAGCTGGCTTGTGCAATTGCAGCAAGTCCAGCACCAAGCAAGGCCCCTATGAAGGCCCCTTCCTCTTTGTCTTCTGAAACTATAGCACCAAGAAGACCTCCAATAATTCCTCCTGCCAAAGGAGCTTCAAAGGGATTTTTGTTCTCTTCCATACATCAAATATAACGAAAATCAGTATCCGATTAATATGGATATTTAGCAGTAACCTAACTGTTACCTAATTCCCTATCGCTACCGTGGCCAATATCTTATCTACTACTTGGCAAGAAACGAAATTAAATGATTTTGGAATTTCATTTAGGAAGGGAATTTATTTAAGCGAGAATTTTATTTGTTAAATTAAAATTTTGTATGATTATTTGTGCTTTGATTATGAAATTATATGGCAGATAATTTAGTTAAATCTTTAGTTGATACAACCCAACAACTGATAAAGGATAATTGGGAAGAAGCTAGAAATCAAGAAACAGGCGTAAATCTTTTTGGAATACTTGGTATTGAAGGTAAGGAAAATTACCATTCTAAATTTTTAGCTTATTTATTGGATCCATCAGCATCACATAATTGCGGAGCGGATTTCCTTAACCTATTTCTAAAACAGTTAACTATAATAAGTCCTGATTTCCCGACAGCGGAAGAATTTGGGACTTCTCGTGCAAGGGTAGGTATTGAGCATTTTTGTGGCGAAAAGGGTGAGATAGATGGAGTTGCAATAGGCGGCAGAATTGATATTGTGATTTTTCCTGGAAATGAAAATCAAGGGAAAGTGATGCCGATAGTCATTGAAAACAAGATTTATGCAGGCGATCAACCAGACCAATTGGTTCGGGCTAAAAATGAATTCAAAAATGGCAGTTGGCTTTATTATTTAACCAGATTTGGAAATTTAGCTAGTAGTTATACCGCCGGAAACCTAGTCCATAACAACGCTTTTAATGGTTACCAATCAATATCAAATAAGCACTTTATTCATAGTTGGTTGGAAAATTGTGCTAATGTTCAAAAATCGAAACAAGCAATAACCCATTCAATAAAATCTTATACTTTAACAATTGAGAGATTAACAGATAAACAATCTAAACTTCAAATAGCTATGATTAATAACTTACTAGAAAGTCTTTCAGGTACTGATGATGTATTAGGAACCTTAACCCAACTCAAAAATAGTGTCAACCGATTTTTACCAGATTTAAACAGGAAGTTTGCTGATAACTTGCAAAGCGATCTTGGCAGTGATTTTAAGGTAGAGCCTAATGAAAGCTTTGGATCAAGATATGCTTTCATAAGAATAAGACCAATTAATTGGAAGAGTAATTATATAGCTATTGGTTTCGATGCTTGGAATAAAACTAATAAGCAATCTGATATTCAAGCTCTTTATTGTGATGGAAATATTAGCCTATGTTCAGATAGCCCTGTAAATAAAGAAGATTCTAAAAATTTGAAGCAAAAACTTAAGAGCAAGGATTTAGCTTTTTTTAAAAACTTTGAGGATGAGAATACAGAGGCACCTTTTTTCTATTTTTATAAGTATTTTTCTGAATTTGGAATGCAATCCGACGACTGGGGTAAAACTGAAATTCTAACTATGAACGAAGTAAAGTTAGCAGTGCCTTACGCAGATGCAATAAGGTTGGTGTTCGATAAGGTTATGGATCTAGAGGATACTACTTGGTTATAGATTTATCCTCTTAATTCCCAATAGCCACAGTAGCCAATATCTTATCAATTACTTGGCGGGAAACTACGCCATCGGCTTCTGCTTCGTAGTTGAGGATAATGCGGTGGTTAAGCACATCGGAAGCGGCTTCTTTAATATCTTCCGGTAATACGTAGTCGCGGTTGTTAAGGAACGCCAATGCCTTAGATGCACGTATTAAACTAATACTTGCTCTTGGCGATGCACCATAAAGAATATAATTTGCCTCGTCCTTCAAGCCATAATCGGCTGGGTTACGGGTGGCAAAAATTAGCTCGATGATATAATTTTCTAAGGAACTGCTTACTGTTACTCGGTTTATCAGTTCTCTAATGCCGAAAATATCTTGTGGTGAAAGTATTTTCCTCACCTCGGTGCGTTCGTTGGTGGTACTCATACGACGCATAATTTCTAGTTCCTCGGTTTTAGTAGGGTAGCTTACGTTTACTTTCAACATAAATCTATCTACTTGCGCCTCGGGTAGGGGATAGGTACCTTCTTGCTCAACTGGGTTTTGTGTGGCAAGTACTAAAAAGGGCTTATCTAGTTCGTAAGTGGTATCACCAATGGTAACCTGACGCTCTTGCATTGCCTCTAACAAGGCACTTTGCACCTTGGCAGGCGAACGGTTCACCTCGTCGGCAAGGATAAGGTTAGCAAAAATAGGTCCTTTCTTTACTTCAAACTCCTGATTTTTCTGATTGAAAATCATCGTACCAATTAAATCGGCAGGAAGTAAATCGGGTGTAAACTGCAATCGTTGGAAATGCAGGTTCAATACCTTGGCTAGGGTATTGATGGTAAGCGATTTCGCTAGTCCCGGTACCCCCTCTAAAAGAATATGTCCGTTAGTAAATAAACCAATAAGCAAACGGGAAACCATATACCGTTGCCCCACCACAACTTGGCTTATTTCTTCATAAACATCTCTGATTTTTGCTTGGTAATAAGCAGGTTGTTCCAACATTAAGGGTTGTGCGTTTGCCATAATAAAGGAGTTTTATAATCAGGGATTAAGCGT
>JAIYDB010000006.1 GCA_027487695.1 Cytophagaceae bacterium | reverse complement strand
GTAGAAATAGCCTTGCACCAATTATACCTAGCTGGCTGGGTACCTCAAATAATGACTTACGAAGGCAATAACTTCGATATTATTTCAGGCATTACTGCTCCTTTTATTGCTTACTTCGGTTACAACAAACAGCAATTACCCCAATGGGTGCTCACAACCTGGAATTTAGTTTGTCTTGGCTTGCTATTTAACATTGTAATTACCGCTATTCTTTCAGCACCAACACCGTTTCAGCAATTGGCATTTGACCAACCTAATATAGCAGTTACGGAATTTCCCTTTGTGTGGTTGCCTTGTTTTATTGTGCCTGTTGTGATGTTTGCCCACATTAAGGCGCTCATTTCCAAAGCAAAAAACTAAGATTCGGCTTGCTAGAGTTTACTAAAGGTCAAAAAAAATACCCTGAAAATGAATCAGGGTACTTTCCACCAATCAAAATATAAACTCACAAAACTCAAATTGTTAGCACTTTGTGATGTGCTTATGTTTAAATATGCCTATCAGAGGCACTTTTTATTTCTACTGTTAAACAAACTGACCATAAAGAGTAGTATGTAACTAGTCTTAGGCAATCAGCATACAAAAGTAAGCTTTTTTTAATTAGATGCAATATTTTTCCTTGACTTACTTCCCAAAAACCTATGCTTAACAATTACCGTTAGGTTTATTACTTTTGCCCTTATATAAGAGTAACGTGTAAATCTACACATATTGCTTCCGCTTTCCACAATTATTAATGATAACTGCTCAAAACGCTCCAATACCCAATACCCCTGCCCAATACGCCGAAATTATAAACCAGTGCCGCAGTTTGTTCCTTAAAAAAACGACTGACTATGGCACTAGCTGGCGTATTATGCGCTTGCCTAGCATCACCGACCAAATTTTTATTAAGGCAAAAAGAATCAGGAGTATTCAGGATAAGGGAACTCAATTGGTTGCCGATGGTATCCATGAAGAATTTATAGCCATTGTAAACTATTGTATTATTGCCCTAATGCAATTAGAGCTTGGCACCAGCGATATCCAAGACGATCTAGCTACCGAACAAGTAGCCCTACACTACGATTCACAAGTGCAAATCACCCAAGAACTATTGTTCCGTAAGAACCATGATTATGGCGAAGCTTGGCGTGATATGCGTATTAGTTCCATGACCGATATAATCTTGATGAAGTTATTGCGTATTAAACAAATAGAAAATAACGAAGGTTTTACCCAAGTAAGCGAAGGTGTAGAAGGCAGTTATAGAGATATGTTAAACTATGCCGTATTTTGCCTCATCTTAATGGGCGAAAACAAAGCACTTTAAGCTCCTAGAAATTAATATACTCCATGAAGATACTTTCTCAAATTGCCAGATTTTTAGTCGGAATACTTATGATTTTCAGCGGCTTAATTAAGCTGAACGATCCAATGGGTACGCAAATAAAAATGGAAGAATACTTTGAAGTATTCGCCACCGATATAGCTCCTTTCTTTGAAATATTTGTACCAATTGCCCTGCCCATAGCCATTATTATGTGTCTGTTTGAGGTAGTGCTTGGGGTAGCATTGCTCATTCAATGGCGTATGCAGTTTACCAAATGGGCCTTGTTAGGGCTTATGGTATTCTTTACGTTCCTTACCTTTTACAGTGCTTATTTCAACAAAGTGACCGATTGCGGCTGCTTTGGCGATGCCATTAAACTTACGCCTTGGGGCAGCTTTACTAAAGACATAGTTCTACTCGTATTTATAGCCTTAATTTTTGCAGGCTATAAGCATATGAAACCTGTTTTCAAGCCAGCTAATGGCAATATGGTGGTAGTGGGCGTAACTGCACTTAGTGCTGTAGCCGCTTTTTGGGCTTTGGCTCATTTGCCGTTCATTGATTTTAGACCATACAAAGTGGGCAACAACATTAAAGCCCTAATGACCTTGCCTCCAAATGCGAAGAAGGATGAATTTGTGATTACCTATCAGATGGTAAATACCAAAACCAAGGCTGCCAAAACTGTAACCGACAAGGAGTATATGGACCAAAAAATTTGGGAAGATACTACTTGGCAAATTCAAGGTGAGCCAGTTACCAAGCAAACCGTAGTAGGCGATAAGCCCGCTATTACAGATTTTAATGTGCAATCTGATGAACTTGGCGATATCACCGACTCTGTTTTCAAAGGCAATAAGTTTATTGTAATTGTACTGAATGCCAGCAAAGTATATCCTCCCTATTTGAAGAAGATTGCTGAAACGGCGGATGCACTAAGTGCCATCTCAACTATTAAAGTGGAACCTATCATTCTAACTGCGAGCACAACCGCTGAAATGGATGTATTACGCCACGAAGCGCAGTTAGGCGCACCTATCTATCAAACCGATGCAACAGTGCTTAAAACGATTATGCGTTCTAATCCTGGTACTTGGTTATTGCAAGATGGTGTAGTGAAAGGCAAATGGCACTATAACGATACACCTGAAGCTGGCGAGGTTCTAGAACTATTAAAAAGTAATACAGCAACACCTGCTAAGTAATTAGGCTAGGCTGTTTTATAGTCCATAATATTGATAAGGAGGCTGATTTCGGCCTCCTTTATTTTGTACTCAGTTTCGTCGTTACTGCAAATAATCAGGGTTCTTTCGCCTTTATAAGTACCTATTAAACTGCGATACCAAGCTAATCCATTTATATCCAGATTTGAGCCTGGCTCATCTAGCAATATCAATGCGCAATGTGTAAAAAAGGCAAGACCTAGTTTTACCCTTTGCTTCATTCCGCTGCTATAATCTGAAATATACTTATGGGTTTGGTTTTCAAGCATCATTAGCCTCGGCATATCAGCAATGGCTATACCTGCCAAAGGCTTCCTAAACTGAAAATGAAAGTCAAGTAATTCGGTAAGGGTAAACTCTTCAATCAGTTCCAAATAAGGGGCAGCATATGTTAATTGCTTGTACCACTGATCAATAGGTAGCTGCTTATCATTTTGGGTAAAAATGATTTCGCCTTCAGTTTGGGGCATTGCACCCGTAATTTGCTTAAGCAAAGTGCTTTTGCCACTCCCATTGGCTCCTGTAACTACCACAAAGCTACCTTGGGGAATATCTGACGATAGTCCTTTAAATATCCATTCCCGTTGAAACCGCTTACCAAGGTTTTTTACCTGCAAATTCATTCGATAACAAAAATAGTTCGGCAATTACGCCATTTGCTCGGTTCCTTGTTCTACCCATTTGCCGTGTTCTTTGATTAGGTTGATGAGTTCATCTACTGCTTGGGCTTCAGGAACTGATTTCTTCACCACTTCCTGACCTTTATACAAGGCAATTTTACCTTTACCAACACCTACATAACCAAAGTCAGCATCGGCCATTTCACCTGGACCATTTACTATACAGCCCATAATACCAATTTTAACACCAATTAAATGGTCGGTTACCTTGCGGATTTTGGCGGTAGTTTCTTGTAAATTGAAAAGGGTACGTCCACAACTAGGACAAGAGATATATTCCGTTTTACTGATACG
>JAIYDB010000105.1 GCA_027487695.1 Cytophagaceae bacterium | reverse complement strand
AAGTTTGATGTTATTGGAAAGGTGAAGAAGTAAACTGTTGTTTTTCAGGATAAAATAATAATTTTTGCTACAATAATTTCATCCCTTCGGGATTGAAACAAGCCACCCTACTCCCCCGTCTCCACAAACTCATTATCCACTATTTTACCTCGTCTGATTTCTAAATCAGCTCGGCGGTTCTTTTTGCGTCCCCCCTCGTCTTCAGCGGTGGCTAGGTTCTTAGCGTCCTTACCTTGACCAATGGCATATATCCTATTTTCAGGAAAGCCTTTGGCAACCAATACCTGCTTAATGGCAAGACTTCGTTTTTCACTCAATTTCAAGTTGTACTCATCAGAACCAATTACATCCGTATAGCCTCTGATAAATAAATTAATTTCCTCATCGGCCATTGCCAATTCCAAAGCTGTATTCAAACTATCCATTTGGTCTGGACGAATCACATACTGATTAAAATCAAAATACACCTTTGAAAGTCGCACCAATGAATCTTTGGAACTATAGAATTTATCGGTTGCCACTCGTAAATAATCAGAAGTATCTACTGGTGCATATTTTACTACCTGCACAGTATCTCTAATATAGATAGTATCTCTAATCAGTAAAGTACTACGAGTTATAAAGCGCAAAGCAGTGCTATCTACATTTATCCCAGGATTAGGGATATCTGAAAATAATTCCTTTAACGATATTCTGTATATATCAGATAGGCCATCCTTTTGACCATTATCACTGGAGAAATAACCGTACCTATTAAAAGGGTCAGTAATAAAATAGGCATCAAATCCTGGGGTATTTACCTTTTTACCCAAGCTTACAGGCTTACTCCATTCGGTCCACTTGGTAGAGTCCAATCGTTTGGAGTAGTAAATATCATAACTACCCAAACCATCCTTACTTTTTGAAGAAGCAAAGAATAAAACCTTACCATCAGGAGTTAACCAAGGACTTATTTCAGAACCTGTGGAATTAATTCCTTCTAAAGCTACTGGTCTGTTCCAGCCACCTTCATCTGTGTTTCTAGTGAATACAAATAAATCAGAACTATTACTTTTAGATTTTCTGCCTCTTTGGTCTTCTTCTAACATACTGACTATGAGTGCTGATTTATCGTAACTCAAACACTGACCTACAAAACCCCGCTTTACCGGTAGTTTAAGTCCTGCCGATTTTGGAATACTATAAGTGCCATCTTCTTTCCGAACAGAATAGCTCATTCCCATCGCTAATCCCGACTCTGAATAGGTATTATTCAGATAAATTAAACTAGTTCCTGCAGCACCTATAACTGCATTAGCTCCCAAGTTATTTAGTGGTTCGCCAGCGTTATACACCTGATAAATTGTACCATTGGTATCCATCTCACAGATATAGATATCTTGCATATCTTTCTTACCACCAACATTATATTCGTATAACGATCTATTGAAATACAAGATAGTCCCAGTGCTATTAAACTGCGGATTGTATTCATCTGCTTCTTTCAAATTCACCAAACCAGGCAAAGGTTGTTTGCCAACATTCATTAGAATAGGTTTAGAAGCAGAGTTTACTTTTTGTGCAGAAGCATTCAATAATCCCCCTAAAAACAATATTAAAATAAAATATTTTCTCATCTCCATCTGTAGTTTGTAGGGATTAATCGTGCCGCTTTATTTTGAATATTCATAGAAAACATAAGCTCATGGCTAGAACGTGCGCTTTCAAAGGCAGTATTAGGCTGTAAACCATAACAGTAGTTAAAAGAATACTGTCCATCTAGCAAATAACCAAGGAATATTAGAGGTGCTCTGGTACTTCTAAATCCTGCACCTGCCATAAACTTTTCATTAATAAGTGCTTTAGCAGTTAAATCTATAATGGCGGCATTGTAGCCAGTTGAATATCTGATTGTTGCTGCAGGTATCAATTCTAATGTTGCGCTTAGTTTTCTTATATACCCAAACGTTCCAAAAAGAGTAAATGGGTAACTAGTTCGTTTTCCTATTGGTGGATTAAAAAACGATTGAGAGTTAGCTCCTATATCCATTACTGAAACACCTGCTATAATATCTGGTGAATAATAATAAACCCCTGCACCTGCATTTATTGCAGTGCCTGATCTTTCACTAATCCTAGCTAATTCAGTTGGATCTTCTAATATAGCATTGCTTAAGTTCAGTTGTGTAGATTGTAAACCAAATTGCGCCCCAACCGATAAAAACCTGCCATTATATAAATTATAATGACCACTAAACATTAACCCAAACTTTGTCCTGCTTACAAAACCAATGTTTTCAGTCTGCAATCGTAAACCTGCTGCATAAAAAAGCTTTACGGAATCAGGAGGTAATAAACTTCCTCTTCTACGTCGGCCACTTTTTAATTTTGGCGGTTTTACTATTGCCCATTTACCCATTAAGGGTAACCCCTTATTGGCATCTAGCTTTGATTTTGCTTCTGAACTAGGAAATTTATATTCTATTAGGGCATTGAAAGAACTAGGTGCATTTTCAAGTCCTGTCCATTGCCTGCGATAGCCAGAGCTAATAGTATAACCAGAATACTGCCCGCAAGCTGCAGGGTTCACCAAAATAGGGCTTCCTATAAACTGATCAGAAAGTAATTGCTGGGCATCTGCTGAAAGGTTCAATAAAATCAATCCCAGCGAAAATAGAATGTATCTCATAATTTTTGGGGATTAATTATCTAACTAATTGAACTGAACCTATTTTATCGTCAAGACCTTCGGTAAACTTAATCCGATAGTAATAAGTATCTTGAGGAGCAGGATTTCCATTACTCAAATCGCCATTCCAACTAACGTACATTCCACTTTTATTAAATACTACCTGGCCATATTTATTCACAATAGTAAGTTCATATGCCGATGTTACACTAGTTCTGGAGGAAATTCCAAAGGTTTCATTTTGTCCATTTCCATTAGGAGTGAACATATTTGGTAAAACAAAATCTGAATTTACTAATACAAAAACTGTATCATAATATTCACAGCCTTCTGGCGAAACTACTTTTAAAAAATAATTTCCTGATTTATCTGGCCTTACATTTGCATTATAAATATTAGTTGTTAATCCAGCGCTAAAATTAGACCAAGTATATTGATAACCTGGTAACGGCGGCCTATTTGTTAACAAAACCTGATCTCCCAATTTGGCAACGATATTAGGAATCTTGGTAAAATCTTGGAAGGGTAAGGCATAATTTATCGTAATCTGTCTTGATGGCCCTCTGCCACATTCAGTATTGAAAAATCCATACTTATATATAGTTACAGGCCTTGATAAAAAAACAGGAAATACTCCTGTGGCATTCGAATTTGTACCTCCATCTGTTACGCCATCCAAATAAACACTATTCCCTTCTAGCCCCTTTGGTAAATTTAGTGTATAATTAGGAGAGCAAACTGTGATTTCTAAATCACTTTCAGGAATTGGCGGATTGCCATAAGTATCAATCACAAATGAACCTAGCGCAGGTGGGCAATTACCTATTGAATATTCATACCTTATGGTATAAAAATTATTTAGTTGCAATCCGCTTATTGTCAGAAAAGCTCCTGAACTGTTCCAATCAATAATTACGCCAGATGTATTTGAACTAAAGGTACCTAGTTTAAGCGGTTGCAATCCGCTATTTACAATCGGATTTCTAACAACAATACTGGTATTCAAAAGTTGGCATACCTTATAATTTTCTGCAAAGTTCACAATAGGTTGAACACTTCTAGTAACATTAATTTCCTTCAAAGGGGTCCGACATTCAGCGTTTACATAACCCAAATAATACCTTTCCTGCTCAGCGGTTTGAGTAACAATTATTGGCTGCCCACTATTAACCACTGTGATTGGATTGGTACCATTAGCATTTGGATACAATGCCACTTGCACATTAGGCGAAGCGAAATAAGGTATTTCAATTGTTTGTTCACAAGCAATAATATCATTAGTGGCTTGAATAGGATTAAAGCCAGAAACAGTGAAGGTAACTTTATCAGTCTTATCTGGACATTGTGGACTTGATACTACCCATACGAGTTCATAAACTCCAACACTTGAAGCAGTTACTGTACTATTCGGAATATTCCTATTTGAAAAAGTGATGTTAGGATTTACCTCCCACCTACCCGTTTGACCAGACCTAGGCGCTGTTGCATTAAGACTAGAAGTAACACCTACACAGGAAACAATATCATTACCAGCATTTACCGAATCTGAAAATATGGAATAAGTAACTAATTGCTTTATTCCAGCACATTGAGGTGAAGTAATAGCTGCGATATAAAAGGAAGAATCTGTACCTATAAAAACAGAAGCTGGTACCAACTCACCAGGAACTATGGACAAAATAGGATTTGGATCAGTCTCCAATCTATAAATATCGTATCTAATTGTTCTTGCTGAAGCAAATAAAACATCCTCTGGCCTACTACAAAACAACAAGTTATTAGGTGAAATTGTGGGAGTAGGTATGGCGGGTATTACCGTCATTAATTGAACGATAGCACAGCCTAAACCAGGACCATTTGACTTAGTAGCACTAACTATTCCACTTGCGCCTTCAGGTACAATAATAAAGTTTCCATTGGTACTTCCGCTAAATGCACCAGAGAAAAAGACAGGCAGTCCTTCAGGATTATTAAAATTCAATCTATTTTCAACATCAGGACACAATACAAACTCCTGAGGTAAGTTTAAAGGACTTGGTGGCTCCCTATAAACTACGGAAACTGGCACCCTAGGACCAATAGTATCTAAGGTAGCATTTAGTTCTGCTACATAAAAGGTGGTATCGGCACTAACACTTATAAATACATTACCAGTTCTTGAAATCAATTGCCAGGTAGATGTAGCAGTAGGCATAAAGGCTATAGAACCACCTCCTGCAGCAATAACGCTAACATTTAAAATAAAAGGACTCCTTGTACAAACAATATTTATGGGATTTATAACAGTAGGCGCAACTAAATTATTTGCATTATTCACACTATTAACCCTCGCCAATTCCTGCTGCCTAAACTCAGAATAACTTGGCAGTTGATTTTGGATAAAGTTAGGTTCAGGTAAATCTATGTAAGTAATATCACGCTGAGCAAAAGCTATGTTAGCAGCCAATACAACAACAAAAAAAATAAGTAAATAGCGTAATAGTATATGCATAGCACTAATAATTAGAGCATTAGAACTTTATTTTAAACAATATCTCTTCAAAAAAGCACAAAGGAGTAGTACAGTAATTAATACTGCTATTTCTTTATTCTATTTCTAAGGAGAAAGTAACCGTAAAATTCCTAAAATTTCAATTTTAGAAATATCAAAAACTACCTACTGATACCTAATAGACAGTCTTTACCCCCAAAACCGTTGCCTAGCCTTCAAAAATTACTTCCTATTAATATACTCCAAAGCAGCGTTCAAGTAAAAATCCTTCTCATACAAGAATGGCATAGCAGGTACTTGTACCTTTATATCTGGCTGCACACCGCCAGGCTTACCTTCATTGTAATAGGTACCTATTAAAGGTATATCTACTTCTATTTTGGTACTTGGTAAGCGCATAAAACCAATTACACCTGCATTGATGCCCCTATTATCGCCTCCTGTTTCAGTACCAACTAAAGTAGCAAGCTTATTATACTTGGCAATTTTAGCCATTAAAAATGTCCCAGAACTATTCGCTTCATTGACTAACAATACAATGTTACCTTTAAAAACCTTCTTTTTAGGTTTAATACCAGCTAAGCTATTTTCTGTATTCAATAGCTTAAAATATCCTTGTTGGTATGGCTCTACTTTTCCTGTAAAATTAAATACTGATTTATCCCAAGTATCAATAAACGAAGCGTATGAAGGCTTCATTTTTTGATAACGTACCAAGTCCATACTCTTTTCAATCTGGATTGGCTTATTCAGTATATAGGTCAATAATTCAGCAGGGATATTATCTGTTCCGCCTTCATTATTCCTAATATCAATAATTAAGCTGCTGATTTTTTTCTTCTCAATGGTTTTGAAAGCGTTGGCTAAAAACTTTTTCCAATCTAATCCAAGGTTATAATCTACAAAAGTTCCTAATTTCAAGTATGCAGTTTTTCCTTCGTTTATAAGTTTAAACTGAAACAAACTATCGGCTGGCAAATCATTGATATTATATTTTTTCTGTAATAAATCTTTCCTTTCTTGTCTTGAAATAGTGGTTACATCTATTTCTAAATTGCTCGTACTTCTAAATGGTAATATTTGTAAGGTGTACTTATTTCCTTTCTTTGCAGGAAATAGTAACGGGAAATAAATATCAAATGCCTCATATTTCCCCAAGCCAGTAACTTGTAAATCTGAAATACGCTTACCATTATTTTCTCCATCGGCCTTTACAAGGGTAAGTAATTTTGCAATGATATCAGCTGCTGGTATGCCGTTAATACTTTGTATTTCGCTACCTGCTTCAATACCTTTCAAGTTTGAAAGATTCTTAACAATAAATATTTGCTTATCAGTAATCTGCAAGGTAAACGGCAGTTTATCTGGCCTATCGAATACCAAATGGTGGGTTACTGCATTCTGATTATAGAAATTGGCATAGGTATGTCCGCATTTTAGCGTTGCCATTATTTCAGAAATTGCCAAATAAACTTGGGCATCGGTTAATAAATTTGGTAAGTTTTTCATTACCTCACTTACTTTCTCAATAAATTCCTTTTGATTGGTGTACCTATCAAAGCCGGCATGTAATTCAGGAACTGCTTTAGCTATTAAACTTAAGTCGGCTGTTAGAGCCGATTTTGGGATAAATCGGAATTGTTCAGGATAGTAAGTGCCTTGTGTTCCGAATCTATCTATTACGCTTATTCCATTATTAACTGAAGCTATATGGTTATAAGCTAACTCCTCCCAATCCTTACCATTGATTACATACTTATACTCAATAGCTCTTACAGAAGGTTTAAAGTAGATTTCGGTAGCAAAAACAGAATCGTTAACTTTGGTTAATAAGGTAGGTTTATCCCACGATAATGGCTCACCACTCCCTCTTATTTCCAACGATTTTAATCCTTTCAATTTGTACTTTGGCACAATTACTTTGAAAGAAATATTAATCACTGTTTGGGCATTACTCTCAAATGAAAGCAAACCGACAAACAAAACTATGGCAATAAAGAAGGAGTATAAACGCATGACTATTTTCTGATGATGGCATTCAATTGTTTTTCGTAAGCAGCAATTAGCTTATCCATAAGTCCATCAATAACGGCATCGTTAAGGGTTTGGGTAGCATCTTGCAAGAAATAGCTTACACTATAACTCTTTTTGCCTTCACCTAGGTTTTCACCTTGGTACACATCAAATACATTAACTTTCTGAAGTATCTTTTTATCGGTTGCAAATGCAATACGTTCCACATCGGCAAAGGTGGTATCGGTATTTAGTACTAACGATAAATCTCTGCGTACTTCAGGGAACTTGCTTATTTCCTTCACTTTAAGTTCTGGCTTGTATTTCTTTAGCAAATACTCCCAATGCAATTCTGCATAATAAACGGGCTGCTTCACTTCAAAATGCTTAGCGAATGCAGTATTCACCAAGCCTATTAAACCTACTCTACGCTTGTTCATTTGCAATTCTAAGCCAAAGTGGTACATATCTGAACTTGGTAGTGTATGCAAACTCACTTCCAAACGCAAGCGTTGGATAAGGTTATTAACCACTTGCTGTAACTGATGGAACGAACTTGGCTCTGTTTCACTTAACCAAGTTTCTGCCTGCATATTACCAGTAAGCACAAGGCTTAGCATGCGTTCTTCTTCGTATTTGCCTGCTTCTTTTTTACGGTATACTTTACCGAATTCAAACAACTTTAAATTCTGTTGACGTCTATTAACATTATGCAATACCGTTTGTAAGGCACTAAATAGCAACGATTGCCTCATTACAGATAGTTCTTCGCTAATCGGGTTAAGAATATCCACATCTTCATCAGGATTCAATACCCCTGTTAAGGCTGAATATACAGGCGAACATAATGAGTTGTTCATCATCTCCACATAGCCTAAAGCAGCCAACTGGTTGCTGAAGCTATACTGCATCGTATCATTATCCACCTTCGGGAAAGGCGAAATAAATGCCGTAGCCATATCTGAACGCAACGGAATATTATCTATTCCGTAAATTCTAATAATCTCTTCGGCTATATCTGCCGGACCGGTAACATCTACTCTATAAGGCGGCACACTCACTTTGAACGAATTTTCAAAACCTTGGTGTCCGTACATACCCTCGTCAATTACCTCAGTGGCAATATCCAAGTTATTCAATATGCTATGAATAAGCTCTCTATCTAGGTAGGTGCCAATAATGGTATCTAAATAGGCGTATTTCACCTCGAAAACTCTATTTTCAATAGGTTTAGGATAAACATCTATTGAGGTACTTGCTACTGCACCACCTGCAATTTCAGCCACCAAAGTAGCAGCCAATTGCAAGGCATATACACAGATATTAGGATCGGTTCCACGTTCGTAACGGAAACTAGCATCGGTCTTTAAGCTGAAATGCTGTGCCGTTTTCCTAACACTTGATGGCTGAAAGTATGCACTTTCAATAAAAATAGTATTTGTTTCAGCAGTAATACCGCTTTCAGCACCACCAAAAACACCAGCGATTGCCAATGGCTTTTCGGCATCACAAATCATCAGATTATCGCCATTAAGGGTACGGGTGGCACCATCAAGGGTAATAAACTGGGTACCTGCCTCAGGCTTCTGAACTATGATTTGACCACCTGCTATTTTGCTATAATCAAATGCATGCAGTGGCTGACCAATGCCATGAAGGATGTAATTCGTAATATCAACAATGTTATTGATTGGGTTCAAACCAATGGCTCTCAATCGCTTTTGTAACCATTCAGGCGAAGGAACTACCTTAACCCCAGTCATTACCAAGCCCGCATATCTAGGACAAGCATCTGTATCGTTTATTACAACTGAAATAGGTAATTCAGCGAAAGCTTTTGGCACCTCAGTTAACTGAGGCATACAAGTAGCCCTACCTAATAAAGCCCTCAAATCTCTCGCTAACCCAAAATGCGAAGCAGCATCTGACCTATTAGGCGTAAGTCCTATTTCAATGACATAGTCGTTTTCAAGATTGAAGTATTTAGCGGCAGGAGTGCCATTCACAAGGGCAGTTTCAAGCACCATAATACCAGCGTGTGATTGACCAAGACCAATTTCGTCTTCGGCACAAATCATCCCTTCGCTGGCTTCGCCCCTAATTTTTGACTTCTTAATTTGGAATGGCTCCCCTTCAGATGGGTAAAGCATAGCACCTACGGTAGCCACAATAACTTTCTGACCAGCAGCAACATTAGGCGCACCACATACAATATGTAAGGGCTCTTCAGCACCAACATCAACCGTAGTTACGCTTAATTTATCGGCATTAGGATGGCGTTCGCAAGTAAGAACCTGACCAATAACCAAGCCTGCTAAACCACCTTTAATTTGTTCAACCGCTTCTATATGTTCTACCTCTAAACCAGAACGAGTAAGCAAAGCTGCTACTTCTTCAATAGGTTCCGGAAGGGCAATAAATTCTTTAAGCCAAGAAAGAGAAATTTTCATACTATCTATTAAAGTGGCAAGGTACCAAGTATGTACTTATTTTGCCAATAACTAGCAAGTTCATTTTTAAGAATAGCTTGAATTGCACTACCTTATATTCTTTAAAGTTTTTCTTATACTTGCCAGAATAATTTTACCCCAACCCAAAAACCCATTACCGCCAATGAGCTTTGTTAAAGAATTTAAAGAGTTTATCTCTCGTGGAAACCTGATTGATTTAGCTACAGCGGTAGTAATAGGTGGTGCATTTGGCAAAGTTTCAACCTCTATGGTGAACGATATTGTAATGCCACCACTAGGTTTACTTTTAGGGAAAGTTAATTTTTCTGAACTAAAAATAGTTTTGCTAAAGTCAGAAGTAGCAGGTACACCCGATGTATCGTTAAACTATGGTTCGTTTCTGCAAAACTGTTTTGATTTTGTAGTTGTGGCTTTAGTGATTTTTATGGTGATAAAAGCTTATAACCGCCTTCGCAGAAACGAAGAAGCCGCTCCAGAAGCGCCAGCCGCTCCTCCAGCACCTACTAAAGAAGAAATTTTACTTACCGAAATCAGAGATTTGCTCGCCAAAAAATAGCAAGTCTTATTACCATTATGCTTAAAAAATTACTCCTTCTCACCTGCGGATTATTACCGTCGGTATTTTGTCTTGCCCAAAATGCAGATGATTTAGACAAGAAATTTGACGAAAAAGCTGGTGAAAAAATAGAATCGCTGATTGGTGTTCCTGATTCTATTTCTCCTTGGAAATTTGGTATTACTTCGGCACTTACTTTCAACCAGCAACAGCTAAGCGATTGGCAAGCAGGTGGTTCTAATACCTTTAACTTAGCTATGCAAACAGGTATGTTTGCTAACTACAGAAAAGGCAGGCACTATTGGCTAAGTCTTATAGATGCATCTTATGGTATTAATAAGGTTCAGGATAAAGCACCCCAAAAAGTGCAAGACTACCTTGAATTTAATACCAAGTATGGTTATTTGCTGAATAATTACTGGTCGGTTACTGCATTTGGTGAAGGTATTTCCCAATTTACCAATGGCTATAATTACGCTACTGACCCTGGCGCTACCAAACGCAATTCAACCTTTATGGCCCCAGGTATATTTAGCGAAGGTTTCGGTTTGGTATATGAATACAAACCAAAAGGTATTTATGCCCGTATTGCACCAATAACTGCCAGACAAGTCCTGATAACAGCACCTGATATTGATGTAACTCGCTTTGGCATTGATAGTGGAAAAACTGCCTTGTATGAACTAGGAAGTAGCGTTCGCTTTGATTATTTAAAGGAGTTGTACAATGCCCCAAATCTCAAAATAACTGCCGAAAGCAGATTATTTATGTTCACTAGTTTCACCAAAAACAATGGCGTTTATGTAAACTGGCGTAACAAATTAAATATGAACTTCCTGAAGGCCTTTACTTTCAGTTTATTGGTTCATACCATCTACGATCCTAACGTTCAGTTTCCTGATCGTACCAGTACCGATGCAAACGGTAAAACCGTTGTTGAAACCACAAAACGTAAATGGCAATTATTACAAGCTGTCGGCTTTGGTGTTGGCTATAGTTTCGTTAAAAAGAAGAAGACGACACCACCCACAACAAATTAAGCTTTCTATTTGCATTCAAAACGCATAAAACCCTCGTATTCCAATTGATTTTCAGCGCTATTTCTAATAAACAGATATAGCTGCTTGTAACCACTTAAACCACATTGCTCTTTTGCAGCCTTTTCTAGATTTGCTTTGCAGCTTTCATAAGAAGCTTCGCCACTAAGTTCTACTGAGGTCCCAGATAAACTAAGCTTTGTTTTAAAATCGCCTGCTTCCTCCATGGCTAAAATGGTGGTTAGACGAGGTAAGGCAAATGCTGGAGAAGAATTTTCTGTAATACCTTGACTGATAGGCGCCTTTTCATTGTAAAGCGATACCGAATGCTTGGTACTATATATATTTTGCATTGCCGATTCCAATGAATTTGAAACTTTAAGCACGGCAACTAATTCCTCACCTTCAGCTGATATTTCTACACTAAAAACATTTTTCAGTTTGGGTCCTGAAAAAATGAAATTTTGACCTAAATCTCCATTTCTGCTAATAAAATGAACACTATCTAAGTCTTTAATTGTGGACCTAAAATAGCCTTCATTTTCAGAAATAAACTTTAATTCTTTAATTCTGTAAATATCGGCAAATGCTTCAAAATCAGACTTAATACCATCTAAAGAAGAAAACTTAACTGTGCTTACTTCCGTGGTTAAAGTATCGCCGGTGCTATCAAGCGTTGTGCTTTCTCGTGTAGAAATCACCGTGCCACAACCTGCGGTAAACACACATAAGAACACCCCAATTAAACCAAATAAAAGACGAAGTTTCATATAGTAGCGATTAGATAAGTAAACCTTATACAATGCTACTAACTAAAATTACAAAAACAAACTACCCTTTACTCCGCCAATCGTAACAAAGCGCGCATATACCTGGTAGGGATATCGCCATTGCTAGCATCTTGGTAGTCTTGCAAGTCGCAAGCTATGTATTGAGTAGGCATATCATCAGCCAATACTTCAAACCACCAGCGTCCTGTTTTCAGACTCCTATAAAAGGTAATATGTTCCGTATCAGTAAAGCTGAAGGTAAACTTCCTAAAATTACTAGAGTCGGCAAAACTGGCATCGTCAATCCTATAATTGCGAGCATCAATCAAGTACCAAATCATGGTAGCCACAATAGAAGCGCTCAAGCCATCGTCGTTCGCTTGCTCGTAACCATAAAAACCCGCAGTTTGTAAATGTTGACTATGCCCTGCATACCAACATAATTGCACCGCTTCCATTGGCGATAATCCGAAGGGGCGCAATTCCTTTAATGCCTTAAATTCTGTACCTATTAATGATTGTAAATCAAAACTTAGCACGTGTGCATCACGTAAATAAGGTTCTGCAATGATGGTATTAGATTTGATTTCGCCCAGCCTTAACTGATTAAAATTCAACCTATCGAAAGTGAGCGTATGCTCCGGATTAACCAAATGCGATTGATGCGCTAAATGCACAACCTCAGATATTTTAGGGGCAAAGTGGGTAAGCGTATGGTCTAACCACGATTGCTCTACAGTCGCTTCTAAACTGGTATCCATATCCATTACCGCATCGGCAATGAGTATGTTTAGTAAGTCAGAATTATGACTAAGTCCTTTAATCTGACCTAGGGTATAAACCTGTGATTTACCGATGATGATACTTAAAGTACCCTTATCTGAAAGTAACTCAACCACTTCTGTAAGTCGGCGGTAGGTATCTTCAGAGGTGGGACCAGGGCGTAGGTTCCCTAAATCAACAATGGATTGCTCCTTCATACTAAAGCTCATTTTATAGAGCTCTTTTCTAATATCGTTTGCGATATAAGTTGGGGCTACGCCTTCTGAAAGAGCAGGAAAATCAGGCACACCAATTATCGCAACTGAAGCCTTGGCATAATCTGGAAAAATATCAAAGTAGATATGGGAGGTAAAAAACAACGTATTAGACTGATAGCCATATTCAAAGGCATCTTCGTCTAACGGGTCAAAAAGTATCTTAATGCTCATAATAGTGGAGTATTCTTACAAACATAGCACCAAATAGCAATAAAAACCAAGGTTAGCCAAGTGTATGCAATCCACAACCACCTAAAATTAATAAAACTGGATGTAGGTTGATTAGCTATTAAACGGTAACGACAACTAATAAGCCATCGTTACCTAAATCTTTATATGGCAATTTAACTTCCTTACCGAGCAACAGTTAAGCTTTACGGTTAATTCGCAAAAGCAACCCAAACAAAAAACCCCTCAAAGTTGCCTTTAAGGGGTTTAATTATTTTAAGGATTTACTACTAGTGTAGCGTAATCTCTAAAGCTAGTCCGCGTAATTCGTTCATTAATACGTTGAACGATTCTGGGATATTTGGCTTAGGCATGTTTTCGCCTTTTACAATGCACTCGTAAGCTTTAGCTCTACCTACTACATCATCTGACTTAATGGTCAAGATTTCTTGTAGTATGTTGGCAGCACCAAATGCTTCCAATGCCCAAACTTCCATTTCCCCGAAACGCTGACCACCGAACTGGGCTTTACCACCCAATGGCTGTTGCGTAATCAATGAGTATGGTCCTATTGAACGAGCGTGCATCTTATCATCTACTAAGTGACCTAGTTTCAACATATAGATGATACCTACGGTTACTTTCTGATCAAACTTATCGCCAGTTAAACCATTGTACAATTCAGTTCTACCTAATTCTGGTAGGCCTGCCTCGTTTAGTTCAGCTACTACTTCTTCTTCGGTAGCACCATCAAAGATAGGGGTAGCATACTTGCGTCCTAACTTCAATCCAGCCCAACCTAATACAGTTTCATAAATCTGACCCAAGTTCATCCTTGAAGGTACACCTAGCGGATTCAATACGATATCTACTGGACGTCCATCTTCTAGGAATGGCATATCTTCATCACGTACAATACGAGCAACAACACCTTTGTTACCGTGACGTCCTGCCATCTTATCACCAACTTTAAGCTTACGCTTCTTGGCAATATATACTTTGGCAAGCTTCACAATACCCGCTGGTAATTCATCACCAACTTCTAAGGCGAAACGCTCACGCTTGTAGCGTCCAGAAATTTCGTTTCTGCGTACGTTGTAGTTCTTTATCAAATCAACAACAATCTTGTTGATTGCAGCATCATCTGTCCAGTTATCTAAGATTACATCAGCAATCAAGTTAACTTCTTCCGCTACTGCATAGCCCTTTTCATCTCTGAACGGGTTCTTTTCAGGGAACAAGTTACTTTCGATGTTTACGGCTGTGAACTTAACACCTTTGGTAATTAACTCTTCACCAAACTTGTGCTTCACTCCAGCAGAGTTTTTGTCTGCTAAAAGTTCTGCCAACTTGGTAATAGCCAAATTACGAACATCGGTTAAGTCTTTACTATAACGCTTGCTTAGTTCAGCAACACGCTTCTTGTTCATTTCCAGAACTTCCTTATCCTTCTTAGGACGGCTGAAAAGTTTGGTATTGATTACCACACCTTTTAACGATGGAGGTGCTTTCATTGAAGCATCTTTCACATCGCCTGCCTTATCACCAAAGATAGCACGAAGTAGCTTTTCTTCTGGAGTAGGATCACTTTCACCTTTAGGGGTGATTTTACCTACCAGAATATCGCCTTCCTTAATATCAGCACCAATGCGTACAACCCCATTTTCATCAAGGTTACGTACTGCATCTTCACTTACGTTAGGAATTTCTGAGGTTAGTTCTTCTTCACCACGCTTAGTATCGCGAACTTCCATTTGGAATTCTTCGATGTGGATTGAAGTAAAGATATCTTCACGAACTACGCGCTCGTTAATTACAATCGCATCTTCAAAATTGTAACCCTGCCAAGGCATAAAGGCTACTAACATATTCCTACCCAAGGCAAGCTCACCCATATTGGTAGCATAACCTTCTACCAACGGTTCGCCCTTCTTAACTTTTTGGCCTTTCTTAACAATTGGCTTTAAGTTAATACAAGTATCTTGGTTAGTACGGCGGAACTTAATCAATTGGTACGACTTCACATCGCCACCAAAGTTTACGATGCTTTGCTCAAAAGTAAGGTCGTAACGAACCTTAATTAACTTAGCATCTACGTATTCAATAGTACCGTCTTCTTCAGCCATTACTAGTGTACGGCTATCAAGTGCAACTCTGCGCTCTAAACCAGTACCTACAATTGGTGCTTCCGGACGTAATAATGGAACTGCCTGACGTTGCATGTTCGATCCCATTAGGGCACGGTTAGCATCGTCATGTTCTAAGAATGGAATCATTGAAGCCGCAACAGATACAATCTGGTTAGGAGCAACGTCCATATAGTTTAGGTTACTTGGGTTAACCATAGGGAAATCGCCTTCATAACGAGATTTCACTTGATCAACTTTAAAGTTACCATTATCATCTAAGGCTGCATTGGCAAGTGCAATGTTCTGACCATCTTCTTCTTCAGCGGTCAAATACACTACGTTACCAGATACTTTACCATCCACTACTTCGCTGTAAGGAGTTTCAATGAAACCCATACCATTCACTTTTGCATGAACGCAAAGTGAACTGATCAAACCAATGTTTGGTCCTTCTGGTGTTTCAATGGTACATAATCTACCGTAGTGAGTATAGTGAACGTCACGTACCTCGAAACCTGCACGCTCACGACTCAAACCACCTGGCCCTAGCGCTGAAAGCCTACGCTTGTGCGTAATTTCTGCTAGTGGGTTAGTTTGGTCCATGAACTGGCTTAATTGGTTGGTACCAAAGAAGCTGTTGATTACCGAACTTAATGTACGTGCGTTAATTAAATCTACTGGCTTAAAATCTTCGTTATCACGTACGTTCATACGCTCACGAATGGTACGAGCCATACGAGCTAAACCTACGCCAAATTGGCTATGAAGTTGCTCACCTACGGTACGTACACGTCTGTTACTTAAGTGGTCAATATCATCGACATTGGACTTAGAGTTAATCAGACTGATTAGGTATTTAACAATCTCAACAATATCTTCCTTCGTTAATACACGAGTTTCGATATCAGTTAAAAGATTTAATTTCTTGTTAATTCTGTAACGACCTACCTCACCTAAATCGTAACGCTTCTCAGAGAAGAACAAGCCTTGAATTGCTTCACGGGCACTTTGCTCATCTGGAGCTTCGCTATTACGTAACTGGCGATAAATTTGCTCAAGAGCTTCTTTATCAGAGTTAGCAGGATCTTTAGCAAGCGTATTGAAGATAATGCTGAAGTAGTTAACATCAGCATCTGCCTTGTGCACAATAATGGTTTTTACACCAGTATCGGTAATGGCATCTAAATCTTCTTCTTGAACAATGCTATCACGCTCAAGAACTACTTCGTTACGAGTAATTGAGTTTACTTCACCAGTAGCCTCATCTACGAAATCTTCAACCCAAGTTTTAAGTACCCTTGCAGCAAGCTTACGACCTACCGCTTGTTTAATACTCTTCTTATCGGTTTTAATTTCTTCACTTAAACCAAATAGGTCTAAGATATCTTTATCGGCTGAATAGCCAATAGCCCTTAACAAAGTAGTAACTGGGAACTTTTTCTTTCTATCAATGTAAGCAAACATTACGTTGTTTACATCGGTAGCGAATTCAATCCAGCTTCCTTTGAAAGGGATAATACGTGCACTGTAAAGTTTTGTTCCGTTTGTGTGCTTGCTTTGAGCGAAGAACACACCTGGCGAACGGTGCAACTGAGATACAATAACACGTTCTGCACCATTGATCACAAATGAACCACGAGGGGTCATATAAGGAATGTTTCCTAAGAATACATCCTGATCAATAGTTTGGAAATCGTCGTTATCTTTATCGTTGCAGCTCAATTTCAATTTCGCCTTTAACGATACCGAATACGTCAAACCACGCTCTACGCACTCATCTACTGAGTACTTAGGAGGATCAACTGTATAGTCGATAAATTCAAGAACAAAATTTTCGCGGCTATCGCTGATTGGGAAGTTCTCAATGAACACCTTATACAGACCTTCTTTCGCACGAGATTCGGCAGGCGATTCTAGTTGGAAGAAATCTTCAAACGATTTTAACTGCAAGTCCAGAAAATCTGGATAATCAATAGGTGGCTTAACTGAGGCGAAGCTCTTTCTGCCGTTGGGATGCGTAGTTGCCAAAATATTAGCAGGTTTTTGGTACGTACACTATGCTTTTAGGGTTGCAAAGGTACAAGTAATTATACAGCTTTGCAAACTATAGGTAAGAATAGTTCAGGATTTTAAAGTAACGCATAAAAGCGGAACTTCTTACTACTTATTTTAAAGTTTATTAAAGCCTTGCGCTTAAATATCCCATACCGCTACCATAAAGCATACTATTATAGGGAGTTGCAGTAATTAAACAGGTACCGTTATCGCATTGGTTAAAGTACCAATAAACCAAGCCTCCCAATGCTCCTATTACTATAAATATTAAGGCACGCTTATTTTTTACGAAAAACTGAAACATCAATACTACTGCTTAAAAGGTGCAACCAGCATTTCTTTGGTTTGGTAACCGATGAGCGTAATCAATTGCTTGCCATCTCTGTAAGCATATACGATAGGAATTTCATTGATATTGAAGCTTTTTGCTAGCTCTGGATTTTTATCCACATCAATTCTAATTACTTTAATTTTGCCTTCTGCATTGATTTGAGCTAGGTCTGGCTCCATCTTTTTACATGGACCACACCAAGGTGCATAAAAATCGACAATCACTTCACCTTTGGCAATTTGCGCATCATATTGGGCGCGGGTAAGTCCCGCTTCTTTCTTTGGTGCGTTAGAACTAGTAACTAAGTTCATCCCTGCACCTTGCCAAGCTAAAGTTCCTCCTTTAAGGTTGTACACTTTGGTAAAGCCAAGTTTAGCAAGGTCCTTTGCAGCACTGCCGCTTCTACCACCTGATAAGCAATACACATAAACAGGCTTAGTTTTATCTAAAGTAGCAACTCCCTTTTCAAACGCGCTAGAACCTACAGGCCAGTTTACTGCACCATCAATAAAGCCGCCCGCAAACTCGCTTTCAGTACGAACATCTATCAGTTGGGGTTTGGTTTCGACTTTAACGCCGCTTTCAAAAGCTTTAGCTTCTAATGTGTTTTGGCTATTTACTTCGCTACAAGCACCTAAAAATAAGGCTGCTAGCAAAGTGAACAATATTCCGATTTTCTTCATTGTTTTTGTTTTTTACAAAAGTAGCTTGTTATTGAAAGGTGTATTGTCACCTATGTTACAATCAGCTGCAATTTCCTATTTCTTTTTCGGTGGAGCTATATTCCGAACTTCCAATCTGAACTTACCAGTAAACTGCGCTTGCACGGCTTTTGGCCATATTTGGGTGCGCTTTTGAATATCGCCTTGGTAGTTGATTTCGTAATTATAGGTGTTCAGTTTTACCACATCAATAGGCAAATTGATATTCAAACTAGCAAAAACTAAGGTTCCTAATGCTGTAACTTTGTTTCCGCTAGCAAAACCTTCTTTAAAGTTCTGATTTTTAGCTTCGAAGTAAAAAACATCTTTTGGTTTTTCTGCAAAAAACAGGTCTGTTACCTGCATTTCTGGTACATTCTCTAGCTTTTTAAAGCCGTCAATAGGACTATAAAACAATACTGAACTATCCGTTACCCTGAAATAGGTAATAGGATTATAGAAATGCGCCCAATTCCCATCGGTCTTTTCCCAATAGCAATGTATTTCACCATAAGCGTTATACCCTTCTTTGGCTGAATTTTGGGCTTTAACTTGGAAGAAAGCACTACATATTACAAGACTGATGAACGCTAATAATCTATTCATCCTTGTACTTTTTCTTTTTCAAATCGCCCCTACGAACTGCCTCGATAAATCTTGCCCAAGCAAATGGGTTAGTTAACTGGGTAGTTTGTGGAGAAAAAGATCTGCTTTCTATCCTAGCAACTTGCTGATTTAGGAAGAAGGTGTGGTTCATACTGCCATCCATAGGCATTTCAAAACGAAGTTTATCCATAACCCTAGGGTCTAAGTTTTTCTTCATTTGGTTTTGTGCTTCTTCTGGCAACTTCATCGCTAAAAAGGCTTCTTTAAACAGCTCTTCAGTAGGATATGGCATTACTTCAACAGTAGGTAGTTGGTAAGGGTCTTCTTTCAGATAAATAATTACCGAAATACTCTGCCTACCATCTGCTGGCACTTTATAATACTGTTTTTGGAAACCCATTGCACTTATTACAATACTATCGCCTGCCAAACAAGGGACGCTAAAATAGCCGTATTGGTTGGTTACTACTCCCCTGCCCCCCTTAGGTAAATAAAGAGCAACACCCGGAATACCAAGGTCGTTATCGCCGGCTACAACCAAGCCACTTAGTTGTACTACTTCTTTTTTTCCTTGTGCCATAGCCGCATTTAAGGCAAGAAACACAAGCATACTTAATAGATATATCCGCTTCAAAATTGATAGATTGCTTTTTGAGATTGGTAATTGGTGATCGCAATTTTTATTGCTGAACAAATATAACGCAACTTAGCTGTATAAAATTGGCAATCGGTGTAAAGGACTTTCCGTTGGTGGCGGAATTACTGTATCTGGATAATCTACGTGGGTAAGATAAAGCCCATCTGGTGGGGCCGCCATTGCCGCTTGTTTACGGTCTTTCGAGTCTATAACGACTTGAAATTGTTCCAAACTCATTCGTTCTCTACCAATTTTAAGCATGGTGCCCACTATAGCCCGCACCATTCCTCTCAAAAAGCGGTTAGCCTTAATTTCAAATATAAGCCAATCATGCTTTTGGGTCCAATGGGCATATTCAATATCGCATATAAAAGTTTTTGCAGCGGTATTCACCAAAGAAAACGACTGAAAATCTCTATTAGCTACCAACAAAGCGCAAGCTTCTGGCATCAAATCTACATTCAGAGGATGGTAGAAACTGGTGCTTAACTTTTCATGATGCGCCATTTTTTTCCTCGCTATCACATAATGATAGGTTCTATGGGTAGCATCAAAACGCACGTGTGCTTTATCGTCAACGGGTATTATCCTATGGATGGCAATATCCTTAGGCAAGGAATTATTAAGCCTGAATAATAGGTGGGGAATATCAAACTCTTCTTCCCAATCAAACATCAAATACTGCTGCAAAGCGTGAACTCCTGTATCAGTACGTCCGCTGCCAGTTGAAGAAACTGGTGCCCTAAGTAATTTGGCTAGGGCATTATTTATTTCTTGCTGAACGGTATGGGCGTTGGCTTGAATTTGCCAGCCATGGTACTGCGTTCCGTTATAGCTTAATTCAATAAAGTAGCGCATTATAAATCTTGCTGCATTTTCAATAGTTTGGCATAGATACCATCTGGTAATTCTGCCAATTCCGATGGACTTCCTTGCTCGCTAATTTGTCCTTGCTCTAAAACGTAAATTCTATCCACGTTTTTAATGGTGCTCAAGCGGTGGGCAATGATAATAGCTGTTCTGCCTTCCATTAGCTTATCTAGAGCATCTTGAACTAGTCTTTCGCTACCGCTATCTAATGCTGAAGTTGCCTCATCTAATATAAGAATGGCAGGATTCTTAAGGATAGCCCTTGCAATAGCCACCCTTTGGCGTTGACCACCACTCAATTT
>JAIYDB010000070.1 GCA_027487695.1 Cytophagaceae bacterium | reverse complement strand
TCAGCAAACATATCTTCTACTTCCTTTTGCCAAGTGGCACTTGTTTTACCAAGTTCTTCTTCGGCTTTTTTATACTCTGGCATTTTGCTGAGTATAAACTTCATATCTAGATAGCCTACCTTTTGTGCAAAGGTTTGCAATGGAAGTAGGAATAAAAGCAGCGGAAGTAGTTTTTTCATAGCTGGGTTACTTCTGTGGCTAAATAACTTGCTTCTAAATATAAGATGCGTTTTTGGCCGAAAGGGTTGCTTGCTTATTATCTAATTTGTTGACCAATAGTAAAGGTAAAGGTTTGTCTACCGCCGTTAGTTTCACCTGGAAGGTTATCTAATGCCCTACCAAAGTCCAGACCTATAAGTCCGAATTGTGGCATGAATATACGAGCACCAACCCCTGCCGAGCGGTAAACCTTGAACGGATTGTACTTTTCATAACTTAGATAGTTGTTACCGCCTTCAAAGAATGCCAAGGCAAATATGGTTGCCGATGGATTGGTTGAAATGGCGTAACGTAATTCAGTTACGTACTTATTATAAAGTACACCGGCTTGGTCTTTACTTCTATCTCTGCGTTCGTTAAATACAATTGCATCCTGATAGCCACGCAAGCCAATGATGTCATAACCTAATAAGAAGTTAAAGCCTGCTAAGCCCGCACCACCAACTTTAAAGCGTTCAAATGGACCAATAGGTGTGCTGCTTTGGTAACTGCCAACAAAGCCCATATGTGTACGGGTATGGAATACTAAGTTCTTAGCAATTGGCACAAACCAACTGGCATCGAACATCCATTTGTTATATTCAATCAGATTGTACTTCTGAGAGGCGGTACCTTGATAAACCGATTTATCTCTGAATAAGCTATAAGGTGGGGTAAGCGATACAGTTAAGCTGATACTACTACCAGTGCTTGGGAAGGTTGGGTTATTAATACTACTTCTTGCAAAAGTAGTTGCTAGGTTAAAGTTGGTAGCATCTAGGTTAGGGTAAATACCGCCTACTGGCTCCAATTCTGGGAAAGGGTAGTTGATTAGGCTATACCTATTTATGTTAGCTGAGAATAATACCGTGAAGAAATCGTCAGGATATTTCAAACGCTTACCAATGGAAACACTACCACCAGTTACTCTTAGTCTTCTATCGGTAGAGCTAAGTGTACGTTGAACTGAGTGCGATAATGCTACTGTTAATGAAGTTGGCTTCTTTCCACCTAACCAAGGCTCTGTAAAACTCATACTATAAGTTTGGAACTGCCTACCATTCGCTTGGAAACGAATTGAAAGGCGTTGACCATCGCCACCAGGAAGTGGAGTCCACTCCTTAAAGTTTGGTACTTTACGCATACTAAAGTTATTGAAACTTAAGCCTAGCGTACCTACAAAACCAAAGAAACCTCCCCAGCCACCGCTTAATTCTATCTGATCTGATGGACGTTCTTCTACGGTATAGTTGATATCAACTGTTCCATCTTCTGGATGAGGGATAGGCTGAATATCAATAGCTTCTGGATTGAAGTACCCTAGTTTTGCTATTTCGCTTTGAGTTCTAATTAAATCTGAACGACTAAATTTCTGACCTGGCAAGGTGCGTATTTCACGCATAATTACTTGGTCGTTGGTTTTAGTATTACCATAAACTGATATTTTTCTGATGGTAGCTTGGGTACCTTCAGTAATACGCATTTCTATATCAATAGAATCGTTATCTACTTTTACCTCAACAGGATCAACGTTAAAGAATAGATAACCATCGTCCATATACAAAGAACTTATATCTATACCGGCAGGGTTATAGGTAATTTTCTTTTGTAGGGTTTCTTGGTTGTAAATATCGCCTGACTTAATACCCAATACATCGGATAGCTCCTTATTGGTATATAGGTAATTACCTGTCCAGCTAATGTTACGGAAGTAAAAGCGCTTGCCTTCATCTATCTTTATAGTTAAAGCTACTTCTTTATCGGAAATCTTAATCAAGCTATCTTTTAATACCTCCGCATCACGATAACCGTTTTTATTATAAAAAGCGATTAGCTTTTCTTTATCGGTTTCGTAGTTAGAGCGGATATACTTACTGGTTTTGAACAATCGCCAAATACGCTTTTCTTTAGTATCCTTTAGCTTTCTGCGGAGTTGCTCATCGGTATAGAAGGTATTGCCTTCAAAAGTGAGGGTTTTGATTTTTACCTTACTGCCCTTATCTATTTCAATGCGTAGTACGACACTGTTATTCAAGGCAGTATCTTCATCTTGCTTTACAAGAACCTTGCAGTTTAAGTAGCCTTTTTCAATGAAGAATTTTTTAACTGTGTTTTGGGTATTCTTAATCAAAGCATCGGTTACTACCCTACCCCTAATGAGGTTAATTTTTTCTCTGATATCATCGGCCTGACCTTTTTTGGCTCCTTTAATGGCAAACCTTGCCAAACGTGGACGCTCCTTTAATTGGAACTCAAGGAATATCAATTTGCCTTCGACCTTGGTAGCTACCACCTTCACATCGGCCAAAATGCCGAAGTCCCATAGCTTGCGAAGTGCCGAACTTAGCTTATCGCCTGGTACAGTAATAACATCGCCAACTTTCAAACCTGTAAGCCCAATTAAGCTAGCAGGATCTAGAAACTTGGTACCTGTAATTTCAAGTGCACCAATCTCATATTCTTTGGGCTCTAAATAGTTGAGGTCTAACTGGCTTTCGGCACCACCCAACTTAATTTGGGCAAAGGTACTTTGGGCTACAACCAGAACAAGAAGGGCTACTAATCCGAATATTTTATTCACGTAATGTGTTTATTTATAGCGTGTTTTTATTGCCGCTTTTATGAATTTACAATAGCTTGGGCAAATTGCTTAGCTGTTGCTGGTGTTTGAATTTACCTTACCAAAACGCCGATCGCGTTGCTGATAGTCTTTAATGGCTTCATAAAGTTCAACTTTATTAAAATCTGGCCACAAAACTTCGGTTATATGTATTTCGGTATAAGCCATTTCCCAAAGCAAAAAATTAGAAATGCGGAATTCTCCACTAGTTCTAATAAGCAGTTCTGGATCTGGCATGAAGGCGGTTTGCAAATGTTGGCTAAACACTTCTTCTGTAAGGTCAGATGCTTGCATTTCGCCTTTGGTTGCAAGCTGCATTAGTTTTTGGGTGGTGGTTAAAATATCCCACCTGCCACTATAATTAAGGGCTAACGTTAAAGTCATCCCGGTATTTACGCTAGTCTCTGCAATGGCCGCTTGTAGTTCTGCCTGACAAGTAACTGGCAAGCCTGCGGTATTGCCGATAGTGGCTAACCTAATATTATTCTTATTGAGGGTTCCTATTTCAGCACTAATGGTATGCACCAATAGTTCCATAAGGCCATCTACTTCTTGCTTTGGTCTGCCCCAGTTTTCGGTGCTAAAGGCATAAAGTGTTAAAAATTTAACCCCTAACTCTGCACAACCTTCTGCGGTATCGCGTACTGCAGTAATGGCATTTCTATGTCCAAATAAACGCTCTGCTCCCTGCTTTTGCGCCCAACGACCGTTACCGTCCATAATTACGGCAATGTGCTGAGGAATATTTTCTGGGTTTAAGGAAGCGTTTGCTGGTTCCATTAGGTATTTAATAGTATGTACTGCCTTTGTATTTAACTATGCCTTAGTATTTAATAAGACTATGGTTTTAAAACGTGGCGCAAAGTAAGTAAGATTGAAAGCGATATGAAAATTTTTAAGCGAAGAAGGCGGTTTTCTCTTTCGAAAAATGTGCAATTATTGGTCTTGGTGATAGCGTGCTAAAGCTGGCAGGATATCATCCGAAATGGTGCCAACAATCAAATTATATTTTTTCAGGTTGCGTTGCCAAGCATCGGCAAAGGTGGTTGCGACTCCGCCTGTGCAATGAATTGGTAGGGATTCAATATTATTCATATTGAGCAATTCTAATTCAATAAATAGCGAAAAGGAACGGTCCAATAAAGCTTCTACGTAATCATGTCCACGATTTAAACGCAAGAAGCTAGTAAACGAGGCAGCATATTGATTCGGCGTCGGTTCTTGGTACATCCTTTTTAGGGTAAGTGCCAAATCTAACCTATGGGTAGCTTCAAACTTTTCTTGCAAATCAGCAGGGAGTTTTTTGCGGAGGGCATCGGTCAATAGTTCCTTGCCCATATAGCCACCGCTACCTTCATCGCCTAGCCAAAAGCCTAGCGATATTTGTTGTTGTGTTATTTGGTTGCCATCGTAAGCGGCAGAATTACTGCCTGTGCCCAGAATGCAACCTACACCTGCATCTTTACCGCATAGCGATTTTACTGCTCCCAATAAATCTGATGCTACGTTAATATCAGCATCTGGAAAGGCGGTTTGTATGCCTTGGTGTATAATGCCTTGTCGGTCAGAAGCTTCACAGCCTGCTCCATAAAAGAAAATTTGCAGGTCAGTTTCTGGGAAACTGGCAAACTGTGGGGCTACTTCTCTTAATAGTATATTTTCAATTTGCCTTGCACTCAAAAACAGCGGATGAATACCTAAAGAGGTAAACCGCTTTTGTTCTTGGGTTGCAGTATTTACATAGAGCCAGGCGGTTTTGGTACCACCAGCATCGGCCACTAAAATTTGCTTAGGCTTGTTCATTATAGGCAAGGTAGTGTTCCCACTTATCTAGCAACTGTTGGAAATCTGAAGGTAATGGGGCTTCAAATTGCATAAATTCTTCTGTTACCGGATGCACAAAGCCTAATAAACGGGCGTGTAGTGCTTGGCGAGGCATTATTTTAAAGCAATTATCTATAAACTGGCGGTAACGAGTAAAGGTGGTTCCCTTTAAAATTTTATCGCCACCATAAGGAGCATCGTTAAATAGCGGGTGACCTAAATAGCGCATATGTGCCCTTATTTGGTGGGTACGTCCCGTTTCTAAATGGCAGGCAATCAAACTTACATAGTGCATTTGCTTGAGCACTTCATAATGAGTAACTGCGTGTTTGCCTATGGTAGTATCTTCAAAGGCTAGGGTTATTTTCCTATCGCGTGGGTGCCTACCCAAGTTTACATTGATGGTTCCCTTTGGTTCTTTAGGTACACCCCAAACCATAGCCAAGTATTCCCTAGCAATAGTATGGTGGAAAAACTGATTAGCGAGGTGGGTCATTGCCGTTTCTGTTTTGGCAATCACTAGTAAACCGCTGGTATCCTTATCTATACGGTGCACCAATCCTGGTCTGATAGAACCATTTCTGCCAGTTGGCAAGTTCTGAAAGTGCCAAACTAAAGCGTTGACTAAAGTGCCATCCCAATTGCCATAAGCAGGGTGCACTACCATACCTGCTGGCTTATTAATTACAAGAACTGTGTCATCTTCATAAACGATATCTAAAGGTATATCCTGCGCTATGATTTCGTTATGCCTAACGGGTTCAGGTAAGTTAACTTCAATAACATCGCCTGGTTGAATACGGTAGTTATTTTTGGCAGGATTTCCGTTAACAGTTACATAGCCATTTTCGCACGCTTCCTGAATTTTGGTACGGGTACTGTGGGCAATTCTATCGGTTAAGAACTTATCTATTCTAATAGGACCTTGGCCCTTATCTGCCACTATTTTATGATGTAGGTGCAGCTCCTCTTCATTTTCTTCTGCGGCCAAAGGCGCACCAAAGGCTTCAAAACCACCAACTAATAGTTCATCGTCGTCCAAATCAGGATTTGGGATATTTGTATTATTATCAATCATTATCTCTTTCTACGATACCATTTGCATATGAACCACCTTCTTATCTTCCTTGAAAAAGTCTTCTTCAAAAAAGGTGCTGATGTCCCACTCTCTGCATTTCTTTTTGCTTTCCTTTATTTCTTCTCTAAGGTCGCCGCCTTTTAAAGCCAGCACCCCGTTTTTGATTTTATGGTAGCAGTTCGGGTTAAACTTATTATTGACCCAGTTTCTTAAATCAGGCAAAGGAGCCACCGCACGGGTTACGACAAAATCGAACTGGTTATCAATTTTTTCGGCACGGGTATTTGTGGCTTGCGCATTGGTTAAACCAATACCTTCTATTACGCCTTGAACAACACTAATTTTTTTACCGATGCTATCGGCCAAGATAAACTTGGTATCAGGAAACATGATGGCCAATGGAATTCCAGGGAAGCCACCGCCAGTACCCAGATCCAGCACCTCAGAATTGTAATTAAATGGCTGCACCTTAGCAATAGCTAAAGAATGCAGGACGTGACGCACGTACAGCTGGTCAATATCTTTGCGAGAAATGACGTTTATTTTGGCGTTCCATTCTTCATACAGACCTTGCAGTTGCTCAAACTGATGAAGCTGCTTATCTGATAACGATGGGAAGTATTTTGGTATTAAACTAAACAAGGCCGTAATTGGGTAATAAGCGGC
>JAIYDB010000009.1 GCA_027487695.1 Cytophagaceae bacterium | reverse complement strand
TATAGAAATAGATGCTAGCAGCAAGTAGCACCATCCACCTAAAGCGCTCATTTATAGTAAAATAAACGATTAGAAAAAGAGGAAAGTACCAGAGAAAGTGTACACTATTAAATAGCATAGTCCAGGGCTGTTGCCTTAAGTTGTTTGGTAATTGCAGTTGCAAAGATATTCACTTTATAAGGCTAACAGGCGATAGAAACCTTTAAAATTTAACTTTTTAAAGAATTTCATATTGAGTTAACATGCTTGTTTAAAGTAATTCGGTGGACAATTGAAGTTAAAAAGTTTCAATTTAAAGATAGGAAATTTTTTGGCTAAATTATAATTAACTGGTGGGATAATGAACAAAAAATAATATATTTGTATGTTATACTGAAAGTTATGGAAGGAAAAAGATCTGCTGTTTTTCCAAGTGTAAAGAGGAACCTAGCTGTTTTTGGCACAAACCTAAAGCTTGCAAGACTGCGTAGAAAAATCTCTGCTGAATTGATGGCTGAGAGAGCAGATATTAGCCGTACAACCCTTTATGAGGTTGAAAAGGGCTCAGAAACAGTAAGTATTGGTGCTTACATAAGTGTGTTGAGGGTACTTGGTATGGATGACGAAATCACCAAACTTGCCTTAGATGATGAGTTGGGTCGTAAACTTCAGGATATTGGTTTGTTAGTAAAAAAGCGTGCACCTAAACGGAAAAAGGATAGCTCTGATGAACTATCCTCTTAGTTATTGTTGTTTTTTATTCTTCTAATTATATAGCAGCCATAACTTCCTTCACTCCAGCAACAATATAGGCTTGTTGCTCTTCAGTGAGTTCAGTGTGCATAGGAAGAGAAATTACCGTTTTGGCTAGTTGTTCACCTACTGGGAACATTCCTTCGGAATAACCATATCCACAATAGGCCACTTGTAAGTGTAAGCACCCTGGGTAATACACCATTGATGGTATGCCTTTAGCCTCTAATGCATTTTTGAGTGCATCTCTTGAGCCTTTTGTTACCTGTAAAGTATACTGATGGAAAACGTGATCAGAAAAACTTGCTCTTTTCGGGATAATCAAGCCTTCCACATTTGCCAAAGCTGTATCGTAATAGGCTGCAGCTTTTCTACGACGGGCAACAAAATCGTCTAAATGTTGAAGCTTAACTCTTAAAAGGGCAGCTTGTAAAGTATCAAGCCTAGAATTTACGCCTATTAATTCGTACTGATACTTTTGTTTTTGTCCGTGGTTAGCTAATACACGCATAGTTTGCGCTAGTTCAGCATCCATTGTAAATATGGCACCACCATCGCCCATACAGCCTAGGTTTTTGCTTGGGAAGAAACTTGTAGTTCCTATATGACCCATTGACCCTGCAGTTTTAACGGTACCATCTGAGAAAGTGTACTTGGCTCCAATTGCTTGAGCAACATCTTCTACAACATAAAGATTATGTTTTTGAGCAAATGCTAATACCGCTTCCATATTGGCACACTGTCCAAATAGATGCACAGGCATAATTACCTTAGTATTAGGGGTAAGGTAACTTTCTAGCTTAGTTACATCTATACCATAGAATTGTTCTTCGACTTCTACGAAAACTGGCTTTAATTTTAATAATGCAATTACTTCAGCAGTAGCTACATAGTTAAAGCAAGGCACAAGCACTTCTGCTCCTTCTGGTAAATTAAGTGCCATTAAGGCTATTTGAAGGGCGTCGGTACCATTGGCACAAGGTACCACATGATTAATATTCAAATACTGTTCTAATTCAGTAGCGAATAACTTTACTTCTGGTCCTGAAATGAAAGCTGCTTTGTTAATAACAGCCTGCATTGCGCTATCTATTTCTGGTTTAAGGCGTTGGTATTGAGTTACCAAGTCCACCATTTGGAGGTTTTGCATTATTTAGATACTACTCAAGAATGAGGTTTATTAGTACAGAATTGTATTACTACTTGTTAAGACGCTCAATACTGTACTTAAGTTGTATTTGGGTTGGCTAGTGTTTGCCAAAATCTATTTAAAAAAGATAGAAGTAACTGATTAGGTTACTTCTATCTGAATACAAGTTTAGAAAGCTAGATTATTCTTCGCTTACTGTTTCTTCTGCTTTTTTGTGGTGTTTGCCAGCCAATTGATCAGCTACTTCAGCACGGAAATGGGCAGCAAATTCCTCTAAGGTCATTACACCAATATCGCCGTGGCCATGCTTACGAACAGCTACTTTGCCAGCTTTTTGTTCTTCTTCACCAACAATAAGCATGTATGGGATTTTGGAAACTTCGGCATCTCTAATCTTCTTACCTATTTTTTCATCGCGTGTATCGCAGATACCTCTGATATCTAGACTTTCTAATTCACGATACACTTCTTCAGCGTAGCTATTATACTTTTCAGAAATGGTAAGTACAGCAATTTGTTCAGGAGCCAACCATAATGGGAAGTTACCAGCACAATGTTCAATTAGCACTGCCACAAAGCGCTCTAATGAACCAAATGGCGCACGGTGAATCATAACCGGACGGTGTTTCTGGTTATCTGAACCTATATATTCTAGTTCAAAACGATTTGGCAATTGATAATCTACTTGGATTGTACCTAGTTGCCACTTTCTGCCAAGTGCATCTTTCACCATAAAGTCCAACTTAGGACCATAGAAGGCTGCTTCACCTAGTTCAGTAACTGTGCGCAATCCTTTTTCAGCAGCCGATTCTATAATAGCTGCTTCTGCTTGTGCCCAAGCCTCATCGCCTCCAATATATTTGGCTTTGTTTTCAGGGTCGCGTAATGAAATTTGAGCGGTATAATCGCTAAAGCCAAGTGCATTAAATACATAAAGCACAAGGTCAATCACTTTCATAAACTCGTCCTTCACTTGGTCTGGACGACAGAAGATGTGCGCATCGTCTTGAGTAAATCCACGCACACGAGTAAGTCCGTGCAATTCGCCACTTTGCTCGTAACGATATACGGTTCCAAACTCAGCTAAACGTAAAGGTAATTCCCTGTAACTGCGAGGCTTACTCTTGTAAATTTCGCAGTGGTGAGGGCAGTTCATTGGTTTTAGCAAGAACTCTTCATTTTCACCAGGAGTTTTAATTGGTTGGAAACTATCCTTACCGTATTTCTCGTAGTGTCCGCTAGTGATATATAATTCTTTGCTTGCAATGTGTGGAGTTACCACTTGCAAATAGCCAGCACGTACCTGTGCCCTTCGCATAAATTGCTCTAAGCGCTCGCGCAAAACAGTTCCTTTAGGCAACCACAACGGCAGACCAGCACCAACCTTTTCAGAGAATGTGAATAGTTCTAATTCTTTACCAAGTTTACGGTGATCACGCTTTTTGGCCTCTTCAATTAAGGTTAAGTACTCTTTTAACTCCTTATCTTTTGGGAAGGTAACGCCATAAATACGGGTTAGCTGCTTATTGGCTTGGTCGCCTCGCCAATAGGCACCTGCAACGGTTAATATTTTAACCGCCTTAATGGCACCAGTATTCGGGATATGTGGTCCGCGACATAAGTCAGTAAAGTTACCTTGAGAATAGAAGGTAATCTCACCATCGTTTAAACCATCAATTAGTTCAAGTTTATATTCATCGCCTTTTTCTGTGAAGTAGGCAATGGCATCAGTCTTAGACACTTCCTTGCGGATATATTCAGCTTTGATTTTAGCCAATTCAATCATTTTGGCTTCAACTTCTTCAAAATGCTCGCTGCCGAATTTAATATCGGTGGCATCTAAATCAACATCATAATAGAAGCCGCCATTTTCAAGTGCAGGACCTATACCAAACTTAACACCAGGGTACAATGCCTCTAATGCCTCAGCTAAAAGGTGAGCCGATGAGTGCCAAAATGTAGCTTTACCTTCCGTATCGTTCCATGTGAGCAACTGCAAGGTAGCATCTGCTTCCATCGTTCGGCTGGCATCTACAACTACGCCATTCACCTTGGCAGCTAGCACATTCCTGGCTAGGCCCTCAGAAATACTCAATGCAACTTGCATTGGGGTGGTTCCTTTTGCGTATTCACGCACCGAACCATCAGGTAAAGTAATTTTTATCATAAATAAAACATCTTGCGATGCTCGCAATTTAACACAAAACCTTTATTCAGGCCCTTAATATTTAAGTTGTGGAATAAATCCTGTTCGGCGTTGTTCTATGCCTAAACCAAACAAAGCAAAATCGTATTGAACTGGATCAGTTGCTGAAAAACCTTTCAAAACTTCGGTTAATGCGATGGCTTGTTGCCAGTTAGCTGTACTTGGACTTATTAAGCCTAACTGAGAAGCAATATTCCCTACGTGGGTATCGATAGGGCAAATAAGTTGGTGCGGTTTAATATTTTGCCATAGTTCGAAATCAACCCCATTGGCTTTTTTTCTTACCATCCACCTTAAAAACATATTCAATCTCTTACAAGCTGAGTTTTTTGAAGGTGTTGCAATATGCTTTTTGGTACGGGTAGGGTAGTAGGGGTTGGCAAAAATTAAGTTGTGAAAACCAATTAACGCTGCCTCTGTATTGATGGCATCAGGACTTAAATACCGGGTAAAGGCGGTTTCCAAGCTTTGGTGTGTTTGGTAATGTACTTGTAAAAAATCAATAAGGGTTAGTAAATCAGTGGTTTGGAAAGTTCTATGTACAAATCCTTCCAAGGCTTTTAGCTCTTTCGGGGTATGATTTAAAATGAACTGATGGGGTGCATTATCCATCAATTCCATTAAGCGAAAACTATTCTTAATAGTCGTAATTCGTTGTCCCCAAGCGAGTAGGGCAGTGAAGAAACCTGCAATTTCAATATCCTGCAACTTTGAAAACCTGTGAGGAACCTGAATAACATCGTCAGTAACAAATGCGGGCTGCTCATATCGCTCCCAATAATGTTGCAGTAAATTGTATTGTGCTTCCTGCTTAGGGCTGAATGATTGCATTAAACTACTTCTTTGTTATTAGCAACTACATTTTCAATGGTGAGTTCGCTTTCAGTAATGTACACAAGCTTGCCAAGCACTTGTTTATTAGGATACATTTCTTGAAGAAGCTCCATATAGGTTGCTATTTGAGCATTGTGCTTTTTGTTCGCTTCACCAGTTTTAAAGTCGATACAAATAACTTCACTATCAGTGAATTGAACTCTATCGGGACGCTTTTGTTGAAAGGTATCTTTGGTAATAATCACTCTTTCATTTAAAACAGTAGTGCCACTATTGAGTAAGTTGTTTAGCTCTTGATCTTGAATGATCAAGTCTGCTCGGGCTATTAGCTGTTCCATTACTTGAGTATTGATAATACCTTCCAAATGGGCATTTTTAATCCAACCTAATAGTTCTGAGGTGTTGCTAACTTGGGCTAGTGCCTCGTGTAAATAATTACCCACCACATTTTTATAGATTGGTAAAAGACCTGTTTCCTTTCCACTCATTGCCAAATAAGCCCCACTTTCAAAGAAGTTACCTGCTTGTGGTTTTATAAACAGCCTATTTCTCCATTCATAAGAAGGTACAGCCTCTTCAAAGGGTAGGTTTGTTGCTTTAGAATCCTTAGTCTTTTCTAATTTTTTAAATGGTTCCCATTCACCAACTTTATAAGTTAGAATATTGTGCCAGCCATAATCGTCAGTAAACTCATTTGGTTCTACTTGCCTGAAGTTTTCAATATGACTTTCACCCGCACTTAGCCTTGCTTTTAGGATATGACCCGTAGTTTTAATTTTTTGATCTTTAGTAGGCTTGTATTCTGCAAAAATGAATAAAGCTTGTTCAGCACGAGTGGTGCCAACATAAAGTTTGTTTAAAGCATCTAAGGCTGTAAGCTCTAATTCGTTGCAATAGATATCTTGGAAGTTACTTGTGGTGAATGATTTACTCAATTCCAAAAACACAGGCAATCTGCCTTGCAACAAGTCAAGTTCATCCGTCGTAGGCTCCAATGGTGCCGAAGATGAGGTTATATGCCAGCGTGAAGGTGCTTGATCCTTTTTCCATTTCAAATCCCAATTGGCAAATGGCATAATAACTACAGGAAACTGCAATCCTTTGCTTTTATGGATGGTCATTAACTTGATTGCCTGCTGTTGTTCAGAGGCTGAAACGCTTAACTTTTCTGCTTTAATGCCCCACCAGGCTATAAATTCCTTGAGGGTACCACCTTCCGTATTGGCGTAGTGAATAACGGTATCGGTAAAGGCATTCAGGTGTTTGGTTTCTAAATAATAAACGGCTTTCTGACTTAAATCCCAATTGCGGATAAGCATTTCAATCACCTCATAAAACCCTAGATTTCTGGTACGAACATAAATTTGCCTTAGTAAACCTTCAATAGCAGCATCCTTTTGGTCAATAAATTTGTCTTCAATAAGTCGTTCAAAAGGGAAATTAGCCTTATCAGCCCCATCTTTCACGACAGAATAAAGCCATTTAGTTTCTAGCTTTTTAACCTCATTTTTAGGTTCGGCAAGCCAACTTAATGCAGCAATGATAAGCTTTACGGTAATTGCATCGGCAACTTTTAGGCTGCTTTCATTTACTAGGTTGGTAAAAGGCAAAAGATGCGCTTGCTTGCTTTCAAGCAATTCCGAACGCCATTCATTTAAGTATTTAGTAACCTTACAACTTTCAGAATGGGTATTAGTTAAAATACAAATATCAGATGGTGCAAAGTCTTTCTCTGCCAGCTTTTCTAAGGTTTGGGTTAGTTGGAGCTTCACCCAATTACCAATAGATTCGTTTTCTTCTTCTTCCTCAATGTCAGTTTCTTCTATTGGTGCTACTTTTTTATCGGCCTTTTTAGGAAGTTGAAATTCGTGGATGGCCACCTCAACATAACCACTTTGGTTTATTCTTTTGCATTGTTGGGGTTCGCTTGAATAGGCATCTAAAATGATATTGCCTGCCTCAATTTCTTCGTTTGCTATCTCAGGAATTAAGTATTTATTCACTACCAAAGCTGGCAAGCCATCTTTGATATACAAGGCATTATTAAAGTTCACCACTTCAGGACTACTCCTGAAATTGGTATCCATTGTGCCTGACCTATCTTCAATAGTATGTGTACCCAACTCTGAAATTGCTCGGTGTTGTAAAAGCGATACGTCGCCCCCACGGAAACGGTAAATACTTTGTTTTAAATCGCCCACCAAAAGGTTCTCTTTACCAACTGCGGTATTATTCAAAAGCAAAGGCAACAGATTTTGCCATTGTTGCGACGATGTATCTTGAAACTCATCAATAAATATGTGTTGGAAACGGTTGCCTATTTTCTCATAGATAAAAGGCACATCGTTACCCTGCATCAATCCAGATAGCAGGTTACCTGTATCAGAAATTGGAACCCGCTTCTCATTATCTCGGTATAGCTTTAGTTCCAAACTAAGGGCTTCCATTAAGGCAGTATTCGACCAGTTCTTGAGCATTATATCTGCAGAGATTGCCGCACGCTTAGGTTCGCCCAATAGGTATAACATCCTATCATTAGGTCCTGCCAAAGATTTGTAAAATACCGTTGAAGCAGCATCGTGGGTTTTATCTTTGAAAGTATAGCCATTCCCATCAATTGTCTTTTGGAAACCTTTACCCGGCTCAATTGAAACTGGATTATTTCTCTTGAGCACAGTCATTTTTTGAATAGCAGCTAAATATCCTCTACTTTTTCCGGGAAAGTCATCAACCGTTAAACCTGCATTGTTACAAATGGCAATGATTTCATCTACCGTTTCAAAGATTTCTGCTTTCCAAGTGGCTACAATTTTCTTCAGGCGTTCTTGGTAATAGTTTACTACATCGGCATTGGTTGCCAATACTTCAACCGCACTTCTGAAAGGCTGAAAGCTTTCGCTTAAAATTTGGTTAACTAACTTCTTGATTATTGAGGATGTATAAATTCGTTCCCCATTCTCTAGTCCCTCCGAATAAATTTCCATTAAGGATTTCGTGCTGCTAGCTGCTTCCTCAGTACCCAACTTGGCTAAGAAATTAGTAGCGATGGTTTCTTTAATGAGTTCGGTATCTAACTCAACTTCTATGTTGGCAGCTAATCCTATTTCCTGCAAAAACGACTTTAATATCTGCTGAAAGAAGCTATCAATAGTACCTACCGAAAACTTACCATATTCTGATAATAAAGCATTTAATGTTTGTTGGCTACGTTTTACTACTTCCTCAGAAGTGAGGCCTAATTCCTTACTTATTTGAACCGCCATCCCGTTTTCAGGGTGCTGGATGTTCTCCCAAAGTTGTTCAATAATGCGTTCCTTCATTTCTGCAGTTGCCTTTTTTGTGAAGGTGATAGCAAGTATTGAAGAAAAATAATTAGGTTTGAAACGGTCATCGGAGGCACCTTTAAGTGCTAGTAACAAGTACTGTAATACAAGAGTGTACGTTTTACCACTACCTGCTGATGCCTTATAAATTAGATTTGCCATACTTTAGCGAAATGAAAACCCAAATTAGCTGTTTACTACGCCAAAAACTGTCATTGTCTTGGATTTTGGCAATTATTTCTCTCTTTACTATGTCTGAACTTGAAGCCCAAAGCCTAAACTACCAAATTAGTTTTGAACCCAACGGCCATTATGCCTGGGTACAAATGGATATTAAAGGACAAACTGCCCCTGCTACCACCATTAAAATGGCAGTATGGACTCCAGGAAGTTATTTAGTTAGAGAGTATTCTAAAAACGTAGATTACTACTTTGCCAAGGCTGGCGATGCCGATATGCCTGTTGAAAAAACAGCCAAGAATACTTGGCGCATCAAAAATGGCAAGAACCAAAATTTCAGCTTCCGATACAGAGTTTATTGCAATGAGCTCACTGTTAGGAATGCCTATATAGATGATCAGATGGCCTATATAAACCCAGCCGCTGTATTTATGTGGGTGAAAGGTTGGGAGAAAAAAGCCACCACTGTTCAAATAAAGCCGCTAGAAGGTTGGACCAGTATAAGCACTGCTTTGGATTCTGAAAGAGGGAATCCTTACTTATTAAAAGTGCCTGATTTAGATACCTTTATCGATTCGCCTATTCAAGTAGGAAAGCATAAGTCGTTCACTTTTAAGGCTGCAGGTGTAGTACACGAAGTTGCTATGGTTGGCAAAGACGATTTTGATGCCGCTAAACTAAGTGCAGATTTTACTAAGATTGTAGAAACGCAGGTTAAGATATTTGGTGAGCATCCTTGTAAGCGATATGTATTTATAGTTCATAACCTTGAGCGAGGTAAAGGCGGTGGTGGCTTAGAGCACAAGCATAGCACAACCGTTCAAACTTATAAGAAAGCCTATGACGACCCTAAGGAATATTCTGGTTTCTTAGGTTTGATAGCCCACGAATACTTCCACCTTTGGAACGTAAAAAGACTGCGACCTGAAACACTTGGTCCGTTCGATTATGAGAATGAAAACTACACCTCATTACTTTGGATAGCTGAAGGTTTTACTGCCTATTATGACGATCTTACTTTATACAGAGCGGGATTAATTACAGAGGCAGAATACCTGAAAATACTAAATGGTGGTCTTGGTTTCTCTGTTAATGCTTTAGGTGGTAAGGTGCAAAGCCTGCACGATGCGAGCTTTGATGCTTGGATTAAAGGCTATCGTCCAAACGAAAACTCGAACAATATCTCAGTTACCTATTATACCAAAGGCAGTGGTATTGCCTTTATGCTTGACGTTGAAATTGCCAGACAAACCAAAGGTGAAAAAGGTCTGGACGATTTAATGCGTGCTCTTTATAACGAGTTTTACAAAGGCAAGGACAAGTGGTTTACTGAAGCTGATTTCAAGAAAGCACTTACTGCTCTTACAGGTAAAAACTACGATAGCTTTTTCAAAAAGTATATTCAAGGAACAGAACGATTCCCTATTGAAGTGTACTTAGGTTATGCAGGTTTTGCAGCTAACGATGCCAATGCAGTAACTCCAGCCCCAAGAATTGGAATGCGTGTTACTCCTTTAAAAGGAGGTGTAAATGTTGCAGCCGTAGAAGAGGGCGGACCAGCTTACAAAGCAGGCATCTATTATGGCGATGTTATATTATTAGTGAATGGCAATGAAGCCAATCCAGATAATGCCTCAAAACCAACTGAATACAAGATAGGCGATGAAATTACTTATACCCTTTTAAGAGACGGTGCAGAACTTGTTAAGAAGGTGGTAGTTGAGCAAAGCCCGTATGTAAGTTATAATATTGACTATTTAGACAAAACCACTCCTGAGCAGGAAAAGGTAAAGTTTAAGTGGTTAAAGAAATAAATCAAATACCATAACAATAAAAAACTATAACTAAGAATGGGACTATTTTCAGGATTATTGGGTCTATCAACTGCGCTTGATGAAACCAAATTAATGGCCGAATACGGTAAGTATATGATTGATGGCGAAACCATTGAAATAGGCTTTACCCTGATTCGCGATACGTTTGTGTTTACCAATAAGCGTTTGCTATTGATTGATAAGCAAGGACTTACAGGAAAGAAATTAGAAATTATTACTATCCCGTACCGCTCTATAGATTTCTATTTATTAGAAACAGCAGGCACCTTTGAAATGGACAGCGAACTTAAAATAGCAGTGAAAGGTATGCCCACCATCATTACTAAAAAATTCAGAAAAGACGATGGCTTAGATGCTGTGTATAAGATACTAAGTACTTATGTGTTGAAATAATTTAGTTTTGAGTTTTACTACACAAAAAAGCCCGCTTTGCGGGCTTTTTTGATGAAGTTTAGGACGGTTTCTTTTTTTGATTAGGGTGATTCTAATGATTATTTTTAACTCCGGAGGGGTGAAATTATTATAGCAAATAAGGAGTCCGCAACCCATGAAAGCGAACCCCGAATCGTGCTGCCCGCAGGGCAGCACGATTCGGGGTGAGAGCAAAAATCACAGTTAAAGACAAAAACACCATTTCTTGTGAAAATTTCGAATAACCATTATGTTTACAGCATAATTCCAAGATAACCAACCGTTTATGAAGGCTACTTTATACCGCAATTTTGCTATTCTGGTTTATGTTTTGTTCTTACCTTTGGTGGGGTTAGCCCAGCGAGCTGGCGATTTAGACCGTAGTTTTAATTACGGTAGAGGCGAGAATTACCAGTTTAATTATGGTATAGGAGCGGATAACAACGTTTTAACTTCAGCAATGCAAGCTGATGGAAAAATCATTATTGGGGGCGATTTTACTAACTATAACGGCACAACCAGAAACTATATAGCTCGCTTAAATATCGATGGGATTATAGATGCTACCTTTAATATGGGAATAGGTGCAAATGGTTCTGTACATACAACTGCAGTGCAAGCGGACGGAAAAATCATTATTGGAGGCGATTTTTCTTCTTATAATGGAACAACCAGAAACCTTATTGCCCGATTAAATGCCGATGGGAGTTTAGATGCTACCTTTAATCCGGGCATAGGGGCAAATAATACTATTAGTACTGTTTCTGTGTTAGCCGATGGAAAAATCATTATTGGCGGCAGTTTTACTTCCTTTAATGGAACAACCAGAAACCGAATAGCTCGGTTAAATGCTGATGGCAGTCTGGATGGTACCTTTAATCCGGGTACTGGAGCAAACAATACGGTTATTACTACTTCTGTGTTATCAAATGGTAAAATCATTATTGGAGGCAGTTTTACTTCCTTTAATGGTACAACCAGAAACCGAATAGCTCAGTTAAGTACCGATGGCAGTCTCGATGCTACCTTTAATCCGGGTACTGGGGCAAATAGTTCTATTCACACTACTGAAATGCTTACCGATGGAAAAATTATTATTGGAGGCTTTTTTACTAATTTCAATGGTACAACCAGAAACCGTATAGCCAGGTTGAATGCTGATGGCAGTCTCGATGCTACCTTTAATCCGGGTACTGGGGCAAACAATTCGATTATAACTACAGCTACGCAAGTTGATGGTAAAATTATTATTGGAGGCAATTTTAGATCCTTTAATGGCACTAATAGAAACTATATAGCCCGATTGAATGCTAACGGTAGTTTAGATACAACTTTTAATCCTGGCACAGGAGCAAATGATAGGGTTCAGACTACTACTGTACTAGCCAATGGCAAAATTATTATTGGGGGAGTTTTCTCTTCCTTTAATGGCACTTCCATAAACTTTATAACCTGTTTAAATCCCAATGGAAGTTTAGATGCTACCTTTAATCCTAGCACAGCGGCAAATAACTTGATTTATACTACTGCCTTGCAAGCGGATGGTAAAATCATTATTGGGGGCTTTTTTACTTCCTATAATGGTACATCTAGAAACAGAATAGCCCGCCTAAATGCCGATGGCAGTTTGGATACTACCTTTAATCCTGGCACAGGGGCTAATAACTACCTTTATACTACTGCCTTGCAAGCGGATGGTAAAATCATTATTGGTGGCTTATTTTCATCCTATGATGGCACATCAAGAAACAATATAGCTCGCTTAAATGCCGATGGCAGTTTGGATGCGACCTTTAATCCTGGGACAGGGGCAAATGGCTCGGTTGGAACTACTGCCTTGCAATCCGATGGTAAAATTATTATTGGTGGTAATTTTACTTCCTATAATGGCACATCTAGAAACAGAATAGCACGCCTTAATGCCGATGGAAGTCTAGATCCTAACTTTAATCCTGGTACAGGGGCAAATGACTGGGTCTATACTACTTCCGTTCAAGCCGATGGTAAAATCATTATTGGGGGCTGGTTTACTTCCTTTAATGGCACATCCAGAAATCACATAGCCCGTTTAAATGCCGATGGCAGTTTAGATGCGACCTTTAATCCAGGCACAGGGGCAAATGACTGGGTTCTTACAACTGCCTTGCAAGCCGATGGTAAAATCATTATTGGGGGCTTGTTTACTTCCTATAATGGCACATCCAGAAACAGAATAGCCCGACTAAATACCGATGGCAGTTTGAATGGCACATTTAATCCTGGGACAGGGGCAAATGACGGGGTTCAGACTACAGCCTTGCAAACCGATGGTAAAATCATTATTGGGGGAAGTTTTACTTCCTATAATAATACAGTCAGAAATCACTTAGCTCGTTTAAATGCCAATGGAAGTTTGGATGCTACCTTTAATCCTGGTACAGGGACAAGTAGCTGGGTTTATACAACTAACGTTCAAGCCGATGGTAAAATCATTATTGGGGGCAATTTTATAAGTTTTAATGGTTTGAATGCCCTGTTTATTGCCCGTGTTCACGGTTGTACTATCCCAAATACTCCAACCATTACAGGCAATAACACAATTTGTGTTGGCGGTTCAACTATTTTAACATCGAGTTCTGCAACGGGAAACTTATGGAGCAATGGTGCCACAAGCCAAAGCATTTCAGTATCAAATCTTGATAGTTATACAGTTAGAGTTATTTCAGGAACTTGTACTTCGGCAGTTTCAGATACTTTCAGAACGACTATTATTCAGTCATCATCTTCACAAATTACTCAGACAATTTGCAGGGGAAATTCCTTTCAATTTGGTGGATTAGCAAGAACTGTATCAGGTGTCTACCTAGACACACTTGTAAATTCTGTGGGTTGCGATTCAATTGTGACTTTAAACTTAACGGTAAGACCTGTTTCTTCAACATCAATTACTCAATCAATTTGCCAAGGTAATTCTTACCAATTTGTTGGTTTATCACGAACTGTATCAGGTGTCTATTTAGACACTCTTGTCAATTCTGTGGGTTGCGATTCAATTGTGACTTTAAACTTAACGGTAAGACCTGTTTCTTCAACATCAATTACTCAATCAATTTGCCAAGGTAATACCTACCAATTTGCTGGTTTACCACGAACTGAATCAGGCGTTTACAATGATTCTTTAAGTGATTTGTTGGGTTGTGATTCTGTGGTTACTTTGACATTGACTGTCAATCCAGTTACATCATCAATTAATTCAAGAACTATTTGCCAAGGTTCTAGCTTTGACTTTGGAACACAATCTTTAACTTCAGCAGGAATTTATATTGATACCCTTTTAAACGGGAACGGCTGTGATTCAATTGTGACTTTAAACTTAACAGTAAGACCAGTTTCTTCAAGTTCAATTACTCAATCAATTTGCCAAGGAAATACCTACCAATTTGGGGGTTTATTTAGAACCACCGCAGGTATTTACAATGATACTCTTTCTAATTCTTTGGGTTGCGATTCTATTGTGACTTTAAACCTAACAGTAAGACCAGTTTCTTCAAGGTCAATTACTCAATCAATTTGCCAAGGAAATTCCTATCAATTTGGTGGTTTATCAAGAACTATCACCGGTGTTTATTTAGATACCCTTGCTAATTCTTTGGGCTGTGATTCTATTGTTACCTTAAATCTAACGGTTAATCCATTATCACCAACACCAATTATTTCCGGTAATAATACAATCTGTGTAGGCGGCTCAACCAGCTTAACCTCAAGTGCTCTGGTGGGTAACTTTTGGAGTAATGGTGATACAACACGCAATATTTCTGTGTCAACCCCCGGTAGTTACTCAGTATTTGTTATTTCTGGAGCTTGTACTTCGGCAGTTTCAAGTGCGTTTGAGGTAAGGCAAATAAACCTAAATCGTCCGCAAGTAAGTGTTAGCATCAATAATTTGATTTCTGGCGACTCTGCTATTCTTACCATAATAAACCCAAATACTGGCTCTGAATATGTTTGGAGTAATGGTACTATTGGAAATAGGATAGTAATCAGAACTTCAGATACTCTTACCGTTCAAGAAAGACTATCAGGCTGTTTATCAGAACTATCTGCGCCAGTAATAATTACTTCTGCAAAAAAACCTACCAACACCCCTAATCTAAAACTATACCCTAACCCTACCACAGGAATGGTTACCCTAATCACAAGTTTAGATGCTGAAAGCATCACAATTACCAATGCTGTAGGTCAACTGGTTTACACTACAAAAGCCCAACCTGAAATGGAGCTCAATCTAAGTAACCTCGCTAAGGGGGTTTACATGGTGCAAGTGCAATGTAATAAGGGAGTAAGTACCCAACGGTTGGTAATCCAATAAACCAACCAATACCCCCAAAAAAAGGGCGATTTTCATTCGAAAATCGCCCTTTGTATTTTTATAACCTTGTGATATTGGCTCCGATGGCATTTAACCTGCCATCGATGTTTTGGTAGCCCCGGTCTATTTGTTCTACGTTTTCAATTACTGAGTTGCCTTCGGCAGCTAAGGCAGCAATGAGTAACGATACCCCTGCTCTAATATCTGGCGAGCTCATTTTGATGCCTCTTAGTTTCCTGCGGTCGTTGCCTATAACAGTACAACGGTGTGGGTCGCAAAGAATAATTTGGGCTCCCATTTCAATCAGCTTATCAACAAAGAAAAGTCTGCTTTCAAACATCTTCTGGTGGATAAGCACGGTACCTCTGGCTTGCACTGCGGTAACCAATACTATGCTCAATAAGTCTGGCGTAAAGCCTGGCCAAGGCGCATCTGATACGGTTAAAATAGAGCCATCAATAAAGGTATCTATCTCGTAACGGTCCTGACGAGGGATGAAAATATCATCACCCTTAAATTCCATCTGAATACCCATTTTGCGGAATACCTCTGGAATAAGTCCAAGCATATCTACACGGGCATTTTTGATAGTAATTTCTGCATTACTGGTGGCAGCCAACCCGATAAATGAACCAATTTCAATCATATCGGGCAGCATAGTATGGGTTGTTCCACCCAGACTTTCTACGCCTTCAATGGTTAATAAATTGCTACCAATACCGCTAATTTTAGCACCCATGCGGTTTAGCATGCTGCACAATTGTTGCAAGTATGGTTCGCAAGCGGCATTATAAATAGTGGTTTTGCCTTTTGCTAGCACCGCTGCCATTACCACGTTAGCTGTTCCAGTTACAGATGCCTCGTCTAATAGCATGTAGCAACCGGTTAGGTTGGTTCCATCTATCGAATAGAAGCTAGTTTCAGGGTCGTAATTGAAACGAGCACCTAGTTTTTCCATCCCAATAAAGTGAGTATCTAACCTTCTACGACCAATTTTATCGCCACCTGGTTTTGGCATTCTGGCTTTACCAAAGCGTGCTAATAGCGGACCTAATAACATTACAGAACCACGAAGGGCAGCTGCTTTATCGGCAAACTCAGCAGTTTCTAGGTAATCAATATTTACGTTATTGGCCGTAAACTGATAGCTTTCTGCTCCTAGTTTTTCGACAGTTACATTAAAGCAACCTATTAGCTCAATAAGCTTATTTACATCCCTAATGTTGGGAACATTATGGATAATTACTGGTTCGGCAGTTAATAAAACGGCACAAAGAATTTGAAGCGCTTCGTTTTTAGCACCCTGAGGTTGCAGTTCGCCTTGCAGCGAACGCCCACCTTCAATTAGAAAGGACGACATTGATTATTATTTTCG
>JAIYDB010000065.1 GCA_027487695.1 Cytophagaceae bacterium | reverse complement strand
GCCAATTCATCGGCCATGATTAAGGTATTTGCTACTTCAATTCTTAGATTTTGTTGCCAGTAACGCACTGCCTTTCCAGACAAATTCATGAAAGTTGTTGGCTTTATTAGGTAGATTTGCTTTCCTTTGAAACTAAATCCAGCTGTATAAGCATACCTATCAGGCATAAATTTTGCCTGATGCTTTTCAGCTAAAACATCGGCAATCATAAATCCTACATTGTGCCTTGTTTCCGCATACTCAGGACCAATATTGCCTAATCCAACTATTAAAAACTTCATACCGCAAATTAACAAAGGCAAAACGTATAGGCATTTAATTATGGAAGCAACTGTGAAAAATATTTGGCTTAAAACTTCTATACTTCTGATTTTTAGCTTGTTAATATTTTCAGCTTGTGATACATCTTTTTCCCAAGCCGAAGCAGAAAAGGCTGCAATAAGCTATGCCCTTGACAATAAGCGTGAAATATTGATTTTGGATTCTGCCAAATTTGGTCAGTTACAACCCAATAACTTTGCCCCTGAGGTTAAGCAAGCTAAATTTAGTCTGCCATATTTTACAATGGTATTGAACGGCAAAAAGGAATTTGAACCCAAGATGGTGCACTTTTTATTCGATTCCACTTATAAGGTTATTGAAACTAAGATTTACGATGTAAGTGCCGATTCTACCGAATCTTAATTTTTGCCTATTTCTTTTTTCAGGGTATAATATGGCTCTGTATTTTCTTGTTCTATGGTTTTCAATAACTCATACAGGGTATGAAGCTGTTCTTGGTTTAGCTTTTTATAGGCATCAATTGAAATGGGCATTGCCACATCAAAAGCCTTTTTTACGTGTTTTTCACCCTCTTCAGTTAAAGTAATTATTTTTGAACGCTTATCGGTAGGGTGAGGGGTTTCTTGTAACCAACCATTATTAACCAACCGCTTTATAATTTCGGTTCCTGTTGTTATTTCTTGTAAGTGGGCTAAAATTAATTCCGTTTTCGTAGGATTTTTTAATTGAAACATACTAGCCAAGTAGCTAAAGTCATCTACATTTCCCAAACCAAGTGGGGTAAGTGCCACCTTCATACGGTTACGCAGCACCCGCCAAAACTTGGTCATTACTATGTTTGCACTTATTTCCAAAGGAAAAGTCTCTTTAACTTCACTAGTTGATTTATTTAAGTAAGCTGCAGTTTCTTCACCTGAAAGTGGTTTTTCCAACTCATTTTCAACATTATGGTCTGTTTGTTGGTTTAATAACCAATGGGCAAAGTCTTGCTCATTGCCATAGGGATGTTGCAAATCAAAGGCTTCCCATTTCTCTAAAACCGATCTAATTCTTTGGTGTGTTCGTTTGCTCATAATGCAAAGATAAATATTTTCGTAATACGTTTTCGTATATTATGTTTTCGTATTACCTTTGTCCCAACAAATAACCCAATCAGGGTATAAACTCACAACGAAAAAATATGACCCAATCATCTATCATTGCGGAGGTAAAGGGGGCAGGTAAAACCTATCAGACTGGAGATACGGTAATTACAGCCTTGCAACCTAGCAATATGCAAATCAAAAAGGGTGAGCTATTGCTCATTATTGGTCCTTCTGGATCTGGAAAAACTACACTTCTTTCCTTACTAGGTTGTGTACTATACCCAACTCAAGGCGATGTTTATATAGGAGGTGTAAAAGCCAGCGGACTTTCTGAAAACGAGTTAGCCAAGTTACGATTACAGAAAATTGGCTTTGTTTTCCAGAACTTCAACCTTATTCAGCCCCTCAATGCGGAAGATAATGTGATGTTACCCCTTAAACTTCAAGGAGTTTCAGACGCCATTGCCCGTGAAAGAGCGAACCAAGCTCTTGGGATTGTAGGTATGCTAGACCGTAAGAAGAACTTACCTAAGCAACTTTCAGGCGGACAGCAACAACGCGTAGCCATTGCAAGAGCCTTAGTAACGAACCCTGAACTTATACTTTGTGATGAACCTACAGCCTCGCTAGACCCTAAATCGGTTGAAGTAGTTATGAAGGAACTTAAAACTTTAGTAGGACAAGGAAGTAGCATGGCCATTGTAACCCACGATATGCGCTTGCGTCCATTTGCGGATAGGGTAATTTATGTAGACCAAGGCGTTGTAAGCGACACCGAACCAGAACAAGGATTACATTAATATAAACTCAACATACGAAAATGAAAAAGTTAAGTACAATACTATTCTTAAGCTGTTTTGCAGCAATACTAACCTCTTGTGGGGGCGAAAAGAAAGAAGCAGCCACAACTAAAGCCGATACCACAGCTATTACCAATGTAAACGAAGTTTTAGCATTGGGTAGGGTAGAACCAGAAAGTAAAATTATAGCCTTAGCAAGTGAAGTAACAGGTATTGTTACCCAAGTATTCAAATCAGAAGGCGATTCAGTACTTGCAGGTGAGGCAATCATTTCCATAAATCCAAGTGTGAAGCAAGCCGAATTAGCCCTAGCACAAAGTAAGATTGGAACCAAGCAAGCCCAAATTCAAGTAGATATTGCTGCTTTGGAAAAGGCTAAGACCGAAATTAAAAATCTACAATTGAATGTTGAACGTTCTAAAAGATTGGTAGCCAAAGGCGCGGAAACCAAGCAAACTTTAGACGATGCCGAAACCAAACTTTCTACCCAACAGGAAGAAATTGCAAGGCTTCAAAAAACGATTATTGTGTCGCAAAATTCTGTAAATGAGTTAAATAAAGAAATTGCCTTACGCAATAGTGAACTAAGCAGGCTTACTATAAAAGCACCTTCAAATGGAGTGCTATTAAATATGGAAGCCCAAGCAGGCGAAAGTATTACAGCTGGCAATTCATTCGCAGATTTTGCTCCAAAAGGAGCTTTGGTAATGGTTTGCGAGGTAGATGAACTTTTTGCTGATAATGTAAAATTGGGCAACAAAGTAAATATCAGAAACCAAGGAAGCATAATCACCATAGCAGGTGGAGAAGTAATTTATACTGCTCCTTACCTAAAAAAGAAATCTCTGTTTTCAGATGCCGTAGGCGATTCTGAAGATAGAAGGGTTCGTGAGGTAAAAGTAAAAATCACTTCTGGCAAACCGTTACTGATTAACAGTAGGTTAGAAGCCGCCATTCAGCTTACAAACACTGCTCAATAAATAAGGCTATGTTTAAAACAGCAATCAAATTCATACTTTTTGATCGAGCAAAAAGTATTGGGGCTTTAATGGGAATAGTGATAAGCTTATTCCTAATTGGTCAGCAAAGCGGGATTTTCTTATTCCTAACTGGAGCAATGAAAAGCTTGGTAGTCAATACCAAAACAGACCTTTGGGTGGTAGATAATAGAACGGTAAACGTGAACGCATTAGCTCCTATTGATATTAGGAAAATGCGTGAAATAGCCAGTTTACACGGAGTAGCACAAGTGCATCCTATTGTAATTGCAGGAGGTTCAGCTCGCTTTCCAGATGGTACAAGCGCTGGGGTACAAATCATTGGTTCACAAGCACCTAACTTTAAGGCTGTACCTAAAAAATTCGTTAAGGGTACAGAGAAAAGCTTAATCGCCGATGGTGCTTTAAGTTTTGATTATTACGATAGAAAAGCCCTTGGCAATGCAGAACCTGGAACTGTATTTGAAATAAGCGGGAAACGCGTTTATATGGGGGCTATGACCAAGGGCGTTCGTGGTTTTGGAGCGGTATACTTGTTTACAACGCTAGAACGCGCCCAAGTTTTAGGCAACCTACCAAGTACGAAAGTAAGTGCCGTTTTAGTTGACCTAAAACCAGGAGCAGATCCTGTTGCTGTAAGAGCGGCCATAAACAATACCATTTTCGGTGTGCAAGCTTGGCTTCCTTCAGACTTTGCAGATGCTACAGTGAAGAAAGTATTAGGTTCATCTGGTATTGCAATCAGTTTTGGAACACTAATCGTATTTGCGATTATTTCAGGTTTCTTTATCATAGGTCTTACCTTATATAGCTCGGCCATTGATCGCATTAAAGATTATGGCACCTTAAAAGCCATTGGCGCTAGTAATGGCTATGTAGCCCGCCTTATTCTAATGCAGGCTGTTATTTTCAGTTTTGTAGGGTTCGGTATTGGCTACGGCTTAATTGAATTATTCCGAAGTGGAATTAGCAATACTGGAGCCATTTTTGAGTTTAACTGGATTATTAGAGCCGTATTCTTAGGCATCACCTTACTTATAAGTATAGGAGGTTCATCGTTTGCCATTCGCAGAATCAATGGCGTTGAACCAGCAAGCGTATTCCGTGGATAACCCAAGCAACTAACCATGAAAAATATATTCATCATACTATTATTATGTGTTTGGGGTTTACAAACTCAAGCACAAAACAATGCTCTAAGTTTGGAAGCTGCTTTGCAAAAGGCTTTCCAACAACGTAGTACAGTATCCAATGCTAATTTGGAAGGAGCTATTTCCCAAGAAACAGCTAGGGCAACAAAAGGTCAATACCTACCTCAAGTTACCGCCAATGCCGAAATGCGTTTGAATGCCATAAGGCAAACCAATATTATTCCTGGTGAAGTTAGTGGACGACCAGGTACCACTACTCCAATACAATTTGGTACGGTTTGGCAAAATACCGCTGGCGTTACAGTAACCCAAAAGTTATACGATGGGGCTAACCTTTCCCAGCAATTGGCAGATGCAATTCAAACTAAAATTGCCAATAATTCAGTTGAAAAGAATAAGCAATCAGTAGCTTATGAAGTTATAAAAGCTTACTATCAAGCATTGTGGTATGCAGCAAGAGTTCAAAACTTACAGGTTGACTACCAAAGGAAACTGTCCATTGAAGCCTTAATAACAAGCAAAGAAGAAAACGGCAGAGCCCTTTCTACAGAAGTTACAGAAGCCAAGATAGGTACTGCCAATGCTAAAGTAGCCTTAATCAATGCTTTAAGAAATGTGATTTTGGCTAAGCAATACCTGCTTTACCAAATAGGTTCAGATACATCTGGAGGTGGTGGTTTGCAACTATCTAATAGCTTGGCAGAAATGGGGCAATCAACTCAAAGTAAGCAATTAGCATCAGGTTCTAATGAGCGTCCTGAAGTAACAGAACAAGCATTAAATGAAGATCTTGCCATTGCTACCGCCAAGGTAGAACGAAAAAGAAAAGGAGCAACCCTTTCTATGGTAGGCTATTTAGGTGCTCAAGGATTTGACGATAACTGGGGCAAATCGTTAGACCTTACCAATAATTGGTATGGCAATAGTTATATCGGTTTGCAGGCAGCAATGCCATTATTCAATGGGTTTGATTCAGATATTAAAATCAAAAAACAGTTATTAAAGCAACAACAAATCAGTAATACACGTAAAGAACTTACTCAAAGCTATGCTTACGAGGCAGCCTTAGCGCAATCTGCAATGGCACAAACCTATGAAAATTGGCAGGTTAAAAAGAGTAATGCCCAATTAGCCAAACAATCTGCGGAATTGGTTAAAATCAGAAGAGATGATGGCAGGGCAACTATCAGAGAAACGTTAGATGCAAATGCCTTAGTTACAGAAACAGAATCTCAAGAAACTGAAGCACTCTATAATTACCTTTTAGCGGCCTTAGATCTTGCAAAAGCAAACGGTTCTTTAGGCAAATAAGCTGTCCGGACACTGAATTTAAAAAAGGAGCAAAAAACCTTGCTCCTTTTTTAGGTTGAAATTAGTTATCAAAGTAGGTTTTAAACATCAAAAACTTTACTAAACAAACGTTCATTTAGTAAATTATTTTTCTTTCCTTTGTGTTATAATCGCTCACGATGATTAACCGACGTAAATTTTTACAAGACTCACTCAAAGGAATAGGTGCCTTGGCCGTTATAGGCGCAGGTGGTACAATTATGAACTCAGCATTAGGAAATCCACTACAAGTATTTGGCGCAAAAGCTACAGGAGAACGTTTGCTTAAAATGAAGCAATCGCCTCATTATAAGGATGGTAAGTTCTGGAATATTTCCCCAACGCCAGACTTAACCGAAGGTTACGGTTATTGGGATATCCTGAAAATGTATAACCAGAAAATTCCATTAAAAGCCCCGGCTGCTCCTTTACCTATTTTTAAACCAGATTACAACAAGCAGGTTAAAAGTCCAGAAATAACCTGGTTAGGGCATTCATCTTACGTATTAAGATTACCTGATTTTACAATTGTTGTGGATCCTGTTTTTCATAAAGCCTCGCCCTTTCCATGGGTGGGTCCAGGTCCGTATAGCGGTCCTGATAGTTTTGGCTTAAATAGTCTGCCAGCAGAAATTGACTTATTGCTAATCAGTCACGACCATTACGACCATCTGGATTACCTAACTATAAAGCAATTACACCCAAGAGTAAAGCAAATTGTTACCTCGCTTGGGGTAGGTGCACATTTAGAATTATGGGGAGTACCAGCTGGTAAAATTACAGAACTAGATTGGTGGGAAACTACCAACTTAAAAACTGATTTAACCATTACTGCGACTCCTGCTCGTCACTTTTCAGGAAGAGGTTTAAATAGAAATGAGACTTTTTGGAGTTCATTTGTTTTGAAAACCAAAACTGAAACATTATTCCTTGGTGGAGACAGTGGCTACGATACCCACTTTGCTGAAATAGGTAAAAAGTATGGGCCATTTGACTATGCTATTTTGGAAAACGGTCAGTATAATAAAGCTTGGCAAGCCATTCATACCCTTCCCGAAGAAACAGCCCAAGCCGCTACCGACCTTGGCGCAAAGAAATTATTACCAGTACATTGGAGTAAATTTACCCTTGCTTTGCACCCTTGGTTTGAACCAATGGAAGCATTGATACAAGCCGCAGAAAAACATAGTTTTGAAATAGTAAACCCAAGACTAGGCGAAACCTCAGTATTAAAGGATCTTGATCTTCAAACTTGGTGGAAATAAAAAATGGGGCCTAAAGCCCCATTTTCATTTAAAAGGTTTTCTCGTCAATAATGTATTCATCGCTTCGGCGGTTGCTATTGGCTAAAAGTTCCCCTAAGAAACCAGTCAAGAACAACTGCACACCAACTATGATTGCCGTTAGCGAAAGGAAAAACAATGGTTGGTCCACCACATCACGAACTGGCTGGTACAAGAATGCGCTATGAATTACTTTATTTATCAATAGGTAAAAGGCTATCCCAAATCCAATCAGGAAACTAAGCGTACCATAGGCGCCAAACAAGTGCATAGGTCTTTTACGGAACTTAGTTACCACCATAATAGATAGTAAATCTAAGAAACCATAAACAAAACGCTCTAATCCAAACTTTGTAACACCATACTTTCTAGCACGGTGCTGAACAACTAATTCAGTAATTTTTCTAAAGCCAGCCCACTTGGCTATAACCGGAATATAGCGGTGCATTTCGCCATATACATCTATGGTTTTAACCAATTTAGATTTATAGGCTTTAAGTCCACAGTTAAAATCGTGCAAGTGAATTCCGCTCATGTGGCTAGTAACCGCATTGAAGAACTTACTAGGCACAGTTTTCATAATAGGATCGTATCGCTTTTGCTTCCAACCGCTCACGAGGTCCCAACCTTCAACTGCAATTTTATTGTATAAAGGAACTATTTCATCTGGACTATCTTGCAAATCGGCATCCATAGTAATTACTACTTCACCAGTACAAGCCTGAAAACCAGTATTTAAGGCAGCAGATTTACCGTAATTTCTGGCAAACTTAATTCCCTTTACATGACTATCGGAAGCTGATAATTTTGTGATTACCTCCCAAGAATTATCTGTACTACCATCGTCAATCATTAATACTTCGTAAGAAAGATTGTTGGCATCTACAACCCTTTTAATCCAAGCATATAATTCTGGAAGCGATTCTTCTTCATTAAGTAAGGGTATTACAATAGAAACTTGTGGGCGATTATTCATTCTTTTTGAAGAAGGATTCTATATTAGTTAGTTCAGGTTCTTTCACCTTTTTACTTTTCACAAAATAAGCAATGATTGCTGAAATTATTGCAGCATAAGTTAACTCACCTACAAACTCTTGAAATAAAACGGTAATAGTAAAATATCTATTGCTTTCAACTTGATCTAAAAGAGGCTTTTGATAATCGGCAGGTATTTTATCTCTTTGAATTTGTTCAAGTATTGCCTTTTTATCAATCTGGTATAGGTATTCAGAAAGGTTTGGATCCCAAAAGTTGAGTAAGAAAAACAGGAAAATGCTCTTTACTAACGATGCAACTACATACGCAGTAAGTACAAATTGGAAGGCTTTGCCGTAATCAAACCCCTCAATTACTGATTTATTTTTATTCGCCTTATAACCAATAAAGGTAAAACATGCCAAAATAGCTAATAACAAATACCCGTTGGCATAGTAATAATAACCTATAAAATAAACAGTTAACCACAACACTACCAATAATATAGCCGCCATAAGGGCTGTTTCAGTAAGTAATTGCCTGAACGTTTTTTGCATATTCATAAGCCCAAAAATAGGATTTTCCTTTGTTGAAATAGGCAGTTCTTGAAATAGTATGCTTATAAGAGTAGTTTTTTCTTCATTTTTGTAGTCGAATTAACTGTTTACTGCCTACTACTCCTGTATGCGCCCACTCCTGATTATTGTATTGCTACTTACTTTTGGCAATATAGCCTTGGCACAAAGCTTTAAAGGTTTTGTGATTGATAAAACCACCCGAGAAAGTATCCCTTATGCCAATGTAAAGTTAGTAGGTACAAATAAAGGGGCCATCACTTCTGATAATGGCTACTTTAGCTTGGGTAACATGCAAACAGGGAGCTATGAATTGGTAATCACTTCGATTGGTTACGATACGCTCAGAGAAACTATAATTATTAAATCTGAAGAAGCGCAAAACCGTAAGTTTTTCATGACTCCTGTTGTGGCAGAGCAGAAAACTGTAACCATTAGGTCTAGAACTGATAGAGTTTTACGCCAAACTACCGCTAATATTTCTAACTATAGAGTAAATCCGCAGCAGGTTAGTAAGTTACCAAGTATTGGTGGTTCTTCTGATTTAGTGCAGTATTTAAGTGTTCTACCTGGGGTTATTAATAATGGCGACCAAGGTGGTCAGGTTTATTTCCGTGGAGGCACAAGCGCGCAAAACCTAAATTTATTAGATGGTATTGTTATTTATAATCCATACCACTCGGTAGGTTTATACTCTGTTTTTGAAACGGATATTCTTAAAAGTGTAGATGTTTATACTGCTGGCTTCAATGCCGATTACGGTAGTCGGGCAAGTGGTGTTTTAGATGTAAAAACAAAAGATGGTACCAAAGGTAAAACCAACCTGAATTTGAATGCGGGTCCTTTTGTGGCAAGTGCTACAGTTGATGGACCACTTTACTTTAATAAGGATAAAGATAATAGCCTAACCTATTTATTATCCGTTAGGGGTAGTTACTTAGACCAAGTAGCTCCAAAGCTATACCCTTATGCAGAGCAAAATGGTACTAACCTTCCTTATAAAATGTTAGATGTTATTGGTAAGGTAACTCTAGCAGGAACAGGTGGCTCAAAAATAGGACTTACAGGTTTCAATTTTACCGATGAGGCAGCTTTAAGTAACGATGCAATTTTCAGATGGTATAATACTGGTTTTGGTGGTAACTTTTCTCTTGTTCCAGCATCGTCAAACGTAGTAATTACTGGTACTTTAGCTACCTCTACTTACCAAATTACGGTTGATGAGGAAACTTCTTTACCAAGAAAGGCAAGTATCAATGGCTTTAATGGTGGTTTGAACTTTAGTTACTTCAATAATAATAATGAATTGAAATACGGTATTGGTGCCATTGGTAACTCTGCAAACTTTACAGCACGTTCTCCAAACCTAATCTTGACTGACTTAGAGGCCAACAACACTGAAATTTTTGGTTATATCAAATACAGAGCTGTAAATACCCGCTGGGTAGTAGAACCTGGTTTCCGTTTACAGTATTACGCCTCATTGAATGTGTTTTCTCCTGAACCTAGGCTAGCCATCAAATATAATGTAGATGAAAACATCAGAATAAAGGGGGCAGCTGGATTATACAGCCAAAACCTATTTAGTACCACCAGCGATAGAGATGTAGTGAGCTTATTCAATGGCTATGCTATTAGTCCTGATAACGCTCGTGATGGTAATGGCAATAAAGTCTCAAACCCTATTCAATTAGCCCGTCACTTTGTATTTGGTGGGGAATGGGACGTTAACGACCGTTTACAATTAAATGCTGAAGCTTATTTAAAAGAATACAATCAGGTAATTAACTACAATAGAGAAAAGACCTCAATATCAGATCCTGATTATATTGCTGAGGAAGGTATAGCCTATGGTATTGACCTTTTCGCTCGCTATTCTTTAGATGATAGCTATTTGCAAGTGGGTTATTCCATTGCAAGAGTAAACAGAACCTTTGGCGATAATACTTATGCCCCTGCATTTGACCGTAGGCATAACTTGAATATGCTTGCAGGCCACAGTTTCGGCAGAAATAAGAGTTGGGACTTTAATATCCGTTGGGCATTGGGTAGTGGATTTCCTTTCACCCAAACAGTTGCCTTTTATGAGCAACTCAACTTTGGTGGCGGCGTAGATGGCAACCCTATCAATAGCAACGGACAATTAGGTATTTACTATGGTACAAATGCCGATTTCAATAGAGGTCGTTTGCCATACTACCATAGGTTAGATGCTAGCATTAAGAAAAACTTCAAACTAAGTAAGCACGCTAAATTGGGCATCTCTGCTGGGGTAACCAATGCCTATAATAGAGCTAACCTATTCTATATTGACAGGGTGAGTCAGCGTAGGTTTGACCAATTGCCGATACTTCCTACTTTGAGTATGAATATTAGCTTGTAAGCAATTCTTATATCGAATTATAAAAGGAGAGGTGGCCCTAAGCCACCTCTTCTAGTTGTACTTCATTTGCCAATTCTTCAGCAGAAAGATCTTTTTCAACCTTTAAGTTATCAATGATAAATCGCTGACGTTCAGGTGTGTTTTTACCCATATAATAGCTCAATAGCTTTGGTATTGGGGTATCTACCCTCAGGATTACAGGCTCAAGTCTGATATCTTCTCCAATAAAGGTACCGAACTCATCTGGACTAATTTCACCTAATCCCTTAAAGCGAGTAATCTCTGGCTTTGGTGAAAGCTTAGCAATTGCCCGCTGACGTTCCTCATCTGAATAGCAATAAATGGTTTCCTTTTTATTGCGCACTCTAAATAGAGGAGTATCCAGAATATAAAGGTGTCCACGCCTTACTAGGTCAGGGAAAAACTGCAAGAAGAAGGTAAGCAGGAGTAGTCTAATGTGCATACCATCTACATCGGCATCGGTGGCAATTACTACTTTGTTATAACGCAAACCATCCAAACCATCTTCAATGTTTAGGGCGTGTTGAAGGAGATTAAACTCCTCGTTTTCATAAACTATTTTCTTTGTAAGTCCGTAGCAGTTAAGCGGCTTACCCCTTAAAGAAAATACAGCTTGCGTTTGCACATTCCTGCTTTTGGTAATAGAACCACTTGCACTATCGCCCTCAGTAATAAACAAGGTACTTTCCAACCGCATTTCAGATTTTTCCTCGTCCAAATGTTGTCTGCAATCCCTTAGTTTTTTGTTGTGCAGGTTTGCCTTTTTAGCCCTTTCGTTGGCTAGCTTCTTAATACCTGCAATTTCCTTACGTTCTCTTTCACTTTGCAGAATACGCTTTAAAAGCGCATCAGCAGTAGTTGGATTACGGTGTAGGTAGTTATCTAATTCTCGCTTTACAAAGTCGTTAACGAAGGTTCTTACGGTTACTTCTGTTTCAGGTGAAACGGTGATTGACCCTAACTTAGTCTTTGTTTGCGATTCAAAAACTGGCTCTTGTACCCTAATGGCAACCGCACCAACAATGGCAGAACGCACATCGGTAGCTTCAAAATCCTTTTTATAGAATTCCCTTACCGTTTTAACTATGGCCTCTCTAAAAGCGGCTAAGTGCGTACCTCCTTGGGTAGTATTTTGTCCGTTAACAAAACTGTAATATTCTTCACCATACTGACTATTGTGGGTGATAGCCATTTCAATATCGGTCCCTTTCAGGTGAATGATGGGGTAGCGCAAGCTTTCCACATCAACCTTACGGGTAAGTAAATCGTACAAACCTCTTTCTGAGTGGTACTTTTTGCCATTATAGTTTATGGTTAGTCCTGCATTTAGGAATACATAATTCCAGATTTGTTCTTCCAGAAAGTCTGGGATGAACTTATAGTGCTTAAATATGGTATCGTCTGGCTTAAACGAAATCTGAGTACCATTGCGCTGACTGGTAGGTGTTGGTTCTGGATCTTTCACCAATACACCACGCTCAAATTCAGCTACTTTGGTCATCCCATCTCTTACGCTAGCTACCTTAAAGAAATAACTTAGTGCGTTTACCGCTTTGGTACCCACACCATTTAATCCTACTGATTTTTGGAACGCACCGCTATCGTATTTACCGCCTGTATTAATCTTAGAAACACAATCCACCACTTTACCTAATGGAATACCACGACCATAATCGCGCACTTCTACCTTAGTTTCAGAAATGGTGATATCAATGGTTTTGCCGTGCCCCATCATGTGCTCATCAATGGAGTTATCAATAATTTCCTTTACCAGTACATAGATACCATCGTCGTATGAAGAGCCATCGCCCAGCTTACCGATATACATTCCAGGTCTCATTCTGATGTGCTCGCGCCAATCCAGACTCCTGATACTATCTTCGTTATATGCTACCTGATTATTTTCTGCCATAATGTTGGGTACTTCAGTAATCAAATTCTAAAGTGCAAGATAGCGTAAAAGCAATTCTATTACTAAAAATGAACCCAACATACCCATAAGCCGTTATATTTGTAGCTTACGACACCTATGGCACTAGACCTAAAAAAATACGACGAAGTAGTAAAAATTTTTACTGCCTATCTGGAAACTAACCAACTTAGGAAAACCCCTGAGCGTTATGCTATTTTAGAAGAAATTTACAGTAGGGAAGGCCATTTTGATGTAGAAAACCTCTACATCAGTATGAAGAATAAAAACTACCGAGTAAGTCGTGCCACCGTTTATAATACGCTTGATTTATTGGTGCAGTGTAATTTAGTAACCAAACACCAATTCGGTCAGAACCTAGCTGAGTTTGAAAAGAGCTACGGTTTTAGGCAGCACGACCACCTAATCTGTATTGATTGTAACAAGGTTTTAGAGTTTTGCGACCCTCGCATTTACCATATCCAAAAATCAATGGGCGAGTTACTGGAGCAAAATATTATGCACCACAGCCTTATTTTATACGGGAATTGTCAGAAGCAGGTGTGCGAACATCGTAAGGACCCACAGGCAAGTTCTTCTCCTGCGCCAATAGCTGAATAAGCTGGGCATATAAACTTATCCCACTTTCTAGGTTTTGTTCAGAAATACGCTCGTTTATAGAGTGGATACTTTCCATTGTTCCTTGTTCCAGCATTACAGGATTAAGTCCATACGTAGGGATTCCCTTTTCTCTAAAGTAATTATTATCAGTACTGGCTTGGAAAAGAAT
>JAIYDB010000080.1 GCA_027487695.1 Cytophagaceae bacterium | reverse complement strand
TAGGTATTGGTGATGATTTCTTGAAGGATTTTGTCTTTTTCTGCCTTTGCCGACATAAATAGTTTTTTAAACAGCGAAATATGCAAAACTTTGCAGTTCAATGAATAGAATATTATTACTCCTTACTGCTTTACTACTTGGTCAAATAGCCTTGGCGCAAAACCCATTTCGTGGCGATGTACTTGAGTACACTTCAGCAGGAGGTAAAAAGGTTAGAAAAATTTACGGTAATGTCGTTTTTGAACAACCTGATAAGGTGCTCACTGCCGATACCGCATTAGAGTACATCGGCGAAAACATACTCAAGTTTGTAGGTAGAGTAAAGCTTGTTCAAAAACCTGAAGGAAGTACCATCGAAGGCGATACCCTTTACTTTGACAAGGCTAGTAAGTTTGCTAGGATTGTTGGCAACGTGAAATTGACCGATAATAATACCGTAGTAACTACCTCGGTAATGAATTATAATACTGCTACGGGTTTGGCATATTATACCGTTGGCGGGACCATTAACGATGGTAAAAACATACTTACAAGTCAGTATGGGGAATATAACAAAGATAAACGCACCCTTTACTTTACTAAAAACGTAAAGCTCAAAGGCGACAATGGCAGTTTGGATACTGATACCTTACGCTATTTTACCCAAACTAAAGTAGCCCGATTTTATGGCGCTACAACCATTGTTAACAAAGATGGCACAGTAAAATCCACCAGCGGTGAGTACAATACAGAAACAAAAGCAGTTAAATTCTTCAAGCGTTCGGCAGTTGATAATCCAGATTATTACCTAGAAGGCGACCTTGTAGATTTTGTAAGAGGTGCAAATAATGGCTATGCTAAAGGCAACGTGCTTATTATCAGTAAGAAAGATAGTATTACCATTGAAGGCGATGAAGCCCGTTTTGACGATGTAAAGGGAACCTCAATGGTTTGGGGACGTGCAGTAGCTAAACTCTTAATTCAAAGAGATAGTCTTTTCATTACTGCAGATACCTTGCTAACATTGAACAACAGGATAGATACTGCCAGAATGTTAAAGGCTTTTCACGGTGTTAAAGTCTTTAAATCTGATTTACAGGCCATTGCCGATAGTTTAGTTTATAAGGCTACAGATAGCTCTATCTACTTTTTCAAAGACCCAGTTTTATGGAATGCAGCTCAGCAAATTACAGGCGATACCGTGAGGGTACAATTGGCTAATAAAAAGCTAGATAAGGTTTATGTACTCAACAATGCCTTTTTGGTGCAACAAGATACCATTAAGAATTTTAATCAGATTAAAGGTAGAGATGTAACGGCTTACTTCCGCAAAGGAAAAATAAACCAGATAGATGTAAACGGCAATGCTCAAAACATCTACTTCGCTTTAGAAAAAGATACTGTTCTTCAAGGCATGAACAAGGTAATTGCTGCCAATATTTCAGTAAAATTTGATAGCCTGAACAAAGTTTCTACCATCACGTTTTTAAAACAGCCAGAAGCGTTATTTATACCGCCTCACGAAATAGTGCCTTCAGAAACCAAATTGAAGGGTTTTGCTTGGCGAATAAATGAACGACCAGCTTTTGACACAATTTATTTGGTTCGTCACACAATAAATTTAAAGTCTGAGGCAACCATTGGCACCAAAAATGTATCTAATAGGAAAGGGAAAAAGAAACAACCTATACAAAAGCCTAAAAAGCAGACCAAAAGTTCAGCTTTAAAGCCCAAAAAGTAGTTTCTAATACCTTTTAACTCACAAACACCCCGAAAAGAATACCAAAATTCACAGGCTTATGAAATCGATTTTACTACTCCTTGCTATAGTTTGCAGTCTGCAATTAAGTGCTTTTGCTCAAAACGCAAAGTTTGAAGCTATTGACAATACCCCGACTGCAAAGTTTCTTTTTAAAGATGCTCATCCTAACCCAGCCAATACTGAGGTTACCTTTAAATATAACTTCGCATCAGGTACAAAATCAGCTTCTATTGTTCTTTTTAATGTGCTTGGTTCAAAGGTGAAAACCATTGAACTAAGTGCTCAAGAAGAATCTGCAATGCTTGATGTAACCGATCTAAACCCAGGAGTTTATTTCTACACCTTAAATATTGATGGTGTAAATAAACTTTCTCGCAGGTTAGTAATAAAACGATAGCTATATTTCCAGAATGAATCCGTATGTCATTCTTGGAATAATAGCCTTCTATTTTCTAATACTGGTCGTAATAGCCCAGTTCACCTCGAAGGCTGCCGACACGCAGTCTTTTTTCAATGCCAATAGGGGCAACAAGTGGTACTTGGTTGCCTTCGGGATGATTGGTACTTCATTAAGTGGGGTTACGTTTATTAGTGTTCCAGGGCAAGTAGGCGCACAAGCCTTTACTTACTTTCAAGTGGTAATTGGGTATGTGTTAGGGTATGCTATCATAGGGCTTGTACTTATGCCCCTGTACTATAAACTTAACCTAGTCAGCATTTACGGTTATCTTGAACAGCGTTTTGGCTTTTGGAGCTATAAAACAGGTGCTGCTTTCTTTCTGATTTCAAGGTCTATTGGTTCTGCAGCTAGGTTTTTCTTAGTGGTGGGTGTATTGCAATTAGCCATTTTCGATGCATTAGGAGTTCCATTTGCGCTAACATCTACTATTGCATTGTTGCTTATTTGGATTTACACCTATAAAGGCGGTATCAAAACCATAGTTTATACTGATACGTTACAGACCTTCTTTATGTTGGCGAGTGTAGTAATTAGCTTCTATCTAATTGCCACAGAATTAGATCTATCAACATTTGCCTTGTTTGATAAAATTCAGGACAGTGAAGCAAGCACAATTTTCAATTGGGATTGGACCAGCAAAACCTATTTCTGGAAGCAGTTTTTTGCAGGGGCTAGTATAGCAGTTGTAATGACAGGACTAGACCAAGACTTAATGCAGAAAAACCTTACCTGTAGAAATTTGCAAGAGGCCCAGAAAAATATGTTCTGGTTTACAATTACCCTAGTAATCGTAAACTTCTTATTCCTTTCCTTAGGCGCAGCATTATACATCTATGCAGCAGATAAAGGCATTGCTATACCTGCAAAGGCCGATGATCTGTTCCCTGTGTTAGCTATCCAGCACTTTTCGCCAATTGCTGGTGTGGTATTTATTTTAGGGATTATTGCCGCTACTTATGCCAGTACTGATAGTGCTCTTACTGCCCTCACTACTAGTTTTTGTATCGATTTTTTGAATATTAATCAATATGAAAAGGAATCCCAAAAAGAAAAAATCAAAACCTATACCCACCTTGGTTTTACTTTACTAATGTTGGTTATCGTGTTGCTGTTCAAAGTCTTCAATACCGATGCCTTAATCACCACCATATTTAAGTTAGCAGGCTATACTTATGGACCTTTACTAGGTTTGTTTGCCTTTGGAATGACTACCAAACGTAAAATTAAAGATGTAGCTGTTCCCTTTATCGCGATTGTTTCACCTGTGATTAGTTATGTGTTGGCAGTAAACAGTGCAGAGTGGTTTGCAGGCTACCAATTTGGCTTTGAACTACTGCTAATCAATGGTTTGTTTACTTATATAGGTCTTTGGGCGGTAAGCAGCAAAATAAATTCCAAAGAAGCTGCGATTGCTTAGCTATAAATTATCTGCCTGATTAGCTGGTAGTTAAATTAAAATTTAGTTCTTGATGAAATGCAATAATCCTAGAATTACTCTGTTTACCCAGTAATTTTAGGATTATTCAAGAACTTTTACTTAATTTTATACGTTTAAAGAAAAAACCCTGATTTACCGATGGTAGATGTATATGTTCCTTACAAAGTAGCTGACCTTTCGTTAGCCGAGTGGGGCAGAAAAGAAATTAAATTGGCAGAAGCAGAAATGCCAGGTCTAATGTCACTTCGTAAAGAATACGGCGCTAGCAAGCCTTTAAAAGGCGCTAGAGTTGCTGGTTGTTTACACATGACAATTCAAACTGCTGTTTTAATTGAAACCCTAATTGAGTTAGGTGCTGAAGTTACTTGGAGTAGCTGCAACATTTTCTCAACTCAAGATCATGCCGCTGCTGCTATCGCCGCTGCTGGTATATCTGTTTATGCTTGGAAAGGTCAAACTCTTGAAGAGTCTGACTGGTGCATAGAGCAAACTTTATTCTTTGGCGAAGATCGCAAGCCATTGAATATGATTTTAGATGATGGTGGCGACCTTACCAATATGGTATTGGATAAGTATCCTGAACTAATTTCAAACATCAAAGGTATTTCTGAAGAAACTACCACTGGTGTAATGCGTTTGTATGAGCGTGAAGTAAAAGGCAAATTGCCACTTCCTGCCATCAACGTAAACGATTCAGTAACCAAGAGCAAGTTTGATAACCTTTATGGTTGCAAAGAAAGCTGTGTAGATGCTATTCGTAGAGCTACTGATATTATGATGGCTGGTAAAGTAGCTGTTGTAGGTGGCTTTGGCGATGTAGGTAAAGGTTCTGCTCGTTCGTTAAGAGATGCTGGTGCTCGTGTTATCGTTACTGAAATTGACCCAATTTGTGCTTTACAAGCCGCAATGGAAGGTTACCAAGTAATGAAAATGGATAACGCTGCTCCAATTGCCGATATCCTTGTAACTGCAACTGGTAACAAGTCTATCATTACTGAGCGTCACTTCCGTTCAATGAAAGATAAGGCTATCGTTTGTAACATCGGTCACTTCGATACTGAAATTGATATGGCTTGGTTAAATACAAACTACGGTCATACTAAAGATACTATCAAACCACAGGTTGATAAGTACGAAATTGATGGTAAAGAAATTCTTGTTCTAGCTGAAGGACGTTTAGTGAACTTAGGTTGCGCTACAGGTCACCCAAGCTTTGTAATGAGTACAAGCTTTACTAACCAAACTTTGGCACAAATTGAACTTTGGAACCATAATGAAAATTATGAAAACAAAGTTTATACCTTACCTAAGCACCTAGATGAAAAAGTAGCTCGTTTACACCTTGAAAAATTAGGTGTTGAATTAGATACTTTAGATTCTGACCAAGCTGCATACATTGGTGTAGCTCCAGAAGGTCCTTACAAAGTAGATACTTACCGTTACTAGTATTTCGGTATTCAAATAAAAAGCCTCGTTCAGGAAACTGAGCGAGGCTTTTGCTTTTCTCTGTAATTCTTAATCTAAAGTTATTGGATACAAAATCAAGTTACTAGGTGCAGCATCGCTCGCCCATAAGGGTACACCCAATTGAAGCATATACAAACCATCGCTAACAGCATCTGGAACATAAGCTAATTCAGTAATTGTAGCCTGGGTACGCACGTCCCCACCCAACTGCCAAAAGCCTTTATGGACACTTAGTGCGCCACCATCCACTTCTTTATCTACACTTGGTAAATCAACCACTAAATGTTCTATTCCTAATCCAGCTAAATAAGCACCTACTTCCGCTTCCAAATAAGGGGGATTGGTATTGCTATATTGTTTAAATTCCTTTTCAGAATGATTTGGTAAACTTCTAATTACTAATGCTTTAACATTTTTTTCTTCAAGCGCCAATTCCTTAATTTGATTAAGAGAAATCACAGCATCATCACCGTTTTCTTCAGGCTCAAAACTTGCAAGTTGAGCTAGAAATAAGGTGTCCTTTATCGCATTACTAATTGTATGATTAGGTTCTGCTGTAATATGCCCAACACATTCTGTATGTGTGCCATTACCATGGGGAGTTAAAGTGATGGTCTGGTAATTTACAGTCCCTCCTTCAGCAACAGAGCCTACCCAATCTCCTGAACGAATAATTTGTGCTTTAGGCTGATTGGCAAAATAGCAAGTAGCATTAATACCGTTTGGAACTAAAACCATCCCAATTGAAATACCTTCTGATGAATTAAAGTGGGCAGTTTTTCCCTTGTAATTGAAAGTGAATAGCATTGCGTTGTAAATTGCAGTTGTTAAAACTTACCGCTAAAGTATGCAAACTGGTGGAACCATTCATTTTTCTGAACCAATTTGGCGGGTTATTCCTCCTGCTGATAGTTTAGGAAAGCCAGTTGTAGAAACTCGAAACCAAGAAACAGGAATCCCTACCTTTTTCTTGATTGATGCTGAAAAAGGGGCTATTGAATTAGAAATTGCTGATTTAACACGGCATAGCCAATGGGTAATTCACAATGCCAACCAAGCTGCAATAAGTGCTTTTAATAATCCACAACGGCCTCAGTTAGAGGGACTGGTAATTTGGCAATTTGAGCCTTTACAATTGCTTAAAAATGTAAGCGCTGCTATTGAATTACAGGTAACGGATGGTAATCTTTCCTATACTAACTTCAACACAGGCAATCCTGATTTTGTACTTTTTTCAGAAAATTATAATCAAGTTAAAATACTGAATAGCAATATACTTACTTCGGATAATCCTACTTACAAAGAATTAATTTCAGTTTTAGGTGCAACCATAGGCACTTCATTTTACATCATAGAAGCAGATAACGAGGTAATCATTAGCTTTGCAGGTGAAGCTTGTCTATCAATAGCATCAATCACTGAATCTGAAATAATTACCTTATTTCAAGAGCATTTTAGTTTACCTTTAAATGCTGAAATTATAAGTATCAATCGTAGCCTCATCGCTATACCAAACCAACAAGAACTCATCATTCTTACGCAGTAAACAAATAGAAAACATAACTCACTACCCACAATCCTAAAATTATGAGAGCATTACGTCACCTTTTACCTTTAGTTATACTTGCTGTACTTTTTGGTGCTTGCCAACGTCGTGTAACTAGAATTGACCCTAATACCACAACTGATTTAAGCGGCCGCTGGAACGATTCTGATAGCCGTATGGTGGCAGAAGAGTTAACCAAGCAAGCGTTAATGGAACCTTGGAGAGGTCGTTTCCTTGATGCTAAAAAGCGTAATCCTGTAATTATTGTTGGTGTAATCCAAAATAAAAGCAGCGAACATATTGAAGCTGAAACCTTTATTAAGGATATGCAACGTGTATTTGTAAATGCTGGTAGTGTGAGAGTTGTTCAAAATGCTGTTTTACGTGAAGCAATGCGTAAGGAACGTGGCGATCAATCTCAGTTTGCTTCTCCTGAAACACAAAAGAAATTTGGTCGTGAATTAGGTGCCGACTTTATGGTGTTCGGTACTATCTTTTCAACTGAAGATGCCGTGAATAGAAAGCGCACAGTTACCTACCAAGTTAATCTTGAATTTGCCGATTTAGAAACCAATGAAATCGTTTGGATTGGCGAAAAGAAAATCAAGAAGTTTATTGCTAACTAATTAGCATTCACTAAATCTGTGTTTTGAACAAATGAAGCGCACATCAAAATCGTGGGCCAGTAGCATAGTATGTTTTAGCCTGCTGAGTTTACTTTTATTCGGTTGCGCATCTTATCATACAAGGTCTTACAAGGTACAATCGGCATTTGCGAATGCCGATTTACCAAGAGCCGCAAGCGAGGTTAATAAAAGCAGAATCCTCAAAAAGCATAGAAATCGCCTTCTCTTTTATTTAGAAGCAGGTACTATTGAAAGTGTAAGAGGAAATTACGCTGCCAGTAACGACTATTTCGAGAAGGCCTACCTAATCATTGAGGATGAAAAAAATAACTTAGGCGGAGAGTTCCTACGCTATACGATGAACCCAATGATGACTGATTATACCCCTGAAAATCATGAGGTTATATACATTCATTATTATAAGGCCTTGAACTATTTACGACTTGGCGAATTAGATAAGGCAATGGTAGAGGTGAAGCGTATGGATAACAAAATCAAACGCCTAGATGCCAAGTACCAAAACAAGAATAAATTTCAGGACGATGCCCTTATTCACCTAGTAATGGGATTGGTTTACGATGCGGGAGCCGATTATAACAATGCTTTCATTGCTTATAAAAATGCCCTAAAGCTTTACGAAGGCCCTTATAGAACAGAATTAGGCATAGCGATTCCTGCTCAATTGAAATCTGACCTAATTAGAACCGCTTATTTAAGTGGCTTTACCGAAGAAGGACGTCGGTTTGAAGAAAAGTTTAGTATCAAATACAAACCAGTTCCGCAAGGTAGCGGTACTGCTATTGTTATTTGGCAAAACGGACTCACTCCTATAAAAACTGAGGCAGGTTTTACCTTTACTTCACAGCCTGGTGTTGGTGGTAATATTACCTTTAATTCAAATGAATTTGTTGATGGTTTTACCTTTCCCTTACCTGATAACGATAATGAAAAATCGTCATTAAACGAGCTTAGGACATTTAGAGTAGTTCTACCTAAATATACTTCACGGCCACCAGTATTTAACGCTGCAACCTTATCCATTTCGGATGGCACTAATTACAATCTGTACTTGGCAGAAGATGTCGAAAAAGTGGCTAGACAATGCCTAAATGATAGATTGCTTAGAGAAATGAGCACTGTGCTTATAAGGATAGCTATTAAAAAAGGTACGGAAATAGCTTTACGTAAAGCAGCAGAAAACGCTAAAAAGGACAATGAAAAGGCAGGTTTAGAGGCGGCTGCCCTTGGTGTAATGCTTTTCAATACATTCTCTGAAAAGGCCGATACCCGTAACTGGCAAACTTTACCGAACGCAATTTATTATACCAGAATTGTAAAGCAGCCCGGTAATTACCAAGCTACTTTCAAATTCAGCGGTAGAAAATCAGATGAGCGTGCTTATCAAATACCAATCACAGCCAATAATACCTACTTCTTTGTGCAACATACACTTGGTGCTGAACAAGTTTACCCTGGTCATACACCAGTACCACAAGGCGAGGCCGATGTAGATTAATGTTATTTCAAACAGAACTTTAGGAAATGGGTAGGCTATTGTAGCTTACCCATTTCTGTTCTTACAAAGTCCATTAGTTCTTTGATATACTCTGTAGAGAAATTAAACTGAATACCAGCAGTTTCATAAATCTCTGGTAAAGAGGCAGAATAACCCAATTCCAATGCAGCCAAGTATTGCTGGATAGTTTTTTCTGGGTTTTGCTTATAATTCCTCCAAATGGCAACCGCGCCAAGTTGTGCAATAGCGTATTCAATGTAATAGAAAGGCACCTCAAACAAATGCAACTGCTTCTGCCAAGTGTTCGCTCGGTATTCACCAAGTCCGCTCCAATCTATATGCTTGCTAGCAAACTTGCCTGATATGCTTAACCAAGCATTGGTACGTTCAGCTTCTGAATGGGCAGGATTTTCATATACCCAATGTTGGAAAGCATCAATGGTTGCCACCCAAGGTAAGGTATCAATAACGCCTTCTAATTGCTCGCGTTTAGCTCTTTTCAGGTCTTCAGGATTTTCAAAATAGGCATCCCAATATTCCATACTGATCAATTCCATACTCATTGAAGCCAATTCAGCCGCCTCAGATGGGGTATGCTTAAAGAATTGCAAAGGCAAGTCCCTTGTTACAAAAGAATGGATTGCGTGCCCTGCCTCGTGCAATAAAGTAACCTGATCTCGCAAAGTGCTTGTGGCATTCATAAAGATGAACGGCGCACCAATCTCATCTAAAGGATAGTTATAACCTCCTGGTGCCTTCCCTACTCTGCTTTCAAGGTCTAGGTGACCCATATCGTTCATAACCTTTAGGTATTGCTCTAAACCAGGATGGACTTTATTCAGACAAGTAATAGTCTTTTCAAGTAGTTCGGCACCATCAGAAAATGGTTTTAAAGGCGTTTTACCTTCTGCATCAACTGAAAGGTCGTAGGGACGTAAGCTTTCTACCCCAAGTTTTTCTTTACGAATAGCATTCAGTTCATCAACCAAAGGCACTACTGCATCTGCCACAGCATAATGGAAATCGAAGCAATCTTCTTTCGTGTAGTCAAAACGCTTCATGGCTGAAAACATATAATCTCTATAGTTTTCAAAGCCTGCATTTAAAGCTACCTGATGCCTAAGGCTAACAAGTTCACTGTAGAGCGCATCAAGGGTAGGCTTTTCAAGTAACCTTCTGTCTTGCAACAAATGGTAAACTTGCTCACGCTTTTCCCTATCCGTTTCCTGTAGCATTACGCCAGCTTGCTGTAATGTAAGTTCTTTGCCTTCCCAAGTAACTGTCATAGCACCTGAAATGGCACCGTATTGTTGTTGTTTGGTCTGTAATTCAGTGAATAACGGGATATTTTCTTCACGGAAAAGCGCCAAATCAATTTCTGAACTACGTTTTAAAATATCTGAGCCTTTAAAATTTAGACCATCTTTAAAAGGACTTTCATTAAACTTCTTGTCTAGTTCATTACTAATAGGGGCAACCATGGGTTCTATTTCAGTAACGAACTGCTCAAATTCTGCTTGTAATTGCTCATTAGCCGTATCACAAGAACTGCGTATGTATCGCCAGCCCATATCTTCCTCCAGCATACTCTCTAATTCCGAACGGTCTTTTAGCCATTGGTAAAGTTCTTCTGAACTAGTTATTGGTCTTTCTAAAAGTGTGAGAAAATAGTTAGATATTGATTCCCAGTCGGTTAATTTAAAATCGGCAGGAAGGAATTGTCGATTTTTTTGTAAATCGGCGGCAGTAATTGCGTTCATCGTAAAAGCTTTTGAGTATCGGGGTAAATAAACCCGTATTTTTGCAGCTCTAAATTAAGGACTACCTAACAACAACTGACTATGTCGATAGAAGTTTCTCTGCAACAAACTATTTCTGAAGGTTTAAAATCGCTTTTCAACATTGAAATGGCACCCCGAGAAATAGGCTTTCAACAAACCAAAGCAGAGTTTGCTGGCGATATTACTTTTGTTGTTTTTCCATTTACCAAACAAGCAGGCAAAAAGCCTCTTGAAATTGGCGAATTACTCGGTGGTTATATCCAAGAAAAACTTGCTTTAGTTTCTGCATTTAATGTGGTTCAAGGTTTCTTAAACCTTTCTATTTCAGATAGATATTGGTTGGAACTTTTTAATGATATAACAGGACAGCCAACGTTTGGTAACCACCCAAGCAACCATAACAAATTTATGGTTGAATACAGCAGTCCTAATACCAATAAGCCGCTCCATTTAGGTCACCTCAGAAATAACTTCTTAGGTTATTCTATAAGCCAGATTCTAAAAGCTGCTGGTAATGAGGTAGTAATGGCTAATTTGGTAAACGATAGGGGTATCCATATCTGTAAATCGATGGTGGCCTACCAACTATTTGGTGAAGGGGCAACCCCTGAAACTGCCAATATGAAGGGTGATCATTTGGTAGGACACTATTATGTACTCTATTCTAATGCTTTCAAAGACCAAGTAAAAGAACTCATTGAAAGCGGATTAACTCAGGAAGAAGCTGAAAAGCAAGCCCCAATTTTACTCCAAGCTCAAGAATTACTTCGCAAATGGGAACAAGGCGATGCTGAAACCATTGCCCTTTGGAAGTTGATGAATAGTTGGGTGTATGCTGGCTTCAAACAAACTTACGAGCGCATTGGAGTGACTTTTGACCAATATTACTATGAATCAGATACTTATCTGTTAGGTAAGGATATCATTGAAGAAGGTTTAGCAAAAGGCGTTTTCTTTAAGAAAGAAGATAACTCTGTTTGGATTGACTTAACCGAAGATGGTTTAGACCAAAAACTAGTACTTCGTGGCGATGGTACCTCAGTATATATTACCCAAGATATTGGCACCGCTGATTTAAAAGCGAAAGACCACGCCATTAATAACAGCATTTATGTAGTTGGTAATGAGCAAGATTACCACTTTAAAGTGCTTTTCTTAATCCTGCAAAAGTTAGGTCGTTCGTATGCCCAAGGGATGTATCACCTTAGTTATGGGATGGTGGAATTACCTTCAGGTAAAATGAAAAGCCGTGAAGGCACTACCGTTGATGCTGATAACCTGCTTGACGATATGGTTGCCACCGCTCGTGAGCGTATGGCAGAAGTACAAAAGGGCGGCAATTTAGAAGGAGAAGAAAGGGAAACCTTATTGAATATGATTGGCTTAGGTGCCATCAAATACTTCTTGTTAAAGGTAGAGCCTAAGAAAAAGATGCTCTTTAATCCCGCGGAAAGTATTGAATTACAAGG
>JAIYDB010000100.1 GCA_027487695.1 Cytophagaceae bacterium | reverse complement strand
CCGTCAATTGTAGTAATGCCGCCTTCAAAAGCTACTTCCAAACGCTTTAAGCCTGTTTCTAAGGTTCTGAGGAAGCTACTTTCTTCTTCTAAAATTACTTTCTCCACAAATGCCTGCTGTGCAGCTAGTTCTGGAAAAACAGATCGGAATTGCTCTGATAAGATTGCCACCATTTTGTACATAAATGGCTCTCTAAATCCTAAGAAATTGTAGTAATAACGCACCGCACGACGTAAAATCCTGCGGATTACATAGCCTGCTTTGTTGTTACTAGGTAATTGTCCATCGGCAATGGTGAATGCAACCGCCCTAATATGGTCGGCTAGTACACGCATAGCTATATCAGTCTGAGAGTCTGACTGTTCGTAAGGTTTATTTGCGGTCTTACTAATAAACTGAATAAGCGGCTGGAAAACATCGGTATCGTAGTTTGAAGTTTTGCCTTGCATTGCCATACAAAGACGTTCAAAACCCATACCTGTATCTACGTGCTGGTTTGGTAGTTTTTCCAAAGAACTATCGGCCTTACGGTTAAACTCCATAAACACATTATTCCAAATCTCAATTACCTGAGGGTGGCTATCGTTAACTAGTTCTTTGCCTGGCTTGGCAGCTATTTCTGCTTCCGTACGTAAATCAATATGTATTTCAGAACAAGGACCACAAGGACCAGTGTCGCCCATCTCCCAGAAGTTATCCTTTTTATTGCCCATTAAAATATGGTCCTCGGCAATTAGCCCTTTCCATATATCATAAGCCTCTTGATCAAATGCTAAGTTTTCTTTGGCATCGCCCTCAAAAACAGTCACATACAATCTATCTTTAGGTAATTTGTAAACCTCAGTTAGTAACTCCCAGCTCCATTCTAGAGCATCTTTCTTGAAATAATCGCCAAACGACCAGTTCCCAAGCATTTCAAACATGGTGTGGTGATAAGTATCAATTCCCACCTCTTCCAAGTCGTTATGCTTTCCACTTACCCTCAAACACTTTTGCGTATCAGCTACACGCTTATTTACAGCAGACTTATTGCCTAGGAAATAGTCTTTAAACTGATTCATACCGCTATTGGTGAACATTAGGGTAGGATCGTTTTTAATTACCAAAGGAGCAGAAGGTACTATGGAATGTCCTTTAGAGGCAAAGAAATCAAGAAATGCCTTACGAATTTCGGCAGCAGTCATATTAGGCTGTTGAATAACTAAATTAAAATATCGGTAAAAATACCAAAAAAGGCATTAAAACCCTGAATAAAGCCTTAAAAGGATTTAGTAAAACACTTAGTATTAATACTAAATAAATACTAAAACTTAGTTGTATTTTTAGTATTTAGTAAAGATATCTAGTATGACTTTAGTATTACTTTCCCAAAGATTAGTATTACTAAAATTGTTTACTAAATCCGATTTAGCATTATTAGTAATAATTCCTAAATCAATGATTATTAAGCTATTAGCTTTATATTCAAATACTTTAGTAGCAACCTTACCTTCCATAGCAGGTATTTTTGCTAAGTTAATAATGCCGTAGGTTGCTTTTAATTGAAGCCTTATAATTTCCTCGTACGGAACTAATGAATCGCCACCCAATAAGGAAATACTTGGGTGAGCAGCTACTAAATCCTGTATTTTGGCTAGGTACTGCCGATCAGGCGCATAGCCAGCGATAACCAGCTGCGCTTGAGGGTTATTAGGCTGTACTTCTTTTAAAAACCACGTAATACTCTCCAGAATCAAATAGGAAGGTCCTAAGGTTCCAGAAATGAGGTAAAGGTGGGGATGTTTAATGATTGCAGCTTTATTATTCTCATAGCCATTGTAAGGCTGAAATTTATTTTCAAGAATAATTGAACGGGTAGGGGAGAGAAAGCCCAGCTGCCTGGCATAAACACTTTCTGCTAAAAAAAACCGATCAATTAATGGCGATACTAACCATTCCACAGCTCGTACAGAAACGGCTAAAGGAAACTTCAAAAACCACGGCCAACTTTTACTGTACCATAAATTTAAACTGTAATTTTCTTGCACATCATAGCACAAAACACAGCCAAATAATATTTTGTATATGCTTGTAACTAATAATAAATCAGCACTACTAACTATAATTACTTCAGGTTTTTCTTTAAGTAATATTTTGAACAATTTAAAGAAATTAAAAACCCTATATAGTAGCCCTCTCTTGTAGTAAAACGCTGGAATTAGTCGGATATTATGGTAAAAATTGGCTTTAGTATTGGCTTTACTACCTACTGAAACCACCTCGGTGTTCGGAATTTTAGCTAAAGAACCTGCTAACTTTACACACTGCCGAACATCATCAGCAGGCTTTAGCAAAGAACAGAGCAGTATTTTTTTTCTTTTAGTTTTCATCTCGGTTTGGCTTGCAAGTTAACCAAAGCCTTAAACCAAAAGGTAATTGCCTTTTTTTCTAATGCTATTACTATAACAAACATAAGGCAAGGCATTTCAATGTCTCATCAAAAGCCTTTAAGAAAAGCACACTTGTACCTTTATAAGAAAAATTTGACTTTTTCTTAGGCTTATAATAAAAAAGATTAATGATAAAACTAAGTATAAAACCAAAACACATTTAAAATCTAAAAACTAGCTCTTCTTAGTCTATCGTTAATGGCTTTACCTAGTCCATAATCTGGCACATATTCCCCGTACACTGTATTAACACCGAGTGTATCTAACAATCTGAGCGAAGCGAAGAGGTTTAAAGCCGCCTCTTTCAGACTTCCATTTTTGCTTAAAATAATCTGCTTATCTCTTGGTATTTCAGGATGATAAGTACTGAATCTTAAAGCGCCAATCCTTTCATAATTCAGGTTATTAGGCTCTCCAATAATCAGTTTTACAGTGGGTGCATAGTGACTTTCAAGCATTCCAGGTGCATCGGTATTTTGAACCGCCTTGGTATTTACCATTAATTCGCCCTGTACATAAGCTTGTAGGTCTTCTAATGCAATGCCGCCTAGTCTATAAACTCTAACATCTTTTTCGGAAGGGAAGCCAATAATAGTGCTTTCTATGCCTACTTCGCAGGTGCCACCATTCAGAATATACTCAATTTTTTCGCCTAGTTGGTCTTGCACGTGCTGCGCCGTGGTAGGACTCACATATCCTGAAGGATTTGCAGAGGGTGCTGCAAGAGGATAATCTAGCTTTTCAAGGAGCGCCAAAGTAAGTGGGTGCTTGGGGATACGCACTGCAACATACGGACTACCAGCGGTAATAATATCAGGTACTAAATCAGTTTTAGGTAACAAAAGCGTTAAAGGACCTGGCCAAAATTTTTCAATAATTACCTTCGCAGTTTCAGGTATTTCCGCCACTAAACCTTTTAATCTATCAATATGGGAAACGTGAATAATCAAAGGATTAAACCTAGGACGTTCTTTGGCTTCATAAATTTTTAGTACCGCTTTTTCAGAAAGGGCATTACCAGCCAAGCCATAGACTGTTTCAGTTGGTATGGATACAAGTCTATCAGCATTTAAGAGGGAAATTGCTTTTTCTAAGTCGGTTCCTATCAGAGCCATATTGGTGCGTATTAAAGGTTGTTTTGCTGCAATTCAGATTGGTAATACAAGATTTCCGATTCAGGAATTTTCTTGATTGCCGCTCTAATTATAGTTTGAGCGTCCTTATCGTGAGGGTATTTATCAACGGCCATTTTTAAAAAGCCAATACTGCCATCGTTAAATTGAGGATCGAAAAATCCCCAACCTTTAAAGAAACCATCCTCTACCCAAACAACAGTTTGCTCATCCAAAGTTCTACCTTTTCCAAAGATAAAAAAAGAAGGCTCAGGAAAGCTATGATTTACAATCACTTTCATTGCCCTTTCATTGTAGGTTTCAACCTCTTCTGCGCCTACGCAGGCACCTAAACAGATACCAAACTGCCTATTCATACATCGGCCAACGCCTGAATGTACCTCGCATAGGCTTTGGCAAAGGTTGTATTGCAACACCAGGTTTTCTAAGTAAGCCCGCTTGTTTACTTTTTCGCTCAATGGAGTTACCAGTTGGCTGTTTTTAGCTGCACGTTTAATAAAGAAACGGATATAACCAGTTTTAGTAAAGTCATAAAACAAGCCATAGGTAAACTCACTACGCTTTAAAGCCACATTGTACTGCGGCTTATGCTGCTTTACTAAATGGTTTTCTAGTAAGAGTGCAGTAAGTTCATTGCCAGTTTCTTGATAGGTAACTTCAGAAATAAAGTTTTTGAAGTGGATATCTTTATTGGACTTATGGTCTGGCTTAAAGTGTTCGTAAATGCGCTTTCTGATGTTGCGTGCCTTGCCAATGTAAATAGGTTCGCCGTTTTGCCCATGAAACAAATAAACCCCAGCAGTTTGAGGGATAGCTTCTACCTTTTCAGCAGGAATAGCAGGAGGCAACAAGGCCGATTTTATCTCATCTTCAATGGCCCATTCAAGTTGTGGACCCATTAAATCTGAACTTCTTTCCAATAACAACCCAAATATTTGGGCAGTGGCATAAGCATCGCCATAGGCGCGGTGGCGTTCTTCTTTAGCAATAGAAAAGCCAAGAGAATCGGCCAGTCTGCCAAGACTATATGATTTTAAACCTGGAATTAGCTTTCTGCTCAACCTAACTGTGCACAGCCTTTTCCTATGGTAATGGAAACCTAAATCTAAAAATTCACGTTTTACAAAAGAATAATCGAACCTTACGTTGTGAGCAACAAAAATGCACCCTTCTGTAAATTCAACTATTTGCTTAGCCACCTCATAGAACCTGGGAGCATTTTGCAGCATCTCAGAATTAATACCTGTGAGTTGCGTAATAAAATACGGAATCCCAATTTCAGGATTTATAAGACTTGAAAAGGAATCAACTATCTGTTTACCATCGTGTTTTACAATGGCTATTTCAATAATTTTATCGCTACCTACTCGGCTACCAGTAGTTTCTATGTCCACAATGGCATACATTGCTGCAAATTTGCAGAGTTGAACGCCAATTCTTGTCATCGAATTAAAAGTTTATGAAAGTAAATATCCTTGCCTTTGCTGCCCATCCTGACGATGTAGAGCTGGCTTGTGCCGGAACAATAGCTTTACACGTGCAAAAAGGGCATAAAGTGGCCATAGTAGATTTAACTGCTGGCGAACTTGGCACGAGAGGAACACCAGAAATAAGAGCAGCTGAAGCAAAGGCAGCATCTGAAATTCTTGGTGTATGCGCAAGAGAAAATCTAATGATGGCGGATGGATTTTTCGTAAACGATAAGGCACATCAACTCAAAGTAATTGCTGCGATAAGAAAATTTCGTCCAGAGATTGTATTGGCCAATGCACCTTCTGATAGACATCCTGACCATGGCAAAGGGGCAGATTTAGTAAGAGATGCATTCTTTTTAAGTGGCTTAAGAATGATAGAAACTACTGATGAGCAAGGCAATCAACAAGAAGCTTATCGCCCAAAGCACCTTTTTCATTATATGCAGAACAACTATCTAAAGCCAGACTTTGTGGTTGATATTAGCCCTGTTTATGAGTTGAGAAAGATGGCAATAAAAGCCTATAAATCACAGTTTTACGATCCGTTATCTCAAGAGCCAATCACCCATATTGCACGTCCTGAATTTTTGTTGGCAATGGATGCTAGAGCAAGAGAAATGGGACATGCCATAGGTGTTGAATTTGGGGAAGGTTTCATTTCAAACGGAACCTTAGGAGTTGCCGATTTAGGAATGTTCATATAAAAAAAGCACCTTTTAAGGTGCTAAACGTTTAATTGACCAATTGTTGTCATGATCAGTTTTGTAAACCAAGCGATCGTGCATACGAGATCGCCTGCCTTGCCAAAACTCAAAATAATCTGGAATTACTCTAAAGCCGCCCCAATAAGGTGGCTTTGGTGCTTTTTGAGCCTCTAGATATTGTTCCTTTAATTCTGCCCAAGGTTTTTCGAGCGCATTTCTATCTGAAATTACCTGGCTTTGAGGCGAAACAACCGCAGCTATTTGGCTTTCAAAAGGTCTGGAATGAAAGTATTGCTCGCTTAGGCTTTCTTCAACTCGTTCAATTTTGCCTTCTATCCGAACCTGACGCTCTAAAGTATCCCAAAAGAAGGTAATTGCAGCTACTGGATTGGAAATAATGTCTTGTCCTTTCCTGCTTTGGTAGTTGGTATAGAAAATAAAGCCCTCATCAATACCTTTTAGCAAGACAATTCGGCCAGAAGGTCTTCCATTCTCTGCTACCGTACATAAGTGCATAGCCGATGGCTCTAATTGTCCGCTTTCAGCAGCTTGGGCAAACCATAAGTTAAACTGATTGAACGGATTAAGATCAATATCTGTTTCAGAAAGAGAGGCTAACTTATAATCTTTCCTTAAATCGGCCAGTAATTTAGATTGTTCGTTCATTAGATGTTTTTAAGTGAACTCATAAATAATTGTAAATTACAAATCAAAAAACAAGCATTTGTGTTTTCCAATTACTTTATTGCAGCCACAAGTATAGACCAAAGAAACAACAATAACCTTGACAGAAATCATCCAAAGAGGAACCCTATTACTTTCGGAGCCATTTTTGGCCGATGAAAACTTTGTGCGGTCTGTTGTGCTTATATGCGAGCATAACGAACAGGGTTCTTTTGGATTGGTCCTTAACAAAGAAACCACCTTCCAATTAACCGATGTAGCCGAAGTAAATTTAAACTTGCCCATACCTTTGTTTGTAGGTGGACCAGTTGAAATCAACACCTTACATTTTCTTCATGCACAAGGAGGCGATATTCAAGGAGGTATCCCTATTGCAGATGGACTTATTTGGGGCGGCGACTTTGAAGAAATGCGTGTTAATATGCTTTCTGGTAAGTTAGATGAAAGCCAAATAAGGTATTTCATTGGCTATAGTGGTTGGGATACAGGTCAGTTAGAAAGTGAACTAGACGAAAAAGCTTGGATAGTTTACAACCGCAACCTCACCAATTTATTACAAATTGAACACCACCAACTCTGGCGAACGCTAATGAATGAGCTTGGCGGTACTTATAAAGAAATGGCAAATTATCCATTAGACCCTTCAATGAATTAGGGGAGTATGGTTATTGCATTATATTTGCCTTTAAGTTTCAGAAACCAATAACAGTTAACCCACCCCTGCCGCGCTTAAACGGTACGTTTTTATGGAAAACGTGAATAAAGAAAACCAACATCCGGACGAATTGAACAACGATTCAACTAAACCGAACGCCTCATTGGACAATGCCAGTGAAATTACGCCAGAAGATATTATTCCGGTAGAAAACATAGAGCCTATCAGTTTAGAAAACGACGATTATGCTAATGCTCCAAGTGCAATAGCAGATGAAGATGCTTTTTTAGACGATAACGAACTAGCTACAACCGAAGAAGATATCATTGTAGAAGAAGCTGCGCATAGCACCCCACACGCAATTGTGGAAGAAATTACTGAGGAAATTGTTGATATGGCAGAACATGGTGAGCCAGCCAATATACCTTCGCATATAAATGATTTGCACAATAGTATTGAGCATGCTAGAAAGGCTAAGGAAGAAGCCTTGGCTATGTTAAATGCAGGCACAGAGGTGGAACATTCAGAAGAACTTGAAGCCCAAGTTTTAGCTGAAGTAAACGCCACTGAAGAAGAATACGAGCAAGCCGAAGAAATTGGAAGCGAAGAAGAGCTGCCAGATGTTTCTTTATTCAATAAGGAAGAACTGCTAGTAAAACTGAAAAATATGGCTGAAAAATCGCTTAATGCGAGAAATGATGCCTACATCAGAAAAATTAAAGAAGCCTTCGAAGAGCGTACTAATGCTGAGCGTGAAGTTGCCTTAAATCAATTTATTGAGGAGGGTGGCGAAGAAGATGGTTTCCGCTTAAAGAAAGATGAAACTACCCAACAGTTTGAATTACTATTCAAAGGTTACCTAGGGGCATTCAGAGATTACCGCCAATCGCAAGAAAAGCAACGTGAAAAGGCGCTAGAAATAAAACATACAATCCTTAAAAAGATTAAGGAAATGTTAGATGGTGCTTCTCCAAGCACTAATCTGAACCAACTGCGCGAACTACAAGACGAGTGGCGCAAAGCAGGTCACGTACCACAAGGTGCCGCCCAAGAAATTAACCAGACCTATCGTGCCTTAGTAGATAGATTCTTTGCTAACAGAGAAATCTACAAAGAATTACGTGACCTAGATAGACAACGTAATTTAGAGGCTAAGAAGGTTCTGATTGAAAAACTAAAAGTAATAATTAACGAACCAAACTTGAATATTAGCCGTGCCATTGGGCAGTGGAAAGATATTCAGGATGAGTTCACCCATATTGGTCCTGTAACTACTAAGGAAGAAGGTGAAGAACTTTGGAGCCAGTTAAAAGCCATTGGCGATTATCTATTCCAAAAGCGTAGAGATTTCCTTGCTGAACAAGATGCTAAGTTTAAAGGCAACCTTGAAGCAAAGAAAGCATTACTTGCTGCTGTAGAACCTTACGAGGAGTTTGAAACCGAAAAACTAAGCGATTGGAATAAGGTATCTGACGAACTTAAGAAGCTGCAAGATCAGTGGAATGAAATAGGTCCTGCACCTGAAGCTGAGCAAAGTGAATTGCGTAAGCGTTTCTGGGGAATTATTAAGAAATTCTTCCGTAACAAGGCCAAATTCCTAAATACCCTTGAAGCAGAACGTAAGGTAAACCTTGAAAAGAAAATTGCTTTAATAGAAGAGGCAGAATCTTTACAAGAAAGCACCGATTGGAAAACCACAACCCAACGCATGAAAGAATTGCAGGAAGAGTGGCGTACCGTTGGCCCTGTACCTGGCAAGGATAACAAAACTACCTTTGAACGCTTTAAGAAGGCTGTAGATGGCTTCTTTGAGGCTATGAGAGGTCAGCGTAATGATAGAGATGCTGAAGACAAGAAAAACCTTGAAGCTAAGCTAGCTATCATTGCACGTATTGAGGCAATGGCAGAAGACCAAACCATTAGCCATTCAATTCCTGTTTTAGAGCCAGTAATAGAAGAGTACAACCAAATTGGTTATGTACCAAGAGATGATATAAGAGATACCGCTAATAAGCTTTCTAAGGCCATAGATAACTTTTTCCGTGCAGGTAAAGAAGTTGATGAGTTTGAGAAGACTAGCTTTAAGCTAAAAATGAATATCCTTTCAGGAGCAAAAGGTGGCGGCAACCGCGATAATAACGGAGGCAACTATAACCGCGATAACAACCGTGGTGGTGGTAACTACAACCGTGATAACCGTGGCAATAACAACCGTGCTAATGATCCTGCAAGTGCGCTAAAGAACGAAGAATACGGTATCAAGAAAAAAATTGAGGAAATGGAAAACCAAATTCACCTTTGGAATAACAACCTCGAATTCTTTAAGATGAGCCGTAATGCAGACGCCTTACGTGCTGACGTTCAGAAGAAAATAGAAGGCTTAGAAGCAGAAATGAAGAAGCATCGTGAAAAAATGAAAGCTGTACAAGCTGAAATTAAAGCGATGAAAGATGCACAAACTGAAAATAATGCTTGACATTGATTAATGTGTTTGCTACCTTTGCATCACATTAAAGAAGCCTCTTTAGCTCAGCTGGTAGAGCAACTGACTTGTAATCAGTAGGTCGTTGGTTCGATCCCGACAAGAGGCTCTTAAATTACAAAGCACTTACAAGAAATTGTAGGTGCTTTTTTTGTTATGTTTGGGAAAACTATTTAAGAATGAAAAAACTAATTGCCCTTTTGCTTTCAACTATCGTATTAGTTTCCGCCTGCAAAAAGCCAGAAACAGCTTCAGAAGCAGCCACAGAAAAGCCCGAGAAAGCCGAAATAACCAACGATACCGCTGGCAACTATAAAACCGTAGAAGCTATTTGCGAGAAGCATTTAGCTGCAATGAGCAATTTCGATACGGTTGCTTTAGCCCACTTATTGAATGATAGTGTGCAATACATTGGAACTGACCCTTCAGAAATATGGGGAAAGGCACAAATAATTACCTACATGCATAAGGCAGATAAACCTGGCAGGGACCCTCTAAAACTTACGCTTTTATCACGAAACATCAAGGTATTGTCTGGAACTTCTGTAGTGGTTACTGAGCATTTAATCAATGAAAGCTTAAGCAAAACCATACAATCCAGAATTACCTATTTGGTTAATTATAGCGATTGCCAATGGACCATAACCTATGTTTGCTGGAGCCTTGCACCAAAAAATGAGGACCTTAAAGCCATAGATAAAGCTGTTAATATCCTTTAAATAAGATATTAAGAGTTTAAGAAAAGTGGTGAGGCTTATTGCTTCACCACTTTTTTATTGAAGATGCCTTTATCGGTAATCACAGTAACCAAGTAGGTTCCAGTTTTCATAGTATTAGCAAGCTTTAAAGATATTTGCTTTCCTTCTACCTGCTCATCAGATTGTTGTATAATTCTGCCTTGAAGGTCAGTAATTTGGATAGTTACTTTCTTTTGATTGGCAACTTCTGGCAATAAGATGTACAGTTCATTTAATACTGGATTAGGGTAAAGTTGAATGGCTCCAAGTGTTGCCTCGCTTTTTGCACTTGTTACTGGGCTATTCGTTACTTCAAGAATTTTAACCTCTCCAGGAGCTAATTGCATCCCGTAAATGGCATTGTTATCAGGTCCTAAATAATAATTTGCCACACTACTATCCATCAAATTCAGGAAGTTAGTGCTTTCAGGATTAAGGTATTCGTGCATTAAGTTCACTGAAAGCCCTTCCACAGCTACGGTTCCTACATTACATATCACATACAAGGTTTTATTGCCATAACGGCGTTCAATGGCAATTACTAAGGGAGAATTAACAGTTAAAAACCTAAACTCCCCTTTGTTTAAGGTTGAGTTATTAGCCCGTAATTGAATAAGCTTCTTGTAATGGTTTAGTAATGAATTAGGATCTGAATTCATTGAAGCCACATTGCGGGAATTGTTGTTCTGATTAGTGGTTCGCCAAGGGTTTCCTGTTGTAAAAGAACCTGCACCTCTGGTTGATGTGGACCATGGCATTGGCAAACGCTTTTCTTCATCAACACCTGTACCTGACATTCCTATTTCTTCACCATAGTATAAGTAAGGTAACCCAGGAGTAGTTAGGAGTAGGGTAGCAGCTATTTTACTTTTCAGAATACTTTGACCAAGCACACCAAAAATGCGGTTCTGATCATGATTGGTTAAGAAATTACCGTATTGCTGGTTTGGATAGTTGTTATAGTTTATCCCTTGGGTGTAGTTTCTTAGATTCCTAACCGATACACTATCGTTATTTCTAGCCGCTTGAGCATTAAATTCAGCAAGGTTAAATTCAAAGCAATAGTCAAGCCTATTTCTGTACAGAAGCATATTGTTAAGGTTACTCCATACCTCACCTACTGTCATTGCCTCAGGATTTATCGTTTTGATAAACTGATTAAACTCCCTGCAAATAGCTAAGCTTTGAGCGGTATTGGCTTGTTGACCACCTGTTTCAACCAAATACTGAACTGCATCTATCCGAAAGCCATCTACACCTTTCTGCAACCAAAAACGGGATGCATCGAAAATAGAGTCTTTTACGGCAGGGTTATCGTAATTCAAATCGGGCATTCCGCTAAAAAATGCACCATAGTAATATTGCCTTCTGGTAGCGTTCCAGTGCCAAGCCACAGTTCCTAAAGGTCCTAATGCAGTAGGTTGCGTTTCAGACCATCGGTAAAAGTTGGTATAAGGCTCCACCCTTCTGGCGGATTGTTGGAACCAATTATGCTGTGTACTGGAGTGGTTCATCACAAAGTCAATAACCACTTTAATACCAAGACTATGAGCTGAATCTAAGAACTGCTCAAACTGCGCCATAGTACCATATTGCGGGTTAATACTCTTGTAATTTATTACATCGTATCCATGATAAGTTGGCGATGAACTGATAGGCATAAGCCAAATAGCGTTAATGCCAAGTTCTTTCAAGTAACCTAATCGGCTAGTAAGACCTGGAAAATCGCCTATACCATCGCCATTACTATCTTGAAAACTGCGGACGAAAATCTCATAGAAGATAGCCTCGTTCCACCAAGTTCCCTGTGTTTTAACTGGATAAGCGATATCGGCATTTCTGGTTTCTCTGCCAACTAAAATAGCCCCATTATTACGGAATAGCATTTTTAGGCTCTTCACAAATGTACCAGTAGGAATATTAAAATAACTTCTTGGTAAAATTCTAATACTATACACATTACTATCGGTCGCCGACCTTGTAAGTCTTGAACTTTCTGGAAATGCCGCCCAATGGCTTGGAGTAACGTTTTTCCAGTCGGTTTCGCTTGTACTTGCTTGGGTTATAACACCTGCATATAAAAAAATATCTTCTCTAAAGTTTCTAAGCGCCTTATTGCCATAATTGGCATTGTAAAAAATAGTAACGGAGTCGTCTATTGTAAAAACTTCAGGTTCTGTTCGTACTGGGTTTTGTGCAAGGGTATTCCCTAAGCAAAGGAGGATTGCACCTAAAAATAGTGCAATCGACTTGGGTATTTGATTCATTGTGATCTTGAGTTGTTTAGCATTTGGTTAATTAAAGTTACACCATCGAATTTTAAAAAACTAATTCAAAGTGAGGTAGGTAAAAAATACGGATGATACAAAACCTAGTATGTATGTAAAACTGTTGAATTGCCGTTCCTTAATAATCTATAGTCAGGTTAAGAATTAAAGATAGTTCAGAGATAATCCAATTCTAAACGCAGAACCTACAGTAATCTTTTTTTAGGCTTAAAATACTTCATTATTAACAGTTCAACATAAGGATTAGACAAAGCATTACTAAAAACTAGTTGTCCAATAATTTAAGGAAAGTTTAAAATGGCATAAAAAAAGGGCTGAAAATCAGCCCTTTATATTATTAATTCAAATGCAGTTCGGAAATGATTTGCTGGAGCTTGGCATCTAGAACAGCTTCTGTTTCTTCAAAGTTATCTGGATTCGTTAGCGGTTCTACAATTGAAAAATAGAACTTAATCTTAGGTTCAGTACCACTAGGACGAGCAGAAATTTTAGAGCCATCTTCTAAAATGAATTGTAAAACATTGCTCTTTTCAAAGTGTAGCGGACATTTATTGCCTGAGAACAAATCAGTTTCTTCTTGAAGGTGATAATCAAGCATAGTCATTGTCTTGCTACCTGCAATTTCCGCTGGTGGATTGTTGCGTAGGTTTTCCATCATTGCGGCGATTTCAGCCACGCCATCTTTACCCTTTTTGGTAAGGCTTATTAGGCTTTCTTTGTAGAAACCGAACTTACCGTAAATATCTACTAACAAGTCAAATAAGGTAAGACCTTTATCTTTTGCATAAGCTGCCATTTCTGCAATCATTACTGCACTGCAAAGGGCATCCTTATCACGTACAAAGTCGCCAATTAAGTAGCCGTAGCTCTCTTCGCCACCTACAATAAATTGCTCTTTACCTTCCTTCTCACGGATTACACCTGCAATATATTTAAAGCCTGTTAGCGTGTTATAAGCCTTAACCCCATAGTGGGCAGCCATTTTATTGAGGATATCAGAAGTCACAATAGTCTTGGCAATAAACTCATTACCAGTAAGTTTACCTGCCTCAGACCATGCATTCAGCATATAATAGAAGAGTAGGGCAGCGGTTTGATTTCCATTAAGCAACTGCCATTCGCCCTTACGGTTTTTAGCAGCTATACCAACACGGTCAGCATCAGGGTCAGTTCCCATTAAAAGGTCGGCATCAAGCTTTTTGGCAAGTGCAACACCCATACTTAGGGCCTCTGCTTCTTCCGGATTAGGGTACACTACTGTACTAAAATTGCCATCTGGTGTAGCTTGTTCAGCAACTACATTTACATTAGTAAACCCAAAACGCTTTAATAATTCAGGAATTAGGGTAATACCTGTTCCGTGAATTGGTGTATATACAATCTTTAAATCGTGCTGCCTAGCAATAGCATCTTTAGAGATAGACTGCTTTAACACTTCTGCCATATAGGCTTCGTCTAAATCAGCACCAATATGGATAAGGTGTTCTGGTTTTAAATCCCACTTCACATCATCTACTGATGCTATTTTTTCTACTTCGGCAATAATGTTCTTATCATGAGGTGCTACTACTTGAGCACCATCATTCCAATAAGCCTTGTAACCGTTGTATTCCTTAGGATTATGGCTTGCAGTAAGTACTACACCACTTTTACAACCTAAATATCTGATAGCAAAGGATAATTCAGGAGTAGCTCTTAAGGCTTCAAAAAGGAATACTTTAATATTGTTAGCGGTAAATACTGCAGCGGTTATTTCTGCAAAGTATTTACTGTTGTTTCTGCTATCGTATGCAATGGCAACGCTAATTGGCTCATTAGTATAAGTTGCCTTCAAATAGTTAGCAAGACCCTGTGTTGCAGCGCCAATGGTATATTTGTTCACCCTATTGCTACCCACACCCATAATACCTCTTAAGCCACCTGTGCCAAATTCTAAGGTTCTGTAAAAGGCATCGTCTAATTCTTTTTCGTTGCCTTCAGCTTGTAATTTTTGGATAGTAGCTTTTGTTTCAGCATCGTAGTTGCCAGATAACCAAGTCTGGATTCGGGCTTGGGTTGTTGCTTCCATATTAATATTTTATAGGTTGTTGTAGTTGTTGGTTGTATTCTAAGGCAAAGTAAGCCATAAAGTACTTGTTAAAAAATGAACTTTATCAGTCAGGTAAAAATACAGCATTTTATGTTAATACTAAGTAATTGCTTAATTAAGTCTTAGGGATATAAACAAGAAAAGCCCCACCCAAATCACTTTGAGTAGGGCTTTTAAGTATCCATTTAGGCTATTCAATCACAATAGATTGGGTTATTGCCTGACCATTTACTGTGCTTACTAACTGATATACACCTGCCTTTATTTGGGCTGGTTTAGTAAACTCAATTAGGTTTGCTCCAGGAACAATAGTGCCATCATAAATATTGGCAAGCTTACGACCAGTTAAATCAAATAGGTTTACTTGAATGGTTTGGAAGGTTTCAGTGAAGACTTCCATTTTGCCCATTCCTGAAATTGGGTTAGGGTAAACCGATTGAATAGTAACTCCCTCCACTGCCTTTATTCTTTCAGTAGTACTGCTGATTAGTAAATCATTGGCTGGTTTAAACTGCCTGCGGGTAGTGAAAATCCTAAATTCACCAGGAGCTAAATCATAGGTATTATTGCCTGTAACTTCAATACTATCGCCAGCAAAGAAGTTGTACCAACGTCCAGTTCTTTGCCAGTTTGCAGTAATTGACCTCCTTACAACGCCAAAGTTACCCACAATCATTACGTGTTCAGAACCATAACTTAGTCTGATACGCTTTAAATCGCCACTTTGGAATAAGTCTAAGTTCCTAGCTTCAAATACTTCTTCTTCCTTTTTCAGACGAATAAGAGCCGAATAAGTATCATATAACTTCTTTCTATCTGGTTGGCGAAGGTAATCCCAACGAACAGGTTTAGCATCGGTACGGCAGCTTTCGTTAATTGTTCCATTACCACAATGGTTAATAGAGAAATCATAGCCAAGTTCACCAAACTGCCACATCATTTTAGGACCTGGAATTGTGAAAAAGAATGCCGCAGCAAGCTTTTTTCTATCCAAAGCTGTACCTGGAGTACGTGTATTATAGCTGCCAGAAGAATTACCAAACTGCTTTAACTTAAAGGAAATACGCTCTTCATCGTGGCTTTCCATATACGAAAGCAAGTTAAACTCGTTCCAACCTCTAGATACATGAGAGCTACCATAGATATTTGAGTTATCTGAATAACCCATAGCTGCTTCTGTGTAGTTGTTCACAATATTTCCCCAGAACATAAAGTTATGGGTATTAGATAGTTCGCGTTCTTCTGTACCATCTGCAAAGTGTTCCAAAATAAGTAAAGCATTTGGCTTATAACCTCTTATAGCACTGCTCATTCTGCTTAATAAACGTATTCTGGAAGCATCGTAATTACCCCAACGACCAACATCTGTACCTGAATTAACCTGAGTAAATCCTTTACTAAGGTCAAAACGATATCCATCAATGTTATAGGTTTGTATCCAATGTCTGTTTACCCTATCTACATAATACTGAGTAGCGGCCGATTCGTGGTTAAAGTCGCTTCCTACATTGAAAGGATGTCTTGCATCAACATTAAAATAAGGAGAATCAGAACTTGGTTTTGAAGTGGCACTATTCCACCACAATCTTGCAAGTGGATTCTGACTAAAACCGTGATTTAATACTTGATCAACTATAACAGCAATACCTCTGCCGTGGCAAGAATCAACCATAGCTTGGAACGCTTCTCTAGTACCATAATATTTATCTAAAGCATTGTGATAAGAAGGATTGTATCCCCAACTTAAATTACCTTCAAACTCATTTAAAGGCATAAATTCAATAGCATTTACACCTAACTTTAACAAGTAGGGTAGGGTATCTATTACTGATTGAAAGTTCTGACGGTTGTTTCCAAAGAAATCTCTGATATGCAGTTCGTAAACCACCATATCTTCCTTTTTCACAGGCACAAAATTAGGATATCGCCATTGGTAAGCTGGTCTGGCAGTTTGCAAGATACCTACATAGCCATTTGTTCTACCTGTTGGGTACGGCTTAAGATTAGGGTAAGTAGTAGCCTGAATAAACCTATCATCTTCGTGCAAAACAATTTCGCAATAAGGGTCGGCAATTCTAATGGTGCTATCCACTAAATATTGAAAGGCATATTCTCTGCCTGGTTCTAAGCCAGTTATACGCTTCCAAAGGTAATTACCATCAGTTGATTTGAACATGAAACCGCCAACGGTACGCTCCCAATTGTTAAATTCACCAATAACAAATGCATTAGATTTACCAGGAGCAAACAAACATAAGATTGCAGAAGTATCTGAATCATACGTAATTCCTGGTTCTAAACCAGCTGGCATAGCTACAGTTGGTGCTGCACCAAAGGCTATTATGTTGAAGCTATCGCGCCTAACATCAGTTCCATTTGTTGCTGTTACTACAACCTTAGTATTGCCAAAATTAGCTGTAATTGGTTGAGTAAGGCTAGTGGCACTACTTACTGTACCCACTTGCACTCCATTTGCTGTAACTGAAATAGTTGCTGGAATGGTTGTTCTAGCATCTAAATTTACCGTTCCACCTATTGAGGAGGAAATAGCAGTACCACCTGGGCTAACAAGTTTCAAGCCAAATTCACCTGGCTGAAAGCACTGAACGAATATATCTTCGCCAGTAGATGACCTACCAACGATATCGCCTGCTTGATTACGGAATACCATTCCAAAACGGAATACTGGTGTATTAGCACCCAAACCAGTAAAAAACGAGCGCACTCTAAAACCTAAGCGAAATCGGTTATTACCTAGGCTTGTCATACGAACCCGGGCATCGTTAGTACCCCAGTTACCTTGTACAAACTGCCAACCTGTTCCTGTTCTGCTAGAAGTAACAACACCAATATGGGCAAAAACAGTAGCTGTGGTACCTCTTAAGGCTCCATTGCCTTGATTGGCATCGTAAGTAATTGTAACACTATCACTCGCTGTAGGAAAAACAGGGTCGGTAGTTATAATTTGCCCCGAGGCAAAAGAGTAGGGCAGCAGCCAGCCCAAAGTGGTGGCTAGTATGCCAATAGAAAGCTTCTTCAATTGTATAATTTGGTTAAACAGTTAAACTGTATGTAAAACTACACAGAAAACGCATTGACAGCCTACGCATTACGTTTTTTTGTGTCAAAAATGTAAAAAACAAGTATGCTTAGCTTTCAATAACTTATAGACACAAAAAAAGCACCTTCGTTTGAAGGTGCTTTTTGAAAGCTTTATCTAATAATTAGTCAATCTTTACAAGACGACGGCTATCAGTTTTGTTACCAGCAACAATACGTACTAAGTAAATACCTTTAGAAGCGTTAGCAGCATTCCAAGTAATAGCATGATTACCAGCAGTTTGAGTGCCTTCAGTTAAAGTAGCTACTTCAACACCAATAGCGTTGTAAACTTTGATAGATACGTTTTCATTGCTAGTTAAGTTATACTTTAATGAAGTAGAACCAGCAAATGGGTTTGGTTGAACTGAACCAAATAATTTAGCAGCTTGTAATTTACCAGCAGTGCTAGCAACGATAATACTATCACCAACACGTACACTAGAAATTTGAGAAGGAACTGGGAAACGGATCATTAAGTCGCCATCCCCACCTGAACCGTTAGTGCCATCAGCATTACAACCTTTACCTTCGCGATCCCACATGTTACCTTCAGGACCACCATTCAATACGAAAGTGATAGCATCGATACGAGTTAAAGGATCAGTAATATTGAAGTAAATACGTGGAGTTAAACGCTTAATCCAAACGCCATTTTCTAAAGTAAAACCAGTAATGTTGGTTGGTTCTGAGTTGTTGATAGCCTCAACAACGTTCTGCCAGTTAGCACCATCAATTCTAACACCACCGTGCATTCTTACGAATGTAGAGGTAGCAAGAGTTTTGTTAGGATCTGCGGCTGCAGTTGGGCAAGTTTGATTTGGGTTAACAGTGATTGTAATTTCCTGATCGGCAGTAGCACCCACAGGAGTTACAGTTATACCACTGAATGCAACTTGTGCCATTGCTGTTGTACCTACTAAAAGGCTAGTTACAGCTGAAGCGAAGAGTAAACGTAGTTTCATACGTGTTGAACTTTAAGGTTAATTGTTTTTACAGGAACAAAAATACAAAAAAATAATATCAAACAACTGTCAAATAAAAAAAACACCAAATGAAGTTTAGAATTTAGACAATCAAAATAATATTTCAGCTTATTTATCCTTTATATGCTTAGCCTCAAACTATATTTGCAGTTATAGTGTCATTGCATTAAATCACTATTTAACCAGAAAAACAAGATCAATAGATCTACCTGATAATATGAAACGAATCATTATTTTCATATTCGTACTCCTGCTAGGAGCCGAGCTGCTACAAGCACAACCTAGAAAAGTACTTTTACAAGGCTTTTGGTGGGATTTTAGAAACGATAATTACCCAAGTGGTTGGGCTAATTACCTAACCGATATGGCGCCCCGATTACGCGAAATGGGCGTTGAAGCAGTCTGGATTCCTGTTTCTAGTAAAAATGCTAACCCATTTAGCGTTGGATATTCACCTTTTGATCACTATGACTTAGGCGATAAATTCCAAAAAGGTCGTTTAAAAACTAATTTTGGCGATAAGGACGAATTCTTAAGAATGGTAGCTGTATTACACGCTAATGGGATAGATGTAATACAAGATATTGTGCTTAACCATTGTGACCAAGCTGGAAGTGCAAATGGTGCAGGAGGACAAGACCCAGCAGCACTAACCTTCTATTCAGAAAATGTGAATAGGTCAAACTACGGAAACATCCCAATTGACCCTACTAATGGCACTAAAACCTTCAGGTATTCTTCCTTTAGCACGCCTGCGACTAGCGAAAATGCAGCCAACTATTTAGCACGAAATGGTCGTTGGTCAAAAAACTGGCAGAACTTTCACCCAAACCCTGCAGATAACAGATTTTCAGGCGAAGATTTAAGCAGAATTACCTTCGGACCAGATATTTCATACAATGCTGGGGCTCGCGGTTTAGCAACAAACGCCACATTTAATCCTGCCCAAGGCGATAATTATATGCGCAACGAAGCACGCAATTGGATGGTTTGGTTGAAGAAACAAACTGGTGTAGATGGTTGGCGATTAGATGCAATCAAGCATTTTCCTGCAGCAGTTTGTGAAGATATAATATTCAATACTCAGTTTAATGCTGCTTTTGCCAATGGCGGAACCGATATGTTTACCGTTGGTGAATGGGTGGGTGGTTCAAACGAAATGGATGCTTGGGTAGATGCTGTTTTAGGTAGGGCAGGTACTTTTGATTTTTCGTTAAGAGGATTTACCGGAACTACAGGATTAGTTGAAATGGTTTATGGATTAGGCAATTACAATATTGGTAACCTACCAGGTGCTCAACAAGGCCGACGTTCCAGAACTGTACCTTTTGTAAATAACCACGATACCTTCCGTCCACCACTTTTACCAAATGGAAATTATCCTACTAATAGATGGAGTTCTGGAAGTGAACTTTCAGCTAACATAGACCCACGCGAGCCAAGACTTGCAGCTGCTTATGCTGTAGCTATGGCGGTTGATGGTAGCCCACAGATATTCTTTGAAGATTTATTTGATATTGGTACCAGAGGTAACAGATATAACCATAGACCTAACGATACCACTTTACCTGTACGGGATGATATTGCTTTCCTAACTAGGGCACATAAAGTAATGGATTGGAAAGGCGGAGCTTATTTAGTTCCTCATCAAAGTACTGATCATCTAATTATTGAGCGTAATAATAAAGCCATCATCGGTATTAACGATAACTGGAATACTTGGCAAGGCACTTGGATAACTACCAGTTTCCCAGCAGGAACCAGACTAATTGACTATGCAGGTTCTAGTGGAGCAAATGATGTTAGAGTTGTTGCTGCCGATAGAAGAGTTCAAATTAGTACACCTCCGTGTAATGGAACCGCCCGCAGAAGAGGGTTTTCTGTATGGGGACCAGAAGGTTTGAACTTTAATGCTCCTTTAAACATCCCTGTAAGAACAACCCAACAAGAATGGGAAATGGCCGACGACCTTGGCGATAGCCACCCAGGTAGTTTACAGCAGGGCGGGGCATTGCCTGCACGTAGTACGGCCACCAGAACCGCTGGTAAAATATATCCAGCAGCTGGCAGCTTAATTACTTACAGGATTTTTAGCACCAACCCAAATGCACCTATTAAACTCACCTTAACTGATTTTTGTGGAAGGGTTATTGATAGCGTGGTAGGGGTGGGCAATCTTACTAAAGAATTTACAGCCACATTCACAGGCTGGCATGTATTAAAAGCACAACATACTGCCGATACCGTTGCTAACAGCAATAGATGTTGGATAAATGTAACCTATACCGCCCCTCGAGTAGTTGATTCAAGAGCAAATGCAAGCAGACTTGCCTTAAGTCTTGATTTAGGATTAGATAGGGGAGTATGCTCCAATAATGCCGTTGTAAATGCCTTTGTAGATGCGGATTGTAGCTATGAATGGAGATTACCAAGCGGAACAATTAGTACCAATAGCTTACAAAGCTATAGTGTTCCAGGTCTATATCGCTTGAAAATTACTAATAATAGAACTGGCTGTCAGGTAGTTGACTCAGTGAACATTACTTCAGTAAATGCGTCGCCAAGAAGCACCATCACCCAACGAAACGATACCTTATTCATTACGCCACAGGCAGGAATGAACTATACTTGGCGTAGAGGAAATGATACCTTGGCTGTAGATTCTACCACCACAGCTTTACCTATCAATGGTAATGGGGTGTATTGGGTAACTGTGCGCAGTAATGCAGGATGCGGTCTTTCAACTGGAAGCATATTAGTTACAAACTTAAACGAAACCTTAACAGCCTCTGAGATTGAAGTATTCCCAAATCCAAATAATGGTAGCTTCAAGTTAACCTTACCAGAACGTTTTGAAGGAAGCAACCTAATTATTACCGATTTACAAGGTAAAACGATCTTTAAAACTACTTTAATTGGTTATTCAGCTGAAATAAATCAAGCTAAAGGATTAGCATCTGGAATGTACCTCATTAGGATTGAGCATAGCCGTGGCACAGGACTTAAGAAGCTAGCCGTACAATAATCGTTTTCTTAAAGAAAGCTAAATGTTAAAATTGGCTACATTATTAATCAGCTAAAAAATCTACTTAGCCAATCGCAAAGCCCAGTAAAATCGACTGGGCTTTGCTTGGATAACTTTACTTAACATAATATAAATTATACAACAATTTTAAAGACCTCTTTTTGGACCTTGATTCAGCTATTTTATCCAAAGTAAGCTGCTAGGTATTATACCCGTAGGTATTTCCTTAATTACCTTACCTTGGTTTAGATTATAGATTAGCAGCTCGCCATTTGATGTATAGTTCTTAGCATCAGCTATATATAAAGTATTTGCTTGATTGTTAAAACAAGCCAAACTGTAAAATTCTTGTCCTTGTTGCTTGGCTAGCAAAATTGATGACTCCCCAATGATTGTAGGATTTTCAGCATCCCAGCCTATTTTATGAACATCGTACTTAACATAATATATTGACTTTGTCTGCGCTGAATAGGTTATTCTTCTTACTCGTCCCTTTGTGCCTGATAATGAAGCTCTTGTAATAATTTTGTTTGTAGTTATATCCATTATTAGCAAACTATCATTGGCAGTTGAATTATAGTCGGTTGTAGATATGAGTAAATAGTTACCTTCTAAATGTGTATCGGTTATGGCATTAGGCACTAGTAAGCTATCTGTAACCACTTCATTTTCAGCATTTATTGATAAAATAACAGATAAGGCAAAAACACTTACCCCCATTCTGAAAGTTCTGATTGCGAGTAGCTTATTATTTGAAAAAGGAAACAACTTCTCCACCCAACCATAAACAGGAATTTGACGTTCCACATGGGTAGCACTACTACCCAATACTGAAATTCTATTGTTATATAAGTCACTAATAAATAGCTTATTACCTACATTAATAATATGGCGAGGTGAATTCAGATTAGTGATGGTCCGCTTTCTTTTCAAAGTTTCATTATTCAAAACTTCTACCTTACGACTATTATTCACCACCACAAAAATTTCATCTTCGTATTGGTAAAGACTGTGCACCACATTACCAGCAGGTTCTCCATTTTGGCAAGCAAACACATCATTTACAGTGGCTTGAGAAACAGAGTCGTATAGTGAAAGCGTACCAATTCCCCAGTTAAAATTACCTTCATTACCTATCAATAGCTTACTAACTGCTTTCTCGGTTAAGCAATTTGTAGTAGGTTCCTTATCATTAGAATTACAACTTGTAAAACCAATCAAAACCAAGCCCCAGACAAATAGAATCAGGTTTTTCATAGTTTACTTGTAATTGAAATTCGAACAGACCGTAGTGGCATAGGGAAATTAGGCAAGGTATAATACTCCTTATTCAAAAGGTTATCTGCCCTAATTCCTATATCAAAGCTGCGCTTAAAAGCAGTTAGCCTCTTTTCTATACTGGCATTAAAAAGACCATATCCTTCCAAAATACCCTCGCCTGAAAAGCCGATGTACCTATCGCCTACCCACTGCCATTGTACCATGGCTTGCAATTGTTTGGGTAAAGACCATTTGGATTGAGCTAAGTACTGATATTTTGGTATGAATATCAATTGACGATTATTAGCTAGAAAGCCATTTTCGTCCTTAGCCTCTGCTTGGGTAAAACTTGCATTAACTGAAAGTTCTGGCCAAAAGGTTCCAACATTCTTACCTAAATCATAGGCAGCACTTAGTTCTACACCTTGTTGCAAAACATTTCCCGCACTTTGCGCCTGCCAAATACCTAAGTCTGAAGGATACCAAAGTAAATAGTTGTTTACTAAATACTTAAAAGCTTCAACTTTAAAAGCAAGTCTGTTTTTCTGGTACCCAAAACTACCTCTCCATTTTTGAGCGCGTTCTGGTAATAGGTTAGGATTGCCACCCACACTCCAGAATAGCTCGTTCATAGTTGGATATCTAGTTGTTTCTTCAAAAGCTGCATCTAAATAAACCGCCTTTAATTGATACACCACGGTTACCGAAGGGTTCCAAACGTTCCGCTGAATATCGGCTCTATTGGCAACCTTAACTTGAAGATTCAAATTAGTCTTCACGAGCAAACCAGTATTAACACTATAAATACTTCTATTGCGCCATGTGGAATACTCTTTATTGTGTGCCCAATCTGTTGTGCCTGTTGCCGTTATATTTGCTTTTACCAAGGGTAAGAGACTATAATCGGCACTGAGCAAACTTCGGATATACCTATTTATAGATGGTAATACCTCCCTTTGTTGCCCGTGATGAAAGTGAAGTAAATCTGAACCTGCTAAAATTTTAGCCTTATAACTTGTCCGTGAGCGGTTGTAAGAAAAGGTTTGCAGGTACTTGTGGCTTCTATCAAGCTGCTTATCATTCTGAAAGCCAGTAGTTAAACTTCCTGGAATTTCTCTAAAGGTATTCTGAAACCAATACTTGCCTTCGGTTTCAATGTTTTTACCCTTCCAACCAAAAGCTTGAAAAATTGTGGCCGATTGCCAAGCTGCATTTTGTCGGCTTTGAAGCTCGTTGGTAAATGTGTTTCTATATGGGTATTGATTAGGGTTATAGCTACCACCAAGATTGGTTTGCGAATAAAAACCCCTTTTCAATGACTGAGAGACAGAAACACTGCTCGCATATTCACCCATTGAACCAACAATTACATTTAAGAAATTACCCCCCCCGACATGGTTCTTTAAGTCAAGCTGACCAGATAATGCCCCTGAAAATCCAGAACTTTGATTTTCAATGCCTGGCAACAAAGCCGCCCCATTGAAATTACTAATATCCGTTTGTCCATTCATGGAAGAATTGATTGGCATTCCTTCCCAAGTAGTGAGCAATTGACTTGCTCCCCCACCCCTGTACGAGAGTGTTTGTAAACCTCCAGGTCCGTAACTTCTAAAGGATATTCCTTGCAACTGAACTACTTTTTCACTGATATTGAGCAGCTTAGAAGAATCTGCTCTATTTAGCTTTTGGATAGATTTTTCATTAAGCGTAAACACTGGCAAAGTATGTACAGGTTGCGCCTTGGCAAGCCCAATACTGAATAGCAAGAAAAGACCAATCCATTTTTGCATTAACCTTTAATGACTTTATAAACCTCTTTCCTTCCAGACCTTGTAAGAGTTACCCAATAAATCCCTGTTTTCAGATTACCCAATAGCTGAACTTCATTGTTCTTTACTAGGAGTTTTACTTGCTTTCCTTCATTAGAGAAAGCGCTAAGTGTATAATTACCAAGTGTATCGGTAAATAAGATAGCGTTAGTTTCTGATAGCAATTTGTTTTGTGGTTTGGCAAAATCACTTTCCACGTTACCGTTAGAACCAATGGTTACCGTTACTATATTTACCGCGTAACCACTACCCTGCCCCCCGCGGTAAGCCGATTGCTCGCCTAGTCCTTGGGCAAAAACATTTTGAGCAAAGCAAAGGCAAACTACAAATACTAGAAACTTGATCATAGCGCTCCCCTACCTCCTATAGTGCCTCTTGGCTCGTTCAAATCGTAATCAATATAAAAGCGGTCGCTAATAGCTAAATCTCTAAATCCATATCCTAAGATATTGAATACCAAGCTTAACCAAGCTCCACCTCTAGGGATATAATCCTTTCCCGTTCCCCATTCTGTTGTGTAATTGGTTGTTCCATTACCTAATGGAAGGGTGGTATTGATATTTACTTTAAGGCATTGCTCCCATAAGTTTCCGCTTAAATCAGCATTTCCGTAGTATCCAGCCCCTGCAGTAACTCTATTACTTGTAATAGAAAGAGCAAATCCACTTCTTAAAGGTCCTTCTAAGTAAAGATTGCCCGCCAATAATGCGTGATTAGTTAAACCAGAACTATCATTACCTATTTCTGATACTTTTTCAACTGCTGTGCCTAGTTGTGTAATTGTATTTCCATCGGTAGCATATTGAGTACCCCAAGCAAATTCCTTTGCCTTAGGCTTTAAAGAACCTCGACAAGCTTTTTCAAATTCAAGTTCGGTAAAAGGTCTTAATCCAGCCCAGCTTAGATAAGCGAGTAACTGTTTGTTTGTTAACCAATTACAGGCAATACTTCCGCCATCGTTCCACTCGTTTAAAATGCCATTTTGGTTGGCATCCGTACCATATTTACCCTTCACCTTTGTAATAAAGCACCTATTTCTTCGAGAATCGGCAATAGATAAGTTTAAAATACTTGGTGCCAATACCTCCGCTTCTTCTTTAGAAATGCTATTCAGAAAATCTGTATAACTAGCTTGGCTTACCTCTTGCTTCATCAAATAAAAGGATGAGAAACCAGAAGTGTTATTATTGCTCAAGGCATTAGTATCTCCCATCTGAAAGATAGGTTTTGGGTTACCATCAACCAGTAACAGACTACTATTTTTACCTCCTAATGTATTATTACTAAGACTATCGCCCATCCAAAAACTACCTTCTGGGATATAAACCATTTCAATAGCATAAGCTGAAATTTCCCAACTGCCTTGAGATAAAGGCGTTACCAAATCAATGATAGCGGTAAACCTGAGGGCAGTATCTTGAGTTTCAGTTTCAAAAATTACCCCAATAGATTTTAGCTTCGCAGAAACCAAAGTCGATTTCAAGCTTACTGAAGCTATTGGCAATGAGATAGATTCGGTATTTGACTGCTTTCCTTTTAAAAACAGATAGACCGCATCGTGGTTAAACGGAGCTCTTTTGCCTTCTAAATTCCAGCATTGACTCCAACCAAGGTTTATAGAAAGCTGCCTATGATTAAGTATGCGCACTTCACCCAGTTGCAAATTTGAACAATTCGCAACCAGTGAAATAAACAAGCCCATCATAAGCAGCCTGAACTTCATAACTACCTTACTATAAGTTTTATAGGCTTATAGCTACCCACAGGCTTAACCATATAAATACCTGCTTGTAAATGGCTTATAGTCGCTGCACCATTAATTACTGGCAAAACTGTTGACCTTCCAGAAATATCAGTAAACGATAGTTCTTTTACTTCTCCTATTACCTGAACTTGGTTGGTTGCAGGGTTAGGGTATAGTTTAATTCCTGCCTCTGAAAACTGTGGACGTACTGAATTAGGACCAGCAGGAATTACTTTTACCCATTCTGGAGAAACACCTACGGTAACGCTATCAAGGGCTTCACCATTCAGGTTGTAAACATATAACTTGCCCCTGCCTGTAAACCCTGCCGCATCAGTAAATACTAAACGATTATTCACTCTATCAATATCTGCACCTGTTACAGGCTTATTGATAAACTGACTCGTTAGCAGCCTTGTTGGTAAGTTTAACAGCGATATAGTTCCAGCTGTATTAAAACTACCAATTAAAGAGTAGCTATCATTTGCTGAAGGAATTACTCCGAAGGTATTTCCAGATCCAATTGGGAATACTGTGGTATCTACTTTAAAGTTAAAGTTCTGATTATTAATTCTTGCTATACCTCCTACTCGACTTCCGAATGATATTGTTGCTAAAGCTAAAACGCTATCGCCTATTGTAAAAAGCTGACCTATACTCGCCATTCTTGAACCTAAATTGAGTGTTCTTTGCACGGTTCTCGTTGAAAGATCAATCACTGCTACTTGTCCTTCAGTGCTTGGAAAGCCTCCAGGTAAACTCACAAATAACTTTCCACTTTGAACTAGTGCATAACCCGCTTCACGAGTTACAGCAATAGTATCAGTAATTGCACCAGTGTTTGCATTAAAGAATCTGATAGTGCTTTTGCCTGCACCTACACCAAACCCAAATAAGGCAACACCAACAGAATCGTTAATTAAAATTGGGGCTCTAACACCGCTTAGGTTAGAAGTTCTTGCTAATCTGGTCCCTGATTGGTTGTAAATACTTAGTTCAGCTGTGGTAGTTACAACTGTTTTTGATGCGGTGCAAAACAAACCTGTAACAGAACTTGAAGGAATAGAATCAATGGAAACCAATTGATTTGGATAAGTATATTTCTGAACAACAACTCGGTTGTTTAGTGCCCCAAATGGACCTCCAGAAACTACAATGGCACTTGTTCCTGTTTGGGCAATAGCTATACTGCTTATTGCCAACAAGGAAATGAGGGTAATGATTTTCTTCATTTTTGGATAGAAGTGTTTGTGTGAACAAATACACTTCCGGCCGGGTAACTATACGGAGAATGAGGTATCGTTGCTAGCTTAACGATGGTCTGATGCTCCCATAGCCTTTCCTCCGAAAGCTTGGTAAGATTAGACTTGGGCAGGTCTCCTGGCTCATCTACTACAACAACCTTCCCAGCAAATGCCAGTGGTGTAAAAAATGTTGTAGCTTTTATAGACTTACAGTTGCGGGGACAGCCTGAGAGTTACACTCAGTTCCCTTTTAAACCAAAATGCTTACAAGGCAAATTGGTACCTAAATCGGTAGCAAAACTGGCACTTTTTCTTAAAAATACCAATCTCTAGCAAGTAAAATATAGAATTAGGTAGTTCAACTAACTATTTCCAAGCATAGGCCGGGGCTTATAGCGCAGTAAATGACTATTGGCTTTAGCGCATACCACCCCTTTATCGTTTAAAATTACCCCTTCTACAAAAATCATTGTGCGTCCTTGTCTAACTATTGAAGCTTGTGCTCTTACTTTGGTATTGATGGGAACTGCCTCTAAAAAATCGGTATGTAAATTAACCGTGATATAGTAATCTGGTAAGTTTAATGAGGCTACTCGCAACCCAATAATCTCATCTAAAATACCAGCCATTAGTCCGCCATGAAGTAAGCCCATTGGGTTGCTCATTTCTTCTCTGGCTTCTATTTCAATGGTAATTTGTTGTTCATTCACTTCAATCAAGTGCATATTTAGCCATTTACCGAAGCCACTTGGGGTATCAGTGATATGCTTACCAAGACGGTCTTGTAACCATTGGTGTATATCTATGCGTTCGTCGGTCATCGTTTCTGTTTTGTGGTTTGGAATAAGTACCTTTCGGTATTGAAATGGCAGGCAAGATATAATTTCTATGAATAAAATTACTGGAAAAGAAATAGCGATACACGGTGCCTTATTTTTGGTAACTTTCATTACCACAACTTTCGCAGGGGCGGAATGGGTACATGGCTATTTTTATAATGAAAGCGGTATTGTTTGGGAGAACTTACAATCTGGATTGCAGTTTTCAATACCATTTTTAGGCATTCTTACCATCCATGAATTTGGACATTATTTCGCTGCCAGAATTTATAAAATTGGAGTTACCCTTCCTTATTATATACCATTATGGTTAGGCTTTATAGGCTTTCCTACCTTGGGTACGGGGGGTGCATTTATCAAATTAAAGACACCGCAAAGCAGTAAGGTTCAGGTTTTTGATGTGGGTATTGCCGGACCTATTGCAGGGTTTATTGCAGCTATTGTGGTTCTAATTTATGGCTTTACCAACCTACCTCCTTTAGATTACCTGTATCAAATACACCCTGAATACCAACAAATTACTGGAGATTACCGTCTATCTTACCCTCAAATGCCAGACCAAGTGCAAGTATTTTTAGCGGGCGATAACCTGCTATTCAACTTCCTAGGTAGCGTATTTGCCGATCCAAACCTACTTCCCCACCCTGCTGAATTGCAGCATTATCCCATATTATTTGCAGGTTTTTGGGCGCTGGTATTTACTGCAATGAACTTATTGCCTATAGGTCAGCTAGATGGTGGGCACGTATTGTATGGACTATTTGGTGCAAAGTTGCACTATTACATAAGCAGATTCATTTTTATGGTATTCTTATTCTTTGGAGGAATGAGCGTACCCTCAGTAATTGACCTTAACTACGATTCCCTTCTTACCGATAAGCTATTTGGCAATTTGGTCTATATCGGTTTTCTGTTTCTGATATTCCAGAAAGTTGCAGTAACCAATATGGCTGCTCTATCATTAACTATGGCGTTTTTCACAGCGCAATATGCCTTGCAACTTACTGGTTTACCCATTCAAGGTTACGATGCTTGGCTTATGTTTGCCTTTATCTTAGCTCGTTTTCTAGGGATAGACCACCCACCTGTTTATTTTGAAGCACCCTTAGATCCTGTTCGTAAAATAATTGGGGTAATAGGGATTATCATCTTCATCATCAGTTTTACGCCTAGGCCACTTCAAATTATGAAGGCCAATGAAATAGTAGTTCCAAAAGTTTCTACCCAAACCAATACGGTTATTTAAAGATTAGCGTTCTTAGTTTTCAGAACAAATAATAATTTTATGCAGCAATACACCATTTTATGGGCCGACGATGAAATAGACCTCCTAAAGCCACATATCCTTTTTTTACAAAACAAAGGCTTTAAAGTAACAGGGGTAAATAGCGGTGCCGATGCCCTAGACCTTATAGAATCTACCCCTTTTGATATTGTTTTCTTAGATGAAAATATGCCTGGCCTAAGCGGTTTAGAAACCTTGGCACAGCTAAAAACCATAAAGCCCAATCTTCCAGTGGTAATGATTACCAAAAGCGAAGAGGAAAATATTATGGAAGATGCCATTGGGGCAAAAATTTCAGATTACCTGATTAAGCCATTAAACCCAAATCAAATTCTGCTATCAGTAAAGAAGATTTTGGATGGTAAAGCTTTAATTTCTGAAACTACTACCCGTGGCTATCAGGAAGATTTTAGGAACATTTCTATGGCCTATAGCGAACGCATAGATCACGAAGAATGGACCGAAATTTATAAGAAACTGGTTTTCTGGGAGCTGGAAATGCAACGCACCAAGAACAGTTCTATGGCTACAGTTCTGGAGATGCAAAAGGATGAGGCAAACACCAACTTCGGAAAGTTTATTACTGAAGAGTACAAATATTGGCTGAACGATCCTAAGGCAGAACGCCCAACAATGAGTCATGAGATAATGAAGAAAAAGGTATTTCCTCAACTACAAGCGGGAAGACCTTTATACTTCATATTGATTGATAATCTACGTTATGACCAATGGAAAACCATTGAGCCTTTGCTTGCAGATTTATTTACTGTTGAAAAGGAGGAAACCTATTTCAGCATTCTGCCAACAACTACTGCATATGCAAGGAACGCTATCTTCAGTGGTTTAATGCCTAGCGAAATAGCCAAGCAGTACCCACAATACTGGAAAAATGACGATGACGATGATGGCAAAAACTTGCATGAACACGAATTGCTAACCAAGCAAGTGGAACGCAATAGGCTAACCATTAAAACAAGTTACAATAAAATTTTACAGACCGATAAGGGTCAGGAATTAGCGAACAATATGAATAAGCTAAAAACCAACGACCTGAACGTAATCGTCTATAATTTTATGGATATGCTAAGTCACGCTCGTACTGATAGCGAAATGCTTAAGGAACTAGCTCCAGATGAAGCTGCTTATCGTAGTTTGACTTATAGCTGGTTTGAGCACTCACCCTTATTTGCAATGATGCAAGAAATTGCCAAGCAAAAAGGTCGTCTGATTATTACCACGGACCACGGTACAATAAGGGTAAATAAAACCCTCAGAATTGTTGGCGATAGAAATGTAAATAGCAACCTCCGCTATAAGCAAGGCAAAAACCTAGGCTTCGATGAAAAGGAAGTAATGGTAGCTCACCGTCCGGAAGATATTAAACTACCCGCACCAAATATGAGCACCAGCTATGTATTTGCCTGGAAAGATGGGTATTTTGTATATCCGAACAACTACAACCACTTTGCTAATATGTTCAGAAATACCTTCCAACACGGTGGTATTTCATTAGAAGAAATGATTATACCATTTATTTCTTTAGAACCTAAGTAATATTTAGTTATTCTAAAACCGGAAAGGGGGCAAATTCTGAATGAATTGCCCCCTTTTGTATTTGTATAGAACCTTATCGACTATGCCGTTAAGGCTGCCAAAATATCTGCTTGGGTAATGGTATGAATCTTACCAGCTTCATCACGAACTAGTAATGCCTTGTTTTCCTTAAGGTGACCGCTAAGTACATCTACAGTATTATCTAAAGCCACAAACTTAAAGGCTTTGCTCATGTACTTTTCAACAGGTTCTGAGGCAACAACAGGGTTATCTAATAGCTGAGCTAGAATTTCAATATCGTTGATACTACCCACAACTTGATCGGCATCCAAAACAGGAATTTGTGAAATACCTACTTGTTGCATTTTACGAATTGCAGCGGCAACAGTTTCGGTCTTACCTACCGATACTAATTCATATGCAGCACTACGCTTTGCAATTACATCGCGTGCGGTGGCAAATTCTCTGTTTTCTAGGAAGCCGTGGTCTTCCATCCACTGGTTATTGTAAACTTTACCCAAATAACGGGTACCGTGATCTGGTAGAATTACCACCATCACATCGCCTTCTTTCAGGTTTTCTCTAGCGTACTCTAATGCCCCTGCCATAGCAGAACCACAGCTCCAACCGATAAACAGGCCTTCTTCTTTGGCAAGTCTACGGGTCATAATGGCAGCATCTTTATCAGTAACCTTTACAAAATGGTCAATCACTGAAAAATCTACATTCTTAGGCAAAATATCTTCCCCAATACCTTCTGTCATATAAGGGTAGATTTCGTTTTCATCGAAAATACCTGTTTCCTTATACTTCTTAAAAACAGAACCGTAAGTATCTATACCTACTGATATTATATCAGGGTTTTGTTCTTTTAAATATTTCGCTGCACCGCACATTGTACCACCAGTACCAACACCGGCAGCATAATGGGTGATTTTACCATCTGTATCGTTCCAAATTTCAGGACCAGTAGTTTCGTAATGCGCAGCGGCGTTACTTAGGTTATCATACTGATTTGGATAAAAGGAATTAGGAATTTCAGCCTTCAAACGCCTAGCAACAGAATAGTAAGAACGAGGATCTTCAGGAGCAACATTGGTAGGACATACCACAACATCGGCCCCTACCGCCCTTAGGATATCCATTTTCTCTTTGCTTTGCTTATCAGACATCGTGAAGATGCACTTGTATCCTTTAGCAATAGCAGCAAGCGCTAAGCCCATACCCGTATTACCGCTAGTACCTTCAATAATAGTACCGCCTGGTTTTAACAAGCCCGCCTTTTCAGCATCTTCCACCATTTTAATGGCCATTCTGTCTTTTACAGAATTGCCAGGGTTTAGGTATTCAACCTTTGCCAAAACGGTACCTTTAATATCTTTGGCAAGATTATTGATTTTCACAAGAGGTGTATTACCAACTGCCTCTATAATAGAATTGAGGTATTTCATAATTATTGATTTGCGATGCTAAGGTAAGTGTACTTCCTAGCCTCACCAAACAGTTTTATTAGCATTTGGTAGTATATTTGAACAAAACTCAACAACTTAATATGATTTGGAATATAAGCCGCTTAGGCTCGAAAAGAGTAATACAAGGCTTTATAGGTATTTTTACAGTAGTTTTTATTGTTGCAGGTATTGGAGTATTAGGCTTAAACAAGCTTAGTAAAAGTTTAAATTCGGTATATAAAAATAGCTTAATTCCAGAGCGTGATTTAGCTACTATTACCAAATTACAGTACGATAATAGGTTTCACTTAGAAGAATTGCTTACTGGATTAAGTGCTAGCAAACACAGCGAACTTTTAACTGCAATATCTAGTAATAACCAAAAATTAGATGCAATTCTGGATAAACATATTAATGATGATTACTTTATTCCAGTTGAAAAAGAGCATTTAAAGCAGTACCAAAGGGTATTAAAACAATACAGAATATTGGAGCGAAAGGTAATTTCCTTACACGAAACTGGAAAAACCGATTCAGCAAATATTGTTTTTAAGTTCCAAACCTATGTACCCTTTTCCGATGCGATAAAACGCCTCGACAAGCTTGAAGACGAAGAACTAAGCACGGGTGCAGAAGAAGTAAAAACCACCTTAGAATTAGCCAACCAAGTTAGGCTACTTATGTATGTAGCAGTTTTTGTAGCTATCCTAATAGCAGTACTTTTAGGAACTGTAGTTGGCAGAAGTATTATTGATAGATAACGAGCAAACTATCTCATATTAATATCAACTAAAAAGTTCTAGTATTTAGAGCGCTTTCCTGGCTTGTATTCCTGCCCAATCTTTGGATTCTGGTTAAATACCCACCAAGGTCTTCCCCTGTAGTTTCTGCCTGCGTGAGGGTGAATCATTTTAACGTGACATCCGGGAGTTTTGCAACGAGGTGGCTTCATAGAGAAGCAACCTGTGGTACTTACCACAATCAGAATTAACAATAGGGACTTTACCAGATGGCGCATTAGTAATTTTATACGTGCCTAAAAACAGCAGAAATTCTGCCAAGCGATGCAAAGAAAACAAATTTAACGCTAAACCTGCAATATTGGTGCTCAATTCCTTACAAGTTAGCTGTTTTTAATTCATAAAAAAGGCGAGGTAGGCTTCCCTACCCCGCCTTTTGCAGAATATTAATACTCCTTATTTTACAATAAGCTGTATTACTTTAGTTGACGTAGGCAAGGTATAACGTACAAAGTAAATACCTCTATTTAAACCTTCAAGGTTAAAGCTAACTGTAGCACCAAAAGCAATATTTTTCATAGCTACTTGTTGGCCTACCGCATTTAACAAGGTTACGGTACCTGCTTCGGTTAAAGAACCTGCCTGTAAGTTCACTTGGTTTGTAGCAGGGTTAGGGTAGATAGTTAACCCGCTTTCTTGCTCAAATGCGCTAGTATTCATATTCAATTCATCAGCACTTTCGAACGATGAAGCTGAGCTTAAACCGCCTAATAAATCAGAACATAATGGCAAAGCATTGTCATTCACAAACACGCCTGTATACCAGCTAGGGAATGGACCTATTGGGTAATGACTAATACATTGAACACTACTACCATTTGCTTCTAAGTAATATAAGCTGTTAGGTAAAGTAGGTAGGCTCTGCATATCAACACAATTTCTCACATATAAAGTTTGTAAAGCTGGAAGTGTGCTAGGTAGGTTACGTACATTAGTCTCACTAATATCTAAGCTTTCCAAGTTTGCTGGTAGGCTGTGAACGCTATCCAATGGGTTATCCTTTAAGCTTAACGATAACAGGCTAGCCGGTAATTTGATATATGAAGCAATGTTGTTATTGCTAGCATAAAATGATTTTAAGCACTTTAGGTATTGCAAAGCGTCTATGTTAGCAACGCCTCTGCCTTCAATGTTTAAAGTGTTAATGTTACACAAACCAGCACAGTTGGTATCTAACAAGTTACCATTCAAACACTGAGGTTGCAATTCACGTAAAATCAATAAGAAAGCAGAATCAGTTACTGTAACAAAACCTTCTGGCAAATCAACCGGAGGTACAGGAACACAAAGACCAAGACCCGCATCGCTCACAAAACCTGAGTTCCACCAGCTAGGGAAAGGACCAACAGGGATATTTGGCAAGCATCTAATTGGGCTACCAGAAGTACTTACTTGGTAAACGGTATTTGGTAATAATGGTAGGGAATTGATGCTTGTGTTTAAGGCATACAACACCTGTAAGGTATGAGGTAAAACATTACCAACTGAAGTTAAACCAGTATTGAATGAAACGTCAATAGACTCTAAACCAGCATTTAAAGCACCTATGCTTGTAAGTTGGTTACCTTTCAATGATAAGTTCTTTACACTTGCAGGCATAGCAGGGGTAGTAGTTAATAAGTTACCGCCAGCATAAACCGCTTTAACACTAGTTAAGTATTGAATTCCTTCAATTGAGGCTATACTTCTATCTACGATATAGATCTCTCTTAAATCAACAATGTTGTTGCAATCAGGATTTAAGTAATTGCCATACATACAACTTGGGATAACACCTCTTAAATAAGCAGCAAAGTTGTTATCAGGAATTAATACATAGCCAGCAGGGGTTGAACCACAAGCAGGTAATGAAGGGTTACTAGTAAAACCACCATTAGCATAGCTAGGGAACGGACCAGTTGGGATATTTGGTAAACAAGTAATGTTGTTCATTCCTACCAAGATTGAGTACAATCCATTTGGTAAAGTTGGTAATGAAGTCAAGTTATTGTTTACCAAAGAGATGGTCTCCAAGTTAGCAGGGAAAGAAGTAATGCTACTAATTCTATTTGAAGCAGCATTAATCACCCTAATATTAGTTGGTACACTTGGTAAAGCAGTAAAGTTATTGTTGTTAATGTTTAACAGTAATAAGCTATTAGGCAAGGTAGGCAACCAAGTAAGGTTGTTATTACTTGCATTCAAGCTTAATAAGTTACGGAAGTATTGAATTCCGTTTAGGTTGCTAATGTTTAAACCTGAAACATTAACTGCATTGGCCTGATTAACAGGGGTACAAGTAGTATCCAAGAAATTGCCATTCATACAATCGGCATAATTAGCACGAAGCCAAGCAGCAAAATTGGCATCAGGTACTTCAAAGCCGTAGGTACGGGTAGCACCACATAGGCCTAAGTTAATATCAGTTACAAAACCTTGAGTTCTCCAACTTGGGAAAGGACCCGCAGGGATATTTGGTAAACAAGTAATACCTGATTGGTTCGCATTCATAATGAATAGCGAATTAGGCAAAGTTGGAACGCTAGTAAGTGGAGTATTTAAAACATACAATGCCGTTAAAGTACTTGGGAAAGCACCAGCAGCAATACTAGTTAGTGGATTGCTTGAAATATCAAACGACTCCAAACCTTCAGTTAAAGAAGAAATAGAAGTTACTGCGTTACCTTGCATTGATACCTGCTTAATAGAAGCAGGGAAAGTAGGCACCCAAGTAATTCGGTTGTTTAAAGCAAATAGCGACTTTAAACTTGTAAAGAAACCAATACCCTCTAATGAACGGATATTGCTATTGTTTACATTTAAGTAGGTTAGGTTTTTAACTTCAGCTAATGAGGTATCGATATACTGACCATTCATTGCATTTGGAATAATTAATTCCAAAGCAGCTGCAAATGCAGTATCAGGAATCATTGCACCGCCACAGTTGTAAGAAGTTACTGTGATAGAGTTACTTGGTAAACTTTGGCAATCTCTGTTATAAGTTTGGGCATAATAAGTGCCTCCAATACGCACTTGGATAGAATTACCAACACTACCATTGCTCCAACGAATATTAGTAGCATTACCCACTATAGATAATGTTGCAAACTCAGTCCCTTCACAGAAAGGAGCAGTTTGAGTAGTAAAAATAACAGGTACTTCTTCTGCACCCACTTGAATTCTAATACTATTACTACTTGGCGAAGTACATGAACCACTAACAACTTGTACTGAAATAGTGGCATTAGTGCTTACATCTAATGTGTTAGTTATTGTTACCTCACCATTACTCCATAAATAAGCTGTATATCCTGTTGGCGCAACTATTGTAGTAGTTGTTCCAGGACAGAAGTATGTAGGTCCGTTAGCATAAATTGTTGGCGACGGAATGTTACAAACTGGTGCACATAAGCCTACTTGAATATCAGTTTGGAAACCTTCAGTTCTCCAACCTGGGAAAGGACCAGTAGGTACATTTTGAATACATGTAATCCCGCTACCAGCTGCATTTAATTGGTATAAGGTATTCGGTAAGTTAGATAATGAAGAAATACCAGTACCATTGATATAAAGTGTTTCTAACGATGCTGGTAAACTAGGCAAGCTATTGATTGGGTTATAGCTTACATCTAATGAGTTTAACCCAGTTGGTAAAGTAGAAATTGAAGATATCTGGTTATTAGGCAGCGATAAGTTCTCTATTGACGCAGGTAGTTCAGGCAAGAAAGTAATGGCGTTGCTAGAAGCATACAAACCTTTTAGGTTGCGAAAATACTTAATACCAGTAAGATTGGTTATTCCAGCGTTAGGAATATCTAACCTTGTGATGGTATTCAAAGCAGCGCAATTAGTATCTAACTGATTGCAATTCATGCAACTTGGCACAATATTGCGGAGCGCTGCAGCAAAAGCAGGATCAGGAATAGTGAAACCACTACTTGAACCTACAGTAACTGTTTTAGTTGCACTTACCGCTGACGAACAAACATCTGAAATTACTCTTACTGTATAGTTTCCTGCTGTATTTACTGTGATACTTCTTGTGGTTTCACCAGTGCTCCATCGGTTGCCTGTTGGTGCACTTGATGTTAATACCGTGGAACCACCTAAACAAAATGAAGCACTTCCAGAAATAGTAGGCGTAGCTGGGGTTACGCAAGACGGAGTTAATTTACGAACACGACAGCCTTGACGTTCTACTACATATAAATTACCAGCATTATCTATTGAAATACCGTTAGGTACTTGGAAACTCGCAGCCGTCCCTACAGCATCAATATAATCATATCTACCATTTCCTGCTATCGTAGTTACAATTCCCGCAGTACTAATTTTTCTAATCATATGATTATCTGCATCTGCAACAAAAATATTTCCAGCACCGTCTATTGCTATTCCAGTTAGTCTTGCAAAAGTCGCGCTTGTTGCCACGCCATTATCTCTGCCATACCCCCCACCAGCTACAGTGGTTACTACACCTGCTGGGGTAATTTTACGGATACGCTGATTACCTTCATCAGCAACATATACATTATTATCACCGTCTAAAACTACAGAGGAAGGATTGCTAAATAGTGCAGCTGTGCCTATACCGTCTTGAAATCCTTGTGTTGAACCAGCAAGAGTGGTGACTACCCTAGTAGGAGTAATTTTCCGGATACGATGATTAGCTTGATCTGCAACATACATATTACCTGCACGATCTACTGCAATTCCTGAAGGACCATAAAATATAGCAGCTGCTCCAATACCATCACTAAATCCAAAACTACTTGCTGTCCCAGCTACAGTAGAGACCAAACCATCAGGACTTATTTTACGGATGATGCCAGTACCTCTATCTACAACATAAAAATAACCATCATCATCTATTGCTACACCAGCTGGAAGTCCAAAACTTGCAGCGGTTCCTAAACCATCTGCATTTCCGGGACCCGAACCTGCAAAAGTGCTTACAACTCCTAAAGTGTTGATTTTGCGGATAAGATTGTTTTGCTGGTCTGCAATATAAATATTGCCAGAACGATCTACAGCAATTCCAGAGGGATAACCAAAAGAGGCTTGAGCACCTGGTCCATTGGTATTACCTGGATTTCCAGTACCAGCAATAGTGGTTACCGTGTAGGTTTGTCCCAATAACAAGGACCCTCCAAAAATGGTAAAGATTAAAAATAGGCTTAAAAACCGAGTAAAATTTTTCATAGCTTGGTTAGGTTAATGAGGTATTTGCTTACAAATGTAAGTTTTTACCCAAAAAACAATCATTTTTTCCTAGGTAATTTTAAGTATAATTCTTAAAATACTGACTATCTTGTAGTTAATAAATAATTTTTTAACGCCCAAAGTCAAAATATAAGAATAATTCTTTTTTTTCTTAGAAAAATACTACGCGTTTCTAAGTAAGAAATAACCGACCATAGTAATAAACAACTTCTACCTACCCAAGTGATTTCAAGGAAATTCATTAGCTCTAGCCTCCTTCTCTGGGTTGTTCAAAGCCTTGTAAAAAAATATCCTTTTGCAGTATATAATTAGTTGTACCGCCATATAGAAGTAGGGAATCCAAAAGAATTGTAGGCGAATCTAAAAAGCACAAAAAAATCCGTAATCATAAGATTACGGATTTGATGAGCGAAAGACGAGTCTCGAACTCGCGACCTCAACCTTGGCAAGGTTGCGCTCTACCAACTGAGCTACTTTCGCTTAATTTATCTGACCTTAGGACTGTCAGAAACCTGTTAAGCAGGTGTACCAGGGGCGGGAATCGAACCCGCACGACCGGTAAGGGTCAAAGGATTTTAAGTCCTTCGTGTCTACCAGTTCCACCACCCCGGCGAAAAAAGTGTTCTTATTTATTGCTAAATAATCTCACTATTTCAGAGCGAAAGACGAGTCTCGAACTCGCGACCTCAACCTTGGCAAGGTTGCGCTCTACCAACTGAGCTACTTTCGCATTTGCCTTTCGGCTACTTCGTTGTTTCAGAAGTGGGTGCAAAGATAGGGGTTTTTAAGCCATTGTCAATACTTTGCACCCAAATAATTTTAATATTTTTTTACTCTTTTGGCTTCCTAAGCGTAACTACGCTGGCTATCAGGAACATTAAAATAATCATTGATCCGCTAGCCATCATAATTTTATTACCTAAATAATAAGATTGTGGCCTAAACTGAAAACGGATGGTATGTTTACCTGCTGGCAATTGTAAGCCACGTAAAATATAATTAGCCCTAATATAGTCTGCTGGCTTATCGTCTACCGTTACTTCCCATCCTGCAGGATAGTAAATATCTGAAAACACAGCAAGGCCAGGATTAGGGTTATTACTTTCATAAACCATATCATTAAGCTTGTATTGGGTAAGCTTAATGGTAGCAGCAGAATCTGTAACGAAAACAGATTCCTTTACAGCAGGGAACTTCTTAGTATCAACGGTAGCTTCTGAAAGCACATCAATTTGATTGATAGCTAAAATCTCTTCATCAGGCGATGTTACCGCTTTAATGTCCTTAACAAACCAAGCGTTGCCTCTTGCATAAGGGTTCTTGATTACAGCATCTGGAGTATCGCCAAGTTTAATGTAGCGAGTGTTTAGCATATTGATAATCTCCAACTTTTGAAGACTATCCATGGTAAACTGTCTGCTATTGATCATTTGGGTAAGTTGTTGAATTTCAACGGTGAGGTTGTTTTCAATCAAATCTTGGTAACGACGTACTTTTGCAGGGCTATAACCACCTAATGAATGGTGAAACGCTGAAGTCTTTGTTTCTGCAAATGGATTTTGCAGGTTCAATACCCTGTAGTGAGGATCTGTATCCTTCTTAATGAATTCATCAGCTGCATCTTTAGATACATTGTTTTCCCAATCAGATTTCTTTTGGAAACTTTCTTTGTTCAAATACCTTCTATCAACAGCCCAAAGGTCAGATAGGGTTAATAAACCTAAGATACCTACCAAAGCAACTCTTGGAATTGCTTTAAACTTCATTGCATAGATTGCACCAAAGGCCATCAGAATATAGAAGAAAGAACGAATAGCATCAGACTTCACTAAATCTATTCTGTCTTCTCCTACGGCGCTAATAAGCCACTCTGGGAAGCCTTGGGTTGCCAAACGTGCATCGTTTTCTTCAGCGGTAAAATCGCCAGCTATATCTGGAATCAAAAAGAATAGCACTGTTACAGCAGCTACAATACCGGCAGCAATGGTTAGCTTCTTTTGTAGGGCTTTGTCTATTTCTGAATCAAACAGTTTATTGAGAGCCAATGCAGCTAAAAGCGGCATTGTAACCTGTGCTATAAATATGGCCATTGCCACTGTACGGAACTTGTTATAGTACGGGAATACATCATATAAGGTATAGTTAAGACTTGGCAAGTGCTTACCCATACTTAACAAAATACCTAACAGAGCAGCAGTAAGTAACCACCAACGATACCTGTTATCTACAATAAACAAGCCTACAACAAACAATAAGATAACCACAGCTCCAGCATAAATAGGTCCTGAAGTAAATGGCATACTACCCCAATAATAAGGCACTGCCGGAAGTTGACTTTCATCTACACCTTGGGCTTTTAATACCTTAGCTACATTGGAGTTCTTATCATACTTTTCTGAAGAACTACCGCCATATATGCTTGGAATTAAGAGGGTAAATACCTCCATTTGCTCATGGCTCCAATCAAAAACGTAATCTCTATTCAAACCACCATCGGTAGGCATAGACTTATCTTTTGGCGTAAGTTCAGCCTTTCCACGCATACTGTATTGGGTGTACTCATT
>JAIYDB010000120.1 GCA_027487695.1 Cytophagaceae bacterium | reverse complement strand
GTAGCCTCACCGGGAATCGAACCCAGATCTAAAGTTTAGGAAACTTCTATTCTATCCGTTGAACTATGAGGCCAGTTTTTCGGACTGCAAATGTAGTGGTTTACCTTGTTTTTTACTAAGAGTTTTTTGGGTTTATACCTTCCAATCTATTATTCAGGGGCGCATCTTTATATTTTCTTTATATTTCAAACTGTATTCTAGCACTCTTGAATAATGCCCAAGCAAATTTTTGCGATTATCCTCTTCATTTCTAGCTACTTAGTAACAATTTCTACTTACGCTCAGTCAGATTCTCTAAAGAAAAATCTTACCTTTTCTGTTGGCATTGAACCTTATTACGGACACGCTTTTGAGAAAAATAAAGATGCAATAAGGTTTGGCGGAGTAAACTACAATGTAACTGATGCTTTTAGTATCAACTTGGCCTATCTAGAGCTCAAGTACCAAAGCAACAAAGTACGTGGCAAGCTTATCCCTGGCTTTGGTAGCTATATGGATGCTAATTATAGTAGCGAATTTGGCTTGTTAAAGAACCTAGTGGAGGCATCGGTGGGTTATCAATTAAATGAAAAGCACGGGATTTGGTTAGATATTGGCATTCTGCCTTCGCCTTTTACTAATGAAACTGCCTTTGCGAGAGACCATATTATGCTTACTCGCTCCTTCTGTGCAGAAAACGCCCCTTATTATATTACTGGCGCTAGGTTAGCTTGGAAAGCAAGCGAACGTATTACACTTTATGGATATTTACTCAATGGGTGGCAAAACATCAGAGAAACCAATACCCAAAAGGCTGGAACGCTTCAATTCGAATACAAAAAGGGTGAACAAATCACAATTAATTGGAATGTTTATGCAGGCTATGAGGGCAATGATCTTGCCCCAGCCGACCAAGAGCGCTTGTTTTCTGATGCTTATATCATTTATAAAGGACCAAAGCGATGGTCATATACTGCTTGCCTAATGGGCGGTAGGCAATATAGAATGCAAAACAATAAAGCCGACTTTTTCAGTGGGAATATCGCGGTTAACTACCAACTGCTTAAGCCATTGAGCATCAGTGGCAGAATTGAAAGAATATCGGATGTAAATAAGGCAATATCTAACCAGAACTTTGGCAGTACTTCAAGAGGGAAAATTTCTAATAGTGTATCGTTGGGATTCAATTACCAACCCCAAAAGGAGGTTTTGTATCGGATTGAATGCAGAAGATTATTCGGAATGAACAGGTTATATAACGACAATAGAAACGAACCTGATAATCTTACTTGGGTTGTAGCTGCGGCTAATTTCCTATTCTAATACCTTTATACAGGGTCTTAAATTCCGAACAGTTGCAGAGGAAATTAAGTATTCAGATTTATAAATAAAAGTGTTTAAGTGCATTCTCGCTGAATCCCAAAAGTCCGTATTAAAGGTTTGTGTGCCCTCTAAAACATTCAAAGCTAGCAGATTGGTAGCTATCCCCTCGCCTGTTGCTTTTAAAATGGCTTCCTTTCTTGTCCAAAATTCATAGAACCTGAATTGAGGATTAGGACTACTATTAATACTATTTATTTCTTGTTCATTAAAGCATACTTGCATTACATCTTCCATATTCTTAACTGGTTTAATATGCTCAATATCAATGCCTATTGGCTTATTACTCACCGCTAACACTACCATTTCCCCAATATGGGCTAGGTTAAACTGCACTTCCGTTTTCGGTAAATAGGGTTTATTGATTTCCGTAACTGACAATTCAAAAAGTGGTGTTAAATCTGGTATGTACTTAGGTAAAATACTTCTTATTAAATATCTGCCTAAGGTAAATCTATCTCTATCTGCTTGCTGTATAAATCTATTGCATTTTACTTTTTCTACTTCGGTTAAATAAGCATCTGAAAAATTGGTTTGGGCAATAGAAGATATATAGATATGCACAAAATCTGTTTGTAAATCAATTACTTGATTTGCTTCAGAAAGTTCTACCTCAGTTGTAGGATTAACAATTAAATGAACTGACACTAATTTTTATAACCGTGTTTTTCGTTCAATACTTTTTGCAGAATTTGGGCGAAGTCCTTATCGTTTGGAGGCAATAAGAAAGTTTTATGGTCGCCCAAAACAGGATGCACATTTACCTGCTCTGTAACATAAGGTTTCCAGCCCATCGTTTCAGGATCTTCCAACCAATATAATCGTTCAGAAACACGGAACAAATCTATGCTTCCATCAAACTTCTGAATGTTGTATAAAAGATAGGCTCGTTCGTATTTCCACATAATTTCCTGGATATGACGTTGTTCTGGAGTCATATCCTCCACTTTTACCTTGCTGGTAAACTGGTTTAATCGTCTATTAAACCATTCATATTGATACTTAATGGTAGTAAATGGTCGCTTAAAAAACGATTGCACTATATATTTAAACTTAGGCATTTGCCTACGCAATTTATTGGCAAGACGCTGTGTTTTAGGACTGTAATAATCCAAATTCTCAGCGTAAGAGTCGAACATAGCCAGCATACTCACCTCTTTACCCATTGCTTTTAATTGCTGCGCAATTTCAAAAGCAATTACACCTCCAAAACTATACCCTACTATGGCATAAGGTCCTTTCGGATTACTTAATACAATTTCTTTTACGTAATGTGCAGCAAGGTCAATCATATTATCATACGGATCGCTTTGCCCACTAAGTCCCATTGCCTGAACACCATAAACAGGCTGGTCGTCCTCCATATTACGAGCCAAGCAGGTAAATGGTAGTATGTTTAAATCATAACCGTGTACCAAATAAATAGGCACTTTGGTTCCTGTAGCTTTTAAGGGTACAAGGGTATCCCAAGTGAACGGCTTGTTTTCAGAATCAATCATCCGACTGAAGCGTTCAATGGTGGTATTTTCAAATATCCAAGCCAAAGGAATACGCTTGCCTGTTTCCTTTTCTAATCGGTTTACAATTTGAATGGTAATTAGCGAATGACCTCCAACTTCAAAGAAATCAGAAGTGATGCTAATCTCTTTTAACTCTAAAACCTCGCACCAAATTTTGGCAACTAACTTTTCAGTTTCAGTACGTGGACCAATGAATTCTTCAACAACAACATCTATTTGCTTATCAGACTTTGGCAAAGCCAATTTATCTATTTTACCGTTCGGGGTTAATGGCATTTTCTCAATAACCACAAATTCCGATGGTACCATATAAGGTGGTAAAAACGACCTTATCGCTTGTTTCCAAGCCGATGTATCAGGATTGCTTTCTGTTACTAAATAGGCAATTAATCGGTTATTGTGGGCAATAACGGCAGCTTCCTTAATACCAGATTGTTGTAATAAGGTATGTTCAATTTCACCTAACTCAATTCTATAGCCTCTAACCTTTACTTGTTGGTCTTTCCTGCCCAAGCACTGAATTTTACCATTATCTACAAATCGACCTAAATCGCCTGTGCGGTACATTCTAGCCCCCTTTTCTTCTGAAAAAGGATTTGGCACAAACCTACTAGCAGTTTGTTCCGCTAGGTTATAATATCCTCTGGCAACGCCATCGCCTGCTATAAATATCTCACCAACAGCACCTTCAGGCAACAATCTTAATTGATCGTCAAGCACATAGACTTGTGTGTTATCAATAGGTTTACCAATGGTAATGGTGCTTTCGTTACCGTAAAGCCTTTCTACCATACTCCAAATAGTAGTTTCAGTAGGGCCATACATATTCCAAACACTCGCACTCCTATCAGAAAGAGCCGTAGCCAAATTACAAGGGAAAGCCTCACCACCACAAAGAACCTTCACTGGCAAAGGTTCGTTCCAACCTGCATCAATCATTAACTTGTAAGTGGCAGGGGTACCTTGCATCATAGTTACCCCATTCTTCTTAACTAAATCCAGCAGCATTCTGCCATCACGAGCAGCATCGTTACTAGCTAATAGCAACAATGAACCTGAAATAAGAGGAAGGAAAAGTTCCAATCCTGCAATATCAAACGATATGGTAGTAACTGCTAAAAACTTATCCCAGTACTTAATACCTGGCTCCTTTTGCATACTCAATAAGAAATTGAGCAGACTATGGCGTTCCACTAAAACCCCTTTTGGGTTACCAGTAGAACCACTGGTATAAAGCAGATAAGCCAAACTTTCGCCATCGGCAGCCGTTTTAAAGTTCTTATCAGAGAAACTTTCAGATTCTACTAGAGCATCTTCCAAAAGAAATACCGTAGCCCCAGTTTCTAAATAACCTTGGTATTTTTTGGAAGTGATTAATGCCTGTGCTTTGGCATTATCAATGATATATTCAATACGCTTTTTAGGGTAATCAGGATCTAATGGTAAATAGGCAGCACCTGTTTTAAGTATTGCTAATAAAGAAATTACCATACGTTCGCTCCTATCTACCGATAAAGCAACTACATTGCCTGGACCTATGCCTTGCTTAATTAAATAATTGGCTAATCTATTTGTTTTTGAAACTAAATCAGAATAATTAATTGTTGTTCCTTCAAAGTTAATGGCAACTTTATCCGGATATAATGCTGCATTCTTTTCAATTAATTCAGTAATGCAAACATCTTTATTGTAAACAGATTTTGTATTATTGAATTGAGCTAGTTTTTCTGCAAATGCAGAATTTTCTGCCCATTCAATTTCACCTATTTTAGTATTTGGATTGACCGTGATGAAGCCTAACATCGCTTCCAAGCTATCCATAAAGCGGGTAATGGTGGCTGGCTTAAATAGCTGTGTATTAAACGACCATTCAAATACCAATTCCTTTTCAGAACCACTTACATTCAGAAATATTTCGAAATTTTCAAACTTCCGAGGATTGTAAATTAGGCTATGCTTAATACCATTAAAAGCTACACCATTATCTAATCCTAAATCAATATTAAATACCAGAGGAACAAGTGGCAATCTGCCACCTTCTCGGTTAATATCTAATCGCTTTAATAGGCTACCAAACGTAATTTGTTGGTATTCATAATCGTCAAACAGTTCAGATTTACGCTTCTGTAAATACTCCAAAAAACTAAGTTCAGGAGAATAACTACTCTTTATAGGCAATAGGTTTACGCAATGTCCTACCAATCCATTTAATCCACTGATAGATTGTCCTGCAACTGGCAAACCTACCACAGTTTCAGGTTGACCTGTTAGCCTATGCAAAAACACTTCAAAGGCCGAAATGAGCGTAGTTACAAAACTGCATCCTGCCTTACTTCCTACTAACTTTAAATGATTAATTATTGCAGTATTAGCCACATAATCATTACGTTGGCTGGAATAAGTTCTTTGTGCAGGTCTGGCAAAATCAAGTGGAAGATTTACTTCTGGTACTGGCTGAAACTTCTTAATCCAATAGTTTTCAATATCAGAATAAGCCTGACTTTGGTTAAAGTCCCATTGGTCAACCGCATAATCAACAAATGAAGGGGCAGGCTCCAACGTAGGATACACACCTTCACTAAAAGCATTGTAAAACTTTGAAATATCAGCCAATAAAATTCCTATACTCCAACCATCGCCAACAATATGATGGATAGTTAGGGTAAATAGATGTTCAGTATTACTAAGCTTAAATAACTGAAATTTGAATAAAGGTCCTTTGCTTAAATCAAAAACAAAAAGGGCATTATTATTTAGCGTTTGCTGAATCAATGCCTTTTGTTCTTCATCGTCAGAAGCGGATAAATCTACTTGTTCAACCTCAAAGTCTAATTCCTTAAAAATGATTAATTCCTCGCCTGTACTACTAAAGACCATCCGCATTGCTTGGTGCCGCTGTACGGTATTTTGCAAGGCAATTAGTAATGAACCCTCTGATAATGTACCATTTAGACACAACGAAACCGATTCATTATAACTTCGGTTTGCATCGTCGCCACCTATTCTGCTGCTTAACCAAATTTCTAACTGAGGCTCAGTTGCAGGGGCAACTAATTCTATTTCTGGCGTTAGAAACGGATTAAAATCAACAATTGTGGTACTTAACTCACTCATTATATACTAGAATAGACAACGCAAATTAACTTAATACTTGCAAGAAATAACCATTTCGGTCAGGGTCAGGCAAAAACCATGCTGGTTTGCCTTCCTTATCAATACCTAATTTAGCTCCTGGTACTGGTGGTTGAGATGCTTTCTTCACTCTCTGCCTATTGGTAGTACCTGGCTCGGCTATTGTTTTTAAGAAACCTGCTGATATTAACTCATTAATACTTTCTTCAAAAACCTCTGCTATAAATTCTATATCATCGTACGTATGGGCTGTGGTTAAGAAACAAGGGAATAGGTCCCAAATATGGACTCCCTTTTCCCTCATTAGGGTAAAGAAAAGCTCCACATATGGCAGTGCAGGCTCCTTTTGCTTTATTTTCCAAAGCGAACCAAAAGTGGCTACATACATAGGTAAACCTAGCTTTTCAATGAACTTGTTCATTCTGGTAACAAGGTATTGGGTCTTGTTTTGCATTTCATGATGCAAGCCCTCACCACCTTCTTTCATCAGTTCTAAAGAAGCCTTTGCTCCGGCTAATGCCAACGGATGCCTTACAAAGGTTCCTGCGAAATAGGTAACACCAACTTCTGGAATACTATCATCGCCAAACTGCCAGCCTCCGCCATCTAGGGCATCCATCCAAGCGCGCTTACCTGCAATGGCACCAATAGGCATACCTCCACCTATTACTTTACCGTAAGTTGCCAAATCTGCCTGAACCCCGAAAATTGCTTGCGCGCCGCCTTGGTGAGTACGGAAACCTGTAATTACTTCATCGAAAATGAGGGTAATATCTAGTTCCTCCGTCAGTTTTCTAAGGGCTTTTAAGAACTCAATAGGCTGAAATTCTGGTCGCCTGCTTTGCACTGGCTCTACCATTACAGCAGCAATTTCATCAGCTCTATTTCTGATTATATCTAACGATTGCTCTATGCCATAATCTAAAATAAGCATATTCTGAACTGCCTCTGGCATAATACCTGGCGCTGCAGCAAATGATTTTAACTTGCTTGTTCCGCGTACAATTACTTCATCAACAATGCCGTGGTACGAACCATTAAAGGCAACAATTAATGGTCTGCCTGTTACTGTTCTGGCAACACGCATAGCACCTAAAACTGCTTCTGAACCTGTATTACATAGTGCGGCTCTATCAAAATTGGTAAACTCACAAATCATTTTGCAAACATCGCCTGCTAATTCGTGCTGAGGTCCTACCTCAACGCCATTAGCTAACTGTTGCTGTAATGCCTTCAGAATATGAGGGTGGTTATACCCAAAGAAGTTAGAACCGAAACCATTTAAAGCATCTACATATTCATTACCATCAATATCCCAAACTCTAGCACCTTCAGATTTATTCACCACAATAGGGTAAACCATTTCCTTTACCGCTGGCTTAAAGCCCGATACCACTCGAGGGTCGGCCATGTGGTCACGGTGCTTTTCCGTGTAGGATTTACTGCTTCTGGTTTTGTTATTGTACCTAATAATCATAGCCTCTAAAAAGGCCTTTTGCTTAGGATTTAATTCTGCACTTTGCTTATCGATACGGGCAGTGGCTCCGAATGGCTTTTTAAGTTCTAACAGTTCTTCCTTGGTTACATCTGCAGTATCTGATTTTTCTGGAATCTTAAGTTTCTTGGTTGAAGCAACTTGGACTTGAGAATGCGAACTATGTACTTGTTGCGGTACAGAACCGCCTCCTTGCAAGGCTAATACTTGCTGGGTTAAGGCTTGCAATTGTTGCATTACCATACCCATAGCACCATCTGGAACGGCTACTTGAACCGATTCAGTTTGTATTTCTTCTTCGTATTCGTCAGGTGCAATGTTGGCTATTGCTTCTGCAGAAAGTTCCTTTAGTAAGTAATTAGCTAGCTTTTCAGGACTGTCTAATTGCTCATTAAGCTGACGGAAAGTGATTGGCAAGCCATATTCCTTTTTGAACCTTAAGGCTAATTGGGTAAGTAATAAAGAATCTAATCCTAATTCAATGAAGCCACTACTTACCTGACTTAAATCGAAACCTAAACCAGTAGCATCTTCCAAAATCTCTAGCACTTGCAATAGCAAACGCTCTTTTTGGTTAGATGAATTCCCTGTTCTTATTATTGGCTTGGCAGCAACTTCTTGCTGAACGGATACATTTTGAATTTTAGTTACAACAGGCGCAGTAGCAACATGACTTATAGCCTGAGCCTTTTCAGCCGACTTGCTTGGCGGATAAACCCAACAAGGTTTGCGATTGAAAGCATAGGTTGGTAAGGCAATTTTTTGCGCTGGCAATGCAGGTATAGCATTCATCCAATCTAATGCAATTCCTTGTAGCCAAAGTCCACCTAAGGCTTGTAAATAGCTTTCAAAGACATTCGTTTTATTGGCATCTAATACGCTAAAGGCTATGTTTTGGTAGGTTTTAGCATGTTGCCTCAATAAGGTACTGCTTACATTTCCTGGTCCACATTCCAAACTAATCACCTGATTGCCTTCTGCTTGGAAATCGGCCAATAACTTTTCAGCTGCTGTTGAAAACAATACGGTATTACGCAAATGAGTTGCCCAATATTGAGGGTCGGTTGCTTCGCTATCCTTTAACCAAGTGCCAGTTACAGTAGAACAAATAGGCAGTTTTGGTTTATGCAAACCAATTTCCTGAATTACCGCTAAGAAAGGAGGCACAGCGGCATCCATCATTGCAGAATGGAAGGCGTGACTTGTTTGCAACTTCTTGGCACTGATGCCCTTAGATTCTAAGTGCTGTGCATAGATTTCTATATCAGCAGTTTCACCTGCCACCACAAACAATTCTGGGCTATTAACCGCCGCAACTGAAAGGTGCGCTGGTAAAGTTGGTACTATTTCAGTATGCTTAGCACGAATAGCCAACATACTGCCTTTTGGCATTTCGGCCATTAGTTTACCTCTTGCAATTACTATCTTAATCGCATCTGCAAGTGTAAATACTCCAGCTAAATGAGCGGCTACAAACTCACCAATGCTATGCCCAATCAATGCAGATGGCTTTAAACCTGCCTGCATCCAAGTCTTAGCCAAGGCATAACCAATGATAAAAATGCCGATTTGGGCATTCTCGGTTTGGTTCAATTCCTCCGCATTTTCGGCAGTTACCTTTTCTGGGAAAAGAATAGGGAATAATGGTTTGCCTGCTTCTTTTTCTGCTAAAGCAATACACTCATCTACTGCAGCCTTAAAAACAGGTAAGGTAGCATATAGTTCTTTCCCCATAGTTGGGAACTGACTCCCCTGCCCCGGAAAACTGAAAACTACTTCTTGACTTTTGGTCGATACAGATTTTACAGCAATGCTTTCAGCCTTAAGCTTTTCAATTGCCTCTGAGTGATTTGCAGCAGTAACAAAACTACGGTCTGTATAATTAGGCTTGTTTAATAATAGACTAGCTGAAACACTCGCCAAACTCAATTGAGGATTGCGCTCAATATAATCAGCTAGTTTTTGGGCATACAATTGATTACTATCTCCTGATTTTGCAGAAAACGGCAATAAGTAAGACGGATTTTCAGAAACCACATCTTGGCTTGTTATAGGCTGCGCCTCTTCCAGAATTACGTGCACATTCGTACCACCAACACCGAAAGAACT
>JAIYDB010000008.1 GCA_027487695.1 Cytophagaceae bacterium | reverse complement strand
GCCGCCGCTCACCTCGTGGCTCCTCCTGGCTTTAACCCCTTGCCGAATTTAGTTTGGATGTATTGAGTTAGTTTTCGGCTTTTTCCGTATTTTTGACTAATTACTTATAGCACAAAAATGGAAATTAAAGCAGTTACCGAAGTTACCCGCGATACCGAACTTTTCGACCTTATTGCTCAAGAGCATCATAGGCAACAATATGGCATAGAACTTATTGCCAGTGAAAACTTTACCTCGCCACAGGTAATGGAAGCTGCAGGAAGTGTGCTTACCAATAAATATGCAGAAGGCCTACCAGGCAAGCGTTATTATGGCGGTTGCGAAATAGTTGATCAAGTTGAACAATTGGCTATTGATCGTTTAAAGAGTCTTTTCGGAGCAGCTTGGGCAAACGTACAACCACATAGTGGTGCACAAGCTAACGCTGCCGTATTCCTAGCTTGCCTAAATCCAGGCGATAAAATTTTAGGATTCGATTTAGCGCACGGTGGTCACCTTACCCACGGTTCGCCAGTGAACTTCAGTGGTAAATTATATGTACCTTCTTTCTATGGTGTTGAACCTGAAACAGGTTTAATTGACTATGACAAAGTTGAGGCAACTGCCCACAGGGAAAAGCCTAAAATGATGATTTGCGGTGCATCGGCCTATTCCAGAGAATGGGATTATGCCCGTTTACGTGCCATTGCCGATAGCGTTGGGGCTTTATTATTAGCTGATATTTCTCACCCAAGTGGTTTAATTGCAAGAGGTTTATTGAATAACCCTTTGCACCATTGCCATATTGTAACCACTACCACCCACAAAACTTTACGTGGACCAAGAGGTGGTGTTATAATGATGGGTCAGGATTTTGATAACCCATTTGGTTTAAAGACCCCAAAAGGTGAAATCAGATCAATGAGTAGCCTTCTAGATAGCGGTGTTTTCCCTGGTACCCAAGGTGGTCCGTTGGAGCATATTATTGCAGCTAAGGCGGTTGCTTTTAAAGAAGCAGCTTCTGATAAATACTTTGCTTACATTCAGCAAGTGAAACGCAATGCCGATGCTATGGCCAAGGTATTCGTTGAAAAAGGTTACCAAATTGTAAGCGGTGGAACCGATAACCACTTAATGCTGATTGATTTACGTTCTAAAGGACTTACTGGTAAATTAGCAGAAAACACATTGATTAAGGCTGATATTACCATCAATAAAAACATGGTTCCTTTCGACGATAAGTCACCATTTGTAACTAGTGGTATGCGTATCGGTACTCCGGCAATGACCAGCCGTGGCCTTGTAGAAACCGATATGGAGCGCATTGTTCACCTAATTGACGAGGTTTTGATGAACCACGATAACGATAGCAAAATAGCTTCTATCAAGGCTGAAATCAACAACTGGGTAAAGGATTATCCATTGTTTGCATAGTTTTTAGCTTATTCAAAATACAAAAGCCCACTTCAGTTTTTGAAGTGGGCTTTTGGTTTATAGAAGAAACTTATCTTGCAGCTTGATATACCTCAGGCTTTAAAACATATCTGTAATTGGAAGTTCTTCCATTAACAGATACAGGCACAAATGGTTGGTTAATAGGATTGTATGGCTTCAACGATAAGCTATCCATACTTCTAGGGTGATTAGGATTAGGTAAATTATAATAGGCTCTTTTACCATCTAAAAACAGAACCTCCACTCTTGTACCCTTAAAGTAAGAAGTAGGAACAGTTTGGTTTAACCTAAAGCCTTGTGTGTGCCGACTTTTGGTGCCAGCAAGTCCTATCCGTACAGAATCAACTTTTATTCCTGCTCCAATAGTGTAAGTAGTATCTTGGTAAAAATCTAAGGCAACTGGCGAAGCTGTTTCATTAAAGAAATCAATTTCTTGTTTATTCATTTCTTCTTCTTCGCCAAGTCCACAACCAAAGGCAAGTAACGTTATAACAATGGTCAAAATCAGATTTCCTAAGATCTTCATTTTTAATAGTTTTAGATTCTAAACAACAACGAAAAAGCATTATTTGGAGTATACTGACCTATTATAATTTTTCTGATTATCCGTACCTTTACCTACTATGCAATTGCAGGAGGTACTTTCTCATTACTGGTCGCTCACGGAACTGCGCAAGCAGCAGCAGTTAGCTGTTGATACCGTTTTAGCTGGATCAGATTGCTTGGTGCTCTTACCTACAGGTGGAGGTAAATCGCTTTGTTATCAATTGCCTGCCCTTTTAATGGATGGAGTTACTATAGTGGTCTCGCCATTGATTTCATTAATTCAAGACCAGGTAAAAGATTTATCGAGTAGGGGTATTCAGGTGTTAGCCATACATAGCGCTATGCATCCGAATGAGATTTTGATCAATCTCAATAACGCAGTAAACGGTTGGCCTAAATTATTCTATTGCTCTCCAGAACGTCTGCAACAGCCATTGGTGCAAGCCAAGTTGCAGCAAATGAAAGTTGCTATGCTAGTGGTTGACGAGGCGCACTGCATTAGTGAATGGGGTAATGAGTTTCGTCCTAGCTACAGAAAGCTAATGGAGGTGCGGAAGTTATTGCCCAATGTTCCATGTATGTCTCTCACTGCAACGGCTACCCCAAAGGTGCAGGCAGATATAAGAGAACAGCTTGGCTTAAAAGGACCCACTATTGCTGCTAGTTTTAAACGGGCAAACCTAAGCTATAATTTCAGGGTTGAACAAGATCCTTTTACTAGGACAAAACTATCATTACAAAAGGTAGCTGGTTCTGCTATTATCTATTGTCGGAATAGACGGAAAACTGCTGAAATATCAGATTGGCTTCAGCGAGAAGGTGTTTCTGCGTTGCCTTATCATGCAGGATTATCTAATCAGATTAGGGATTACAACCAACAACAATGGATGCGTAATAAAGTGAGGGTATTAGTAGCCACCAATGCTTTTGGTATGGGAATCAATAAGCCTGATGTGCGATTGGTTATCCATTGGGAACTACCCGAATCGGTAGAAGCTTATTTCCAGGAATCGGGTAGGGCAGGACGCGATGGCAAATCTGCATTTGCCTTACTATATCATACCGAAAATGCTTGGTTAGAAGCTTCTCAAAAAGTGCAAGCCAAGTATCCGGAATTAGGTTTTTGCAGAAGGATATACCAATCGCTTTCCAACTACTTTCATTTGGCAGTAGGAGCAGGCTTTATGCAGAGCTACGATTTAGATCTAGCTAAGTTCTGTAAGACTTATAATTACCAACTTAAGGAGGTATTACCAGCCCTGCAAACCCTTGCCGATTGTGAGTTTATCGCACTTACTGAGGCTGTATTCAGACCAGCTAAGGTAATGTTCTTGCTTAATCCACAAGACCTTTATGCCTTTGAAGTAGCACATTATGAGTATGTTCCTATTATAAAAACGATCCTCAAGATTACAGGCGCTAATGCTTTTTCTTGGTTTTCAAATATAGTTACACCAGTATTGGCCCGAACTATAAACGTAGAACAAGCCCAATTTGAAAAGCAGCTAGAAGAATTGATGCAGTATGGAGTGCTCACTTATGAGCCAGCCTCTGATAATCCTAGGTTAACTTTCTTAACTGAGCGTTGGGATGCTGATAGGTTGCCTGTGCCTATGGCAAGACTTAAGGCTTTGAAGGAAAATCATTTGGCAAGGTTGAATCAGCTAAAAGCTATTTCTAGTTCAGAAATAGGCTGTCGCCAAAATCTGCTATTGAACTATTTTGGCGAAGAACTAAAAGAACCTTGCGGAATTTGCGATTTATGCAGAAATCCCAATCAAACTAATACTAGTTCAATGCAAGCAATGGAGGCAATTATCGTTCAAACCTTATTAGCAGAAGAAACTTTAAATGCCTATCAGTTAGTGCAACTTACCAAATCAACTCCTGAGGCCGTGGCTATTGCCTTGCACAACCTTTTGAAACAAGGTAAGGTTATAGGCTCAGAGGCAGGTTATTCTATAGTAGGTTAAAAGTACTTGGGTAAGGCTTTATGTAAGTCAGCCTTAAACTTTGAACTGAAAGCCTTCGCTCCTTTAGCATTTAAATGGAATGGATCGGTCCAATAGTCCCAGGTATAAGGTTCAAGTAAGTAATCAAAAACTACCACGTTTTTATATTTTTTACCAAGTGAATTGTAATAGGCTCTAATTTCATCTTCACCAGTATATTTTCCTAGGCTTGAAGGGTGCGTAGGTGTAATTACAAGAATAAATTGCCTATTTGGCGCCATTTTAAAAAGCTCCTCAATTTTATTGACATTTGAGATTTGTAGCTTAGGTGTAGGCTTGTATTCTTTATTTATTTCTTGGGCAAAGGTTAAAGAATCTGGATATTTTTCAGAAACCTCCGTACCATTATTCAATAATTTGGTTGTTCCTTCGGCAGATAAATAGGTTTTTAAGTAAGTCTCAAAAATACCTATGTACCGAACAAATCCTATTTTTTGATACCATATAGAAGTGTCGGCAATTGCTTCACTAATGTTATGGTTGTAAATTGAAGGTAGATAGTTTGAAATATCGCCATAGGCTTTACTTATTTCAAAATCTAAATTGTAAATAATGGGTGTACTATCGCCTTGTTCGATCAATTCTTTCATGAAATAGTAGTGTACATTATTACCTGTACCTAAGATTCCAAAATTATAACATTTCGGGTTTAGGCTATCACCAACAATATGCATTAAGGCTCTTGATGAACCTACAATTGGAATAGTACCTTTTTCAACCCCATTATGGGTGAGTTTATAAATCTTTGTAGGGCCGCCTCGTTTGCCATTTTTTACTAGAACGTGAGTAATAGCATAGTCAAGCAAAAAACTTATTGCAATACAAGCAATCCCTATTGGCAGCAAATGTTGCCTTAATAGTGCCTTAAAATTGGAAATAGATGAATTCTGCATTGCTGTTTTTTCCTATTAAGAATATAAGAACAAAGGTTGTAATGAGGAATAAGTTTTTATACTTAATCTTACTTAAATCTGAAGGCAGTAAATAACTTGTAAAAAGTAAACCTATTACTCCTATTGAAATCAGAAAGTTAAGTGGACCCTTATCGGCAAAAAGCTGACTAGAGGTGGTAGTAAATTCAAAAGCAAAGAGCTTTTGCAATATCTCAGATGCTTGGTTAAGACTTTCAGCTCTAAAGAAAACCCAAGCTAGGGTTACAACTGTAAATGTTAAACCTATATTAAAAGCATTTTTCAGGAAAGAAGGAAGCTTAACTATCCCAGTGGCTTTGGTAAAGCCATCTAGCGATGGTTTTGCAACTATCTGGCCAACATTAAACAATGCGTGTAATGCGCCCCAAATAATAAAGGTCCAGTTTGCTCCATGCCAAATGCCACTTACTATAAATACCACGGCTATATTAAATAGCCATTTCGCTTTTGAAACTCTATTTCCACCCAAAGGGATGTAAAGGTAATCTCTGAACCAAGTAGAAAGCGAAATATGCCACCTGCTCCAAAAATCTGAAATACTCTTTGCAGTATAAGGTCTTCTGAAGTTAATCATTAAATCATACCCCATAGTTTTTGCCGTACCTAGGGCTATATCTGAATAACCTGAAAAATCGCAATAGATTTGAATGGAGAAGAATACCATCGCAATAAGTATTGAAAGAGACGATGCGTTATCTACATTGCCATAAACAGAGTTAACATATACTGAAAGGCGGTCTGAAATAACTACCTTTTTAAACATTCCATAGGCAATAAGCATGAAGCCATCAACAAAGTTTTGCTTTGAAAAAGTGTGCTTTTCATGGAACTGGTGTAATACATTTTGAGGTCGTTCAATTGGTCCAGCTACCAATTGAGGGTAAAACATCACGTACAAGGAGTATATTCCAAAGTGTTTTTCCGCTTTAAAGTTACCTCTGTACACTTCAATTGTGTAACTCATTGCCTGAAAAGTGTGGAAGGAAAGTCCTATTGGTAATAAAATAGATAAGTAAGGAATATGGTTTTCTATATCAAAAGCTCCTGCTATTCCAGTAATATTATCATTAATGAAGTTGTAATATTTAAAGATTGCTAGAACACCAATATTGGCAAATAAACTTAGGACTAGGTAGTTTTTCCGTTGCTTAGCACTTTTTGCATTTTCAATAGATATCCCAGCGAAGTAATCAATTACAATTGTGAAGAATAAAATCAGTATATATTCTGGCTTAAAGAACATATAAAAGTAGCAGCTTGCGGCTAACAAAAGACCCCACCTGTATTTGTGAGCAAGTAGAAAATATAGGGCTGTAACAACTATATAGAACAGTACAAATTCTGACGAATTAAAAAGCATAATTACTTCAGTTGCTTTTGTAAGATGATGCCCTAATTAGGCAAGGTTTACTTGAAGTGGTAAAATTAGGCAATTCCAAGATTTTACCATCAGTTTAATGGTTTAATAATAGGTTAAAAAAAAGCCCTACCGAAGTAGGGCTTTCAAGCTATTGTATTTCTAATTAAGAAACATCAATCAAATCGATACTTACATCTACACCGCTAGGTAATTGTAATTTAATAAGCGCATCTACAGTTTTGCTACTGCTGCTTACTATTTCAATTAAACGCTTGTAGGTACAAAGCTGAAACTGCTCACGCGCTTTCTTGTTTACGTGTGGTGAACGTAATACAGTGTAAATCGCTTTTTCAGTTGGTAAAGGAATTGGTCCACTTAAAAGGGCACCAGTATCTTTTACGGCCTTCACGATAGTTTCGCTAGAACGATCGACCAAGTTGTGGTCGTATGATTTTAGTTTTATACGGATTTTTTGTTGCATTTTCTTCTGTGGTTCTGGTTGCCCTTAGCTGTTTACAGCGTTACCTTTTAATTTAGCAATTACAGTTTCAGCCATGTTTTGTGGCAAGAATTCGTAATGTGAGAAGGTTAAGCTTGCTGAAGCACGACCCGATGAAATGGTACGTAAATCGGTAACATAACCAAATAGTTCGCTTAAAGGCACATCGGCCTTGATAATTTGGGCACCAGCTTTAGAGTCCATACCCTTCATAATACCTCTTCTACGGTTCAAGTCGCCAGTTACAGGACCTGTGTACTCGTCTGGAGATACTACTTCTACACTCATAATTGGTTCCATTAGTTTCGGACCGCACTGGCGAGCCGCTTCTTTGTAACCCATACGAGCTGCTAATTCAAAACTCAATGAGTCTGAATCCACATCGTGGTAAGAACCGTGGAACAAACGTACTTTCATACTATCTACAGGATAGCCAGCAAGTACACCGTTCTTCATAGCTTCTTCAAAGCCTTTCTGAACTGCAGGGATAAATTCGCGAGGAATAACACCACCTACAATTGCATTAACAAATTCTAAGCCTTCTTTTACAACACCGTCAACTTCAGGACGTGGCCCTAATTCGAAAACGATATCGGCAAACTTACCTCTACCACCAGTTTGTTTCTTGTAAACTTCACGGTGTTCAGCATTCTTGGTAAGCGCTTCTTTGTAAGCAACTTGAGGAGCACCTTGGTTAATTTCTACCTTAAATTCACGACGCATACGGTCAATGATAATTTCAAGGTGAAGTTCACCCATACCACGAAGAATAGTTTGACCAGTTTCGTGGTCAGTTTCTAAGCGTAATGTAGGATCTTCTTCAATTAGCTTAGTAAGTGCATTTTGGAACTTATCTAAATCAACTGATTTCTTAGGCTCAATAGCATACCCAATTACTGGCTCTGGGAAGCTCATTGATTCTAGGATAATTGGCTTGCCTTCTTCTACAAGAGTATCGCCAGTTTTAATATCTTTGAAACCAACACCTGCTGCAATATCGCCAGCTTCAACCACATCAATTGGGTTTTGCTTGTTAGCGTGCATTTGTAGTAGGCGGCTAATACGTTCTTTTTTACCAGTACGCATGTTGGTGATGTATGAACCGGCATCTAATTTACCAGAATATACACGGAAGAATGCCAAACGACCTACATAAGGGTCAGTTGCAATTTTGAATGCCAAAGCTGCAAATGGCGCCTTAATATCTGAAGGACGTGGTTCTTCTTGTTCAGTATCAGGATTAACACCAATAATTGGTGGCATATCCATTGGGCTAGGCAAGTATGCAATAACTGCATCTAGCATAGTTTGTACCCCTTTATTTTTGAAGGCTGAACCACACATAACTGGGTTAATAGTCATGTTGATTACACCTTTACGTAATGCAGCGTGAATTTCTTCTTCAGTGATTGATTCTGAATCAACAAAGAATTTCTCCATTAAGGTATCGTCGCTTTCGGCTACTTTCTCAAGTAGTAAAGCACGGTACTCATTAACAGTATCAATCAAATCATCTGGAATTGGCACTTCATTCCAAGTCTTACCTTCATCGTGCTCATTCCACTGAATGGCCTTCATGGTAATCAAATCTACAACACCTTTGAAAGTATCTTCAGCACCAATAGGGATTTGAAGAGGCACTGCATTGGCGTGTAATTTTTCTTTAATTTCTTTAACAACGTTCAAGAAATCTGCACCTGCACGGTCCATTTTGTTTACGAAACAAATACGTGGAACGTGGTACTTAGTTGCTTGACGCCATACTGTTTCAGATTGTGGCTCAACACCAGAAACTGCACAATATAAAGCTACCGCGCCATCCAATACACGTAGTGAACGCTCAACTTCAACAGTAAAGTCAACGTGACCAGGAGTATCTATAAGGTTAATGCGGTATGATTTAGATTCAGGAGTTAATTCGCCCTGAACTGTAGGGTAGTTCCAAACGGTTGTGGTAGCAGCAGAAGTAATGGTAATACCACGCTCTTGCTCTTGCTCCATCCAGTCCATAGTGGCTGCACCATCGTGAACTTCACCAATCTTGTGCGTTTTACCTGTGTAGTACAGGATACGTTCAGATGTGGTGGTTTTACCAGCATCAATATGGGCCATGATGCCGATATTACGCAGTAGGGTTAAGTCTTGTGCCATTGTATTAGAAACGGAAGTGAGAGAACGCCTTGTTAGCTTCAGCCATTCTGTGGGTATCGTCTTTCTTTTTAACTGCAGCACCTTCACCTTTAGAAGCTGCTACAATTTCGCCAGCCAAACGCTCACGCATGGTTTTTTCACCACGCAAACGAGCATATTTGATCAACCACTTAATCCCTAAAGAAACTTTTCTATCAGGTCTTACTTCGGTTGGAACTTGGAAGTTAGCACCACCAACTCTACGGCTGCGTACTTCTACAGCAGGCATAATGTTGTTTAATGCTTTGCGCCATACTTCCAGACCGTTTTCGCTGGTACGCTTTTCAACTAGTTCACAAGCGCCATAAAAAATATCGTAAGCGATACTTTTTTTGCCTTGCAACATTAAGTTGTTTACAAATTTGGTTACGAGGGTATCGCCGAACTTAGGATCGGGCAGAACGTAACGTTTTTTTGGCTTGGCTTTCCTCATAATCGGGTAGCAATACTATAGACTTTTCTTTATGCCGTTGTTAATAACTTATTATTTTTTACCTTTTCCGCCTTTTGCAGGAGCTGCAGCAGGTTGACCTGGTTTAGGACGCTTAGCGCCATACTTAGAGCGTGATTGCATTCTGCCTTTTACGCCAGCAGTATCTAAAGCACCGCGAACGATGTGATAACGTACACCTGGTAAATCTTTCACCCTGCCACCACGTACTAGTACGATGCTGTGTTCTTGCAAGTTGTGACCTTCTCCAGGGATGTATGCGTTAATTTCTTTGGAATTGCTCAAGCGCACACGTGCTACTTTACGCATTGCAGAATTAGGCTTTTTCGGCGTGGTTGTGTAAACACGCGTACAAACCCCACGGCGTTGTGGGCAAGAATCAAGGGCAGGGGATTTTGATTTCCACTCCTGCTTTTCACGGCCTTTACGTACTAACTGTTGGATAGTAGGCATTTATAAATGGTGTTCGTTAATAAACGATTGAAATTAAGATTGTTAGCGCAGGCTCACGCCTTGGCTAATTTTTTGGAGATGCAAAGGTAAGGACTTTTAGCGAAGTGCAAAATATTTTTGGAAGAAAAATGGTTCTTTATCAAGTCTTTAATTAATACCTAGGTCTTTTCTAGCTTTTTCTTGCTTTTGCCTTAAGCTCAAAACTATAAATCCTTGGGCTTGGCACGTGAAAGCTACTGCTAGTAACTCTGTTCCAAAAGTTTAGGTTTATTTCGTATAATCTTGTAAAGAATAGCTTTTTATTTCGTTTCCACCAACTTAAACCTGCTATACATTTTGGATCTAAAAATTCAACTGAAGTAAAACCACTTCCAATTAAAACATACTTTAATGAACCGGCTGTAAATAAAGTAGTATGAGTAAAATCTTCATACATCCAATAAGCACCAGTATTGCTTTGTGCGTTTGGCACCATAACTATGTATGCTCCATCTGGTGCAAGTAATTCTTTAATAGCTTTTAAATCGGCCATCATTACCTCTCTAGGTATATGCTCTAAAACATGGCTCATCGTAATGAGCTTATATTTACCTTTATTATTTCTGGCCCAATCTTGAATAGAAGTCTCGTGTGCAGTTATGCCGTTTGCCTTGCAGTAACTAATGGACTCATCGTTTATGTCAATTCCTTCAGCATTAGTATAACCTTTCTCCTTAAGCCTTTTAAGAAATTGCCCAAGTCCGCAACCTATATCTAAAATAGCATCATTATAGTTTTTTGGTAATTCTGCCAATAACCAAGCAGGTATTTGATACGCATCGTAATGTGTTTTTTTGATGCCTCTTAGTTCAAAATAGCTACTTTTTTGAATTTCGTCCAGATTAGTCATTGTTTATTAATATATTTTTTGTTACTTTTCGTTCCTAAATTAAAGATAATGAAAAAACTATTATTTGCTGCATTTGCAGTTGCTCTTTCGTTTGGCAATACAGTTGGACAAAATTGTTCTAATGTTCAATTAGTAAAGCCTACAATTAATGGTAGAATGGAAGCTAACGTATGTTCAGGTACTCCTGTAACGCTTTCTGCTGTTCGTGGCGCAATATACAGAGAAGTAGGATTGTATGCAGGTACAAGAACCGAAGGTTCTTCAAATGGTACAAGGCAAAATGCTACATTTCATCAACCTTCTGGTTTGGCATTCGATCCGAATGGTAATTTATATGTTGCTGACATTAGAAATGCTAAAATCAGGAAGATTGCCCCTAACGGTCAGGTAACTACTTATGCAGGTACAGGCGTACAAGGTAATACTAACGGAAACAGGGAAGTTGCAACCTTTACCACACCTCTTGGTATTTGTTCAGATACTAGCGGAAATATTTATGTTGCAGATTATGATGGTTGTGTAATCAGAAAAATCTCAACTAATGGTATGGTTTCTACAATAGCAGGCGATGGAACTCGTGGTTTTGCTAATGGAACTGGAAGTTATGCACGTTTCAATAGACCTAAATCAGTAGTAATGGGTCCTGACGGATTTTTGTATGTGGCCGATTCTTATAACAATAGAATAAGAAAGGTAAGCCAAAATGGAGTTGTAACAACTTTTGCTGGTGGTTCAACTGCTGGTTCTGTCGACGGTCCTTTGTTGAATGCTAGATTTAATAATACTTCAACATTATTATTTGATAGAAATGGCAACCTGTTAGTTTGCGATGAATTCAATAACGTGGTAAGGAAAATTAATATGACTACTGGTATGGTATCAACGCTAGCAGGAAGTTATCAAAGTGGTTATTTAGATGGTGCAGATTCTTTAGCTAGATTTAATGCACCAAATGGCTTAGCACAGGATGCTGATGGTAACATTTATATATCAGATGCTTACAATCATAAAATAAGAGTATTGAACACTCGTGGTGTAGTTTCAACCTTAGTTGGCGATACAGCAGGTTATCGGTCTGGTTTAATGAATAATGCCTTATTCAATACACAAGAAGGTCTTATTTTTGATGGAGATGGCGCTTTAATTGTTTCTGATAAATTGAATAATTGTATCCGTAGAATTTCAAAAAATGTTGTTGGAACTGTTTTATGGAATAACGGTGCAACCACTAATAACATTGAAGTAACCGGAGCAGGTAATTACAGTTTTGTTCAAATTTTTGAAGGTTGTACTACTCAGGCTAGCGATAGCGCTAGAATTTCAATTACTCAAGGCCCTTCTCGTCCAACAATTTCTGTAGATAGAACTTCTATTTGTTTAGGACAATATACAGATTTATCTGGACCTGTTGGTTACAGGTATCTATGGTCAAATGGCGATACGAGTAGAGTTCTTAGAACATCAGTGCCTGGTAGATTTACTTTAATGACTATTAATGGTAATTGCACGAGCGAAGTTAGTGAACCAGTTGAAGTAATTGTAGATGGACCAGCCAGACCTACTATTTTATTTTCAGGTCCTAGTTCACGTTCTTGTATTGGTTCAAGAGTAAGGTTATCGTCTTCAATTCCTTACGATAGGTATTTGTGGAGTAATGGTGCTACAACTCCATACATAGATGTGTTTACCAATGGTTTCTTTACACTTCAGGGGGGTAATGCACAAAACTGTTTTAGTTTACCTTCGTCAATTGTAACGGTGGAATTTGATACTGTTTTCTGTATTCTAGAGATTTCTCGTTATGGTTTGGATAGTTTAGAGGCTAGCTTATATGCCGATAGATATACTTGGTTTTTGAATGGTATTCAATTACTTGCTGGTAACAACGGTAGAAGAATTGCAATACAAGGCGAAGGTGTATATACAGTTATAGCTACTGTTGGAAATAATACAAGTTCAGCAAGTTCACCATTGCTTATTACTTCAGCTAAATCAAAAACGCAAAGTTCTATAAAGGTTTATCCTAATCCTTCAGAAGGAAAATGTACAATTGAAGGAGTTGCTGAAGCTGATAAAATTGAAATCTATTCAATTACTGGGAAGCGTGTAAATGCAATTATAAACAAGCAACTTAATAGTGCTGAGGTTAGCGGTTTGGTAAGAGGTTCTTATCTAGCTAAAATTAGTGGAACAAATAACACCACCCTCCAACTACAAGTAAAATAATAATACCTGCCTTTTGGCAAAGCCCTACCGAGGTAGGGCTTTTTTGTTTCCAACGCACTAGTCTTATTGGGTTTTTAAGAGTAACCGCTGAAAGTGAGGTACTTGGACTAGATATTTCCCAGCATGGCGAAAGTGTTTATGAGCAAGAATTACAAGCCTTGCATAGTAATTAGGAATAAGAATAAAACGGTCAAAATTGTACTTTAACAGTACTACTAAATATTAAGGAATTGAAAACAAACCAAAATCACTTGAATTGGGTGGCTTAGGTTTTGTACTTTTGCAATATGTCAGTAAAATTTACCCTCGTAACCACGGTATTTAATGAAGCCAAAAGGCTAGACGATACCATCGCCGATATTGAAGCCCAAACTTGGAAACCTGATGAAGTGATTGTGATAGATGCTGGTAGTACCGATGGTACTATGGAGCGTTTAGCACGTTGGGGTAGAGAATCTACTATTTCAATAAGAGCTGAGGTGATGCCTAAATGCAATATTGCACAAGGCAGAAATTATGCCATTAGCATTGCCAGAAACGAGCTAATTGCCAGTACCGATTTTGGCTGCCGCTACAAGCCAATGTGGTTAGAAAACCTGATGAAGCCTTTTACCGAAATAGAAGGCTTAGAGATTTCTACTGGGAATTTTACTGTAAAGGAAGAGGAGATTCAAACTCTTCCTGCTAAATCTGACTACGTACTTCAAAATGGCTATCAATATGGTCTTCATTGGCCATATTTGCCAAGTAGCAGAAGTATAGCCTATTGGCGTTATGTGTGGGAAAAAGCAGGCAAATATCCTGAATGGGTTACCCTAACTGCCGATGATAGTACCTTTTGGTATGTTCTTGAAAAGATAGGCTTTAAAACGAATATCCATTGGGAGCGCGATGTATATTGGATGCGCCATAATAAGTATGTAGGCTTTGCGAAGGAGGCTTTACGTTATGGGGTAGGAGAGGGCGAAACTAAAAGTGGCTTGCGTAATTTCTACAGTAATATGGTAGAATCTACTTGCCGCTATACCATGCCTGTAACCCTATTCATGATGATGATTTTTGCGGTTTTGGAAATGCCTTGGTACTTTTTAATTCCGATTTTGGCAATTCAAACATTTGGTTTACGCAGTTATATCAGAGCCATAAAGCAATGGAATACCTTCAAAGGAAATCCTAAATACCATACCTTAGAAGTGCTTTTTAGTTGCTTCAGACAAATAGAAATTAGCCGCATAAATCATACGAAAGGATTTATGAAAGGCTATTGGAAAAGCCCTGAATGGGTACAAGCTGAAGGCAGAAAACTGCAAGCATTTTTAAAGGCATAAGTTTTATGACTAAGCAGGAAAAAGTAATCATATACCATCCAAGTAGCTTTGGTGGTACTTACGAGCATGCCTTATTTATGTTTGCTGAATTTGAAAAGCAGCATGGGAAGGGCGTCGCCGAAATTTACTTTCCTGTAAATGCAAAAGCTGAAGGTCCTTATTTTCATAAGGTTTTACTTACCGATTTACCACAAGGTTCAAAGTTTTTAAGACGTTTTCACTTTTTGTGGAGAACCTTTATTAACCCGTTGCTTTTCTTCTTCAAAACCAGAAAGTATAAAGGAGCTTATATACTCTTTAACGAATTCGATCAGTTTAGTGGTTGGTTTTGGCGATGGTTTTTTCAAGCTTTTAGAAGTGGTCAAACCTATGGAATCATCTTGCACGACCCTGATAGAGATGCTTATGCGGGCAATGCCCAAAGAAGCGGTTGGCTCATGAGGCAAGTAATGTTACCTATGGATGTTGCCTTTTACCACGAAGTATTGCCTAAGCGTCCTTATTATGAAAATTTGCCAAAAACTAGCTTTAATAATGTGATGCTAGGGCTTATGCCAGCTTGTGAACCAGACCATTCTTTATTGGATGAGTTAAAGCAAGGCTGTAGTGGTTTTAAGGCAATGAGTATTTTAGGAAACATTAGGGAAGAAAAGAACTACCATATTGCCATTTCAGCCCTAAAACAATACCCTAATGCTAAATTGATTATAGGTGGTAGAAAAGCCAATAGCGGGGTAGATGTAGATGCTTACAGAAAACTAGCTGAAAATTTAGGAGTTGCTAACCAAGTTATTTGGCTGGAACGCTTTTTAACCGATGCCGAGCTTTCAGCTATTATTACAGTTTCTGATTATTCAATTCTAAACTACAGCAGTACTTTTAAATCGCAAAGTGGCGTTATTACTTTAGTTGCCTCTTACAGAAAACCAATCATAGCTTCTGATGGTGAAAGTGCTTTGGCGGCTGTGGTGAAGCGTTTTGGTTTAGGACTTTTAGCCGAGCCTGATAACCAAGAAAGCTATAACCAAGCCTTAGGAAATATGATCGCAGGCAATTATCCTCAAGGCGAATGGGATCAATTTGAAGCTTTTGCCAGTTGGGAAACCAATATTAAAACAACAATGAATGCCTTTAAAGTGGCAAGTGAAAAAAATGCACGTGCATAATTTCAAAAGCCTTGCTTACTTTAGGGTTCTAAATAGTAAGCAATGCTCAACTTTTCATCGGTTAAGGCCTTAGTGATAGGCGATGTTATTCTAGACCACTACGTACTTGGTAAGGTAGAACGTATTTCTCCTGAAGCCCCAGTCCCTGTTGTTCACGTGAGTGAAGAACGCTTTGTACTTGGTGGAAGTGCCAACGTAGGACATAACCTAGCTAAACTTGGGACCGATATTACCTTATTAGGTGCAGTAGGCAAAGATGAAAGCTTTAGGGTTCTCAAGAACCTGTGCGCAGAAATCTCTATTAAGTTTAATTATATTGAATCCGCATCGCCAACTATTCGAAAAACAAGGATCATTGGCAACCAACAACAGATAGTGCGTATAGATTGGGAAGAAAAGTTCTCCCAGCACCGTAAGGCTGTAAACCATGTTGCTAAGGAGTTTGAAGAAAACGATTACAACGTAATCATCCTTTCAGATTATGGCAAAGGGTTGGCTTCTGACTCTGTATGTAAGAAGGTAATTAGTCTAAGCAATGAAAAGAATATCCCTTTAATTATTGACCCTAAGGGCACCAATTGGAGCAGGTATTGGAGTGGTTGGATGGTTACACCAAACCTAAACGAACTAGCGGCAGTAGCAGGTGAGCGACTTCCTAATACCGATGAGGCTGTAGCCGAGGCAGGCACTAAGGTTAGGAAAAAACATAAAATCAAAAATCTACTCGTTACCCGTTCAGAAAAGGGCATTAGCTTAATAAATGACGATGGCGTTTTCCACTTTAACCCTACTGAAAAGATTGAGGTTTACGATGTAAGTGGTGCTGGCGATACCGTAGTAGCAGTAATGGCGGCAGCTGTTGCAAGTGGCTTACCTTTGAATAAGGCAGTGGAATTGTGCAACCTTGCTGGAGGCTTTGTGGTGCGCAAGTTTGGTACTTACGCCATCTCCATTGATGAGTTACGAAGTGTGGCGGAAGGAAAGGTTTAAAATTGCCTTGCCATCACCAAACTATACACCAAAGGCAACTTATTGCCGTGCGCTTTGGGATAAAACCTTTTGGGCTCTAACTCCTCGTTTTCTGCGAAAACAGGATATGGGGAATAGTTGTATTCCTGAAAGTCGGTTAGTTTAAAATAGGGTAACAAGGCCCCTATTACTTCCGCTAAGCCGTGGTTCCAACCTACTGAAGTGAGGTTTATTTGAGCGGTTGTATCGGCGTATGTGGCTTCTTCTTGTTCAACTATAGGGTCTGAACAGTGATAGGTGTAGGAAACCTTTTCAAGGTTGTTATCGAACATCCATACCACAGGATGAAATTCTACAAATACGAGTTTGCCATTGGGTTTCAAAACCTGATGAATACTATTTGCCCATGCCTTTATATCTGGCAGCCAACCAATGGTACCATAGCTAGTAAATACCACATCAAATTTTCCGTGTAGCTCAGTTGGGATATTATAAACATCAGCTTCTACGAATTGGGCTTGTACTCCAAGGGCTGCTGCAATTCTGCGGGCTTCCTTTATAGCCTCATTAGAGAAATCCAAGCCAGTAACTTCCGCACCTAATTTTGCCAAACTCAAGGTATCCTGACCGAAATGGCATTGCAAGTGCAGTACCTTCAATCCTGTTAAATCGCCCAATAAGGGTAATTCAATTTCTTTTAAAGAGGTAAACCCATTGTGGTAATCGGCAATAAATTGCTGGTGATTATAAAAATCTGAATTGATATGAATAGCTGTTCTTGTATTCCAAAGGGCTTTGTTTAGGCTTATATAGTCCATTGAGTTTTATGAAGTTTAGGATTGAGTTTCATAAAAAAGGCAGAAGACCTTTTATGGAACTTCTGCCTTTAGAGATTTTATCTAAGCATTATTATTCTTTAGGCTCAGGAGCAAGTGCTTTTTTTGCTGCTGCTTTTCTGGCTTGGATGTTTAGTAGTTCTACTATTAAGCTAAAGCCCATAGCGAAATAAACATAGGATTTTTCTATATGGAACTCAAAGCCTTCAACAACTAATAGCACTCCTATGGCTACTAAGAAGAATAAGGCGAGCATTTTAATACCTGGGTATTTGGCTACGAAATCGGCAATGGTACCACTGAAGAACCACATCACTCCCATTGATAAAAATACTGCCGCAACCATAATGCGGATATCATCAACAAGACCTACTGCGGTAAGAATAGAGTCGAACGAGAAAACAATATCAATTAGCACTATTTGGAATATAATGCTTCCATAAGTTTCTTTTCCTGAACTATTTACTGAAAACTCGTGATTACTATCGCTAATTTTCTCCCAGATTTCTTTACCTGTTTTATAAATCAGAAATATACCTCCTGATATCAAGATAAGATCTCTGCCGCTTACGCCAATGTCCCCAATCTTGAACAGATCGTCTTTCATACCTATGATGAAGGAAATACAAGAAAGCAGTACAACTCGGGCAAACAAGGCTAATATTAGCCCAGTTTTTCTGGCTTTATCTCTTTGGTTAGCAGGTAGTTTTTCGGCTATGATAGAGATAAAAATAATGTTATCTATGCCGAGAACAATTTCTAATGCGCTGAGGGTTAATACACTCAGCAAAATGGAGCCAATGGCGGCCTCTTCCATGATTGGGTTTAAGTTTGTAAATACTGCCGTAAAAATACAGTGTTACTAATCATTTTCACTAATATATTCTTAAACTATTAGTTTTGTGGCTTAATAAAACTACTCATACCAATGAAAAAAGCAAGGTTTCCGAAAGACTCTTACGTTACCATGACAGAGTTTGTACTTCCCAATGATACCAATACCCTCAATAACCTAATGGGAGGACGTATGATGCATTGGATGGATATTGTAGGGGCTATATCGGCACAACGTCATTGCAATAGGGTAGTGGTAACAGCTTCAGTTGATAATATTCAATTCAGAAATCCAATTAAATTGGGCAATGTGGTTACCCTAGAAGCTAAGGTTACAAGGGCCTTTAATTCTTCTATGGAGGTGAATATCATTGTTCACGCTGAAGATATTCCAGCTGGCTTCAAACAAAAGACAAACGAAGCTTTTTTAACCTTTGTAGCTGTTGACCAGACAGGTAAACCAATTGATGTTCCTGAAGTAACTCCAGAAACAGAACACGAAAAGTTCTTATGGGACGGAGCTTTACGCAGAAGAGAGCTACGCCTTATCTTAAGCGGTAGAATGGCACCAGCCGATGCAACTGCATTAAAAGGCATCTTCGATATTAAAGATACGCTTTATCCTGCTAGCTAATTAGCTTTCAATAGCATTACACTTTCAACCCTTTTCGTTTCTGATTGCCTTAGTTGGCATTCATAAACGGAAAGGGTTTATTGCTAATACGGTATATTTCTATCTCCGCTACTTTAGCTTGGAAGTAGGCTTCAATCAATCTGCTTTGGGTGGCTATCAGGTTTCTTTGTGCCTCCCTAAATTCTAAAGGAGTTGCTACACCTATTTTGTACCTGTCGTTGGCGATTGATACGTTTTGCTTGGCAATAGTTAGGTTTGCTACCTCTAATTCTACCAACTGTAAGGCATTGTTATAGGTAACAAATTGCTGATAAAGGCTTCCTTCAATTTCAAGTTTTAAGCTATCGGTACGAAGTTGATTAATGCTCTCCGTTATCTTTTGATTTTGAATAAGTCGGTTATTGTTATTGCCATTGTAAAGGGTCCACGAGGCAGTAACACCACCTTGAAGGTTTCCGCTATAATTTCGTTTGAATAGACCAGCACCATTGCGGGTATCGTTAATTTGGTATCCACTTACTAAGGAAACCTGTGGGTATTGGTTAGATCTAATTGCTTTCAAATCTTGATAGGCAAGTTCTTGGTTCCGCTTAGCAAAAAGCAAACTTATATTCTGCTGTAAAGCATTGTTCAAAAATTCAGATTCTGTAAGGGAATTATTAACGAGGATTGTATCCGTAATCCTAAAATCGGTTTTAGGGCTTCTGGCTAAGGCAAGGTTGAGGTCAATTTGGGCTTGTTTGGTTAAGGCTAGTTGACGCAATAAGTTGCTTTTATCGGTATTCAAATCGACTTGAGCGTTCAAGTATTCAAGTTTTGAACCACTGCCTACCTCATATTTGTTTTTAGCGAGATTCAATCTTTCTTCACCTAGTTTAACAGCTTCTTGTAATACTCTCTCTTTATTCTGTTGTTGGATAATATTGTAATAAGCACTTGAAACCGATGCTACGGTATTCTGAATAGCCGCCTGCATGGCATCTGCACTATTTTGTTGGAGTAGTTTTAAACGGCTATTGTTGGCAAACATTCTAAATCCATCAAACAGTACCCAGTTTAAAGTAACGTTTGCATTGAAGTTCTCTATTCTTGCTCCACTACTTACAATAGGTGCCCTTGCACCATCTGAAAACTCTTGTCTTATACTACTTGAAGATCGGGTAAAGTTAGAGCCTGTTGTAACTGTTGGTAGCATACCAGCATTGCCAGGGGTTACGTTGTTGTTGGCAATGGTTTTACGTTCATCGGCAAGTTTAATGCGGTAATTATTTTCTAAGGCTATTTTTAATGCACTTTGTAGCGTAAGATTTTCAGGTGCCTGGTTTTGCGCAAGTAATTGTAGTTGCGAGCATAAAATGAGTAAGAACAGAAGTAGTTTATGCATCGATAAGGGCATTTTCAATTTTTTCAACAGGAGTAATTTCTTTGGCTTTGGGTGTTTGTACGAAATAACCATACAAAGCAGGAATAACAAAAAGGGTAAGAATGGTACTGAAAAACAAACCATAGATAATTACAATTCCCATTGATACCCTGCTTTCTGCACCTGCACCAAAGGCTAATGCTATAGGCACGGCGCCTAACATAGCACTTAAAGAAGTCATAAGGATGGGTCTGAATCTGCTGATGGCTGCTTTAATTACCGCTTCATTTTTCGATAGACCTAGTTCTAATTGTTGATTAGCAAACTCCACAATTAAGATACCGTTTTTAGTTACCAGACCTATAAGCATAATAATCCCAATTTCAGAGAAGATATTTAGGGTTTGCTTAAAGTACCATAAGGCTCCTAAAGCACCTACTCCAGCCAGTGGCACGGTGAGCATAATCAGGAATGGTGCACTAAAGCTTTCAAACTGAGCAGATAGAATGAGGTAGATTAGAATTAAGGCTAAGCCAAATGAAAACAGGATTGAAGAGCTTGATTCTTTGAAATCGCGAGCACCACCATCTAAACTTGTACTGTAATTTTCGTTAAGGACTTCTTTGCTAATGCGTTCCATTTCGGTAATACCATCAGCTAGGGTATAACCTTTTGCCATTTGTCCTTGTACCGTTGCGGAAACGTATCTATTGAAACGATAAATTTGAGGAGGAGTGCTTATTTCTTCAAACTTCACTACGTTATCTAGTTGAATAAGTTCGCCTTTGTTATTTCGTACGTAAAGATTGGTAAGATCAACAGGTTTATTTCTATCAGAAAGTGTTAGTTGACCAATTACTTGGTATTGCTTACCGTCTTTAATAAAGTATCCAAAACGCTGACCAGAAAAGCTGAGTTGCAATACTTCACCTATCTCCTTTACCGATACACCTAAGCTTTTGGCCTTATCTCTATCAATAGCCACCTTTAATTGTGGCTTATTGAACTTGAGGTTAGCATCTGTAAAAAGGAACATTTTGCTAGCCTTGGTTTTCTCCAAGAACTTAGGTAAAACTTCTTGGAGCTTAGCTAATGTAGAAGATTGAATTACATATTGCAGCGGAAGCCTGCCTATACCAGAACTACCACCGATGCTTTGTTCCTGAGCAATAAAGGTTTTGGCAGTGCTTATATTAGCAAGCTTAGGCATTAATGCATCTACAATTTCTTGCTGGCTGCGGCTGCGTTTATCCTTACTTTCTAAAATTACCCTTACAAATGCGGAATTGGTTTGACCAGTAATAATGCCAGGAGAGGATACCGAAATAGAGGCTTTGGCTTCTCCATTTATTAATTCGCTATTCACTATGGCTGAGGCCTGATCGGCGAATGCGTTCATATACTCAAAAGTGGCACCTTCAGGTCCTGTGGCAACAACTCTAAAACCGTTTCTATCTTCCTGAGGGGCAAGTTCCAACTGCACATTCTGGATGAATACGTAAATTAAAAAGGCACTACCACCTATTAGGATAAATGCGACCCATCGGTATTGGAAGAAGCTATTCAGGGCGTTTTCATACCACTGATTTAACCAAACGAAAAACGGTTCTGAAACACTGTAAAACCAGTTTTGCTTTTCGGAATGTTTGAGCATTCTGGAACTGAGCATTGGCGTTAAAGAGAGCGATACGAATGCAGAAATGAGCACCGAACCTGCAATAACTACCCCAAACTCACGGAACAATCTGCCACTAATACCTTCAAGGAAAATAATGGGTAAGAATACGGCTGCCAACACAATAGTGGTTGAAATTACAGCAAAGTAAATTTCGTTAGAGCCTTCTAAAGCCGCTTGCCTAGGAGGGATACCTGCTTCTACCTTGGCATAGATGTTTTCAAGTACTACAATGGCATCGTCTACTACCAAGCCAATAGCTAAAACGATACCTAACAGAGTAAGTACATTGATTGAAAACCCAAAAATGTACATAAGGAAAAACGAACCTATCAAGGAAATAGGAATAGCAATTACAGGAATAAATGTAGTGCGAGCATTTCTAAGGAATAAGAAGATTACCGCTACAACTAGTCCAAAACTGATGAGGATAGTTTCAAGAACCTCTTTAATGGAATTGCGGATATACTCTGTATTATCGAATCCTAATACTAGGCTTACATCAGGAGGTAATTCCTTTTTAATATTTTCTATTCGTTTGTAGAACTCATCGGCAATGGCAATTTGGTTGGAACCAGGCTGAGGAATAAGCACTACTCCCACCATTGGAATGCCACGGTCTTTCAACAGCGTTTTTTCGTTTTCAGGGGCTAAAACAGCCGTGCCCACATCTCTAAAACGGATAAAACTATTGCCTTCTTGGCGGATAATCATATCCAAAAAGTCCTTTTCAGATTCTAATCTGCCTAGGGTTCGTACCGTTAATTCTGTGTTTTTTCCTTCAACAGAACCACCTGGTAGTTCAACATTCTCTCTATTTAAGGCGGCCAAAACATCTTGAGGCGATAGTTGGTAGGCAGCTAATTTTTCGGCATCCATCCATAAACGCATGGCATATTTCTTCTCACCCCAAATTACAACTTCAGATACGCCTGGAATCGTTTGTAATCTCTCTTTAATAGTACGGGAAGCAATGTTCGAGATTTCTAATAAACTGCGTTTGTCGGACTTTACACCTACGTACACGATTGGATTTCCATCTGCATCGGCCTTTGAAACGGTGGGAGGGTCTGCATCTAAAGGAAGCCTGTTCTGAACCCTGCTCACCTTGTCGTGAACACCGTCCGCTGCAGCCTCCATATCAACGTCCAGATTAAATTCAACCGTGATATTGCTAGAACCATCACGTGAGGCGGAAGAAAGGGTTCTGATGCCCGCTATACCGTTGATTGATTCTTCTAGAGGATCTGTGATTTGGCTTTCAATTACATCAGCACTGGCACCTCTGTACGATGTGCTTACTGTTACTACAGGAGGATCTACACTTGGGAACTCTCTAATGCCTAGTGAATTGTAGCCAATAACTCCGAAAAGTATAATTACTAAACTGAGTACTATTGCCAATACTGGGCGATTAATAGAGGTGGTAGAAAGACTTGCCATTTATAAATTGTTGTTGCAACACTAATTATTATACGATATAAACTTAATAATGTTTTATGGGGGTAAATGATTTATTTAATGTATTGATTAATAGTTATTTAATTGAAAGGAACTCATTCATTGATAAGTCCACATTGTTCTTGAAATTATACAAAACCAGCTTGCATATTTCCTCGGTTTGGTCTGGAAAGTTTACCTCAAAGACTGATTTTTCATTTACCCATTTCAGAATTTCAGGAACTTGATTTACGGCCAAATAGGGCAGAACCTTAGCCCCAAGTTGTTCTGCACCAGCCGCATTGCAGTGCTGTTCAAACTGATTGCTCATAGGAATAACCAAAACCTTTTTACCTAAATACATAGCTTCGGCAGGGGCTTCAAAACCTGCCCCACATAAAATACCCTCGCAACTTGCTAATGACTGGGTGAAGGCTTCGTTATTGACTGGGTTAATGGTTATGGAACCTTGTTGGTATTGCTTTTTTGTGTGTTTGCTAAATACTTGCCATGCTGTTTTGGGTAATTGGCTTAGTACATCTATGATAGTAGCATCCGAATAGGCAGGCAGATACACTGTATAATGCCCATGATTTGAAGTAGTTAAATTCCTGATTTGCTTCCTGATAACAGGTGAAAATACCTTGGAGTTATAACTTTTAAAGTGAAAGCCGTAGGCAAAATTTACCGGCGCATAATTTTTTAGTACAGTTAAGCCTAACCAATCTTTGTGGTTGGGTAGGGGAGCTCCTTCACTTAGCACCGCCGCTTGGTGCGATAAACCTATGCAAGGGATGCCCTTAGCCTTTGCTGCCCAAGCTGATACTGGTTCAAAATCGTTAATAACAAGGTCATACTTTTGAATAGGTAGTTCATTAACCTCTCTTAAAAAATGTAAGGGTCTTGCCTTTTTTAATGTTTGGATTATGTCAACACCACCCTTTTGTCCAAAAATAAAGCCTAAGCCATACAACTGATGATTTATTTGGAAAGGGAGATCAAGTTCTGACTGTGTACCGCTGATGAGTACATCTGTTTCTACTAATGATTTAAGTATGGGTACTATTTCTAATGCCCTAGCCACATGCCCATTTCCAGTTCCTTGAATAGCGTATAGAATTTTCATCTATCAGAGTTTGAGTTATGCAAAGTAAACCATTAAACCCCACTTTGTTAAACGAAAAAACCCGCTGCGCAAGGCGCAGCGGGTTTCCGATATAATTTATCCTGATAACAATTACTTGTTCACAACCAATTTGGTGGTGATTCTTGAGTTACCGCTGATGCAGGTTACGTTATACACACCAGCTGAAATGTTAGTGTTAACTGTGTTATTCACAGGAGTTAAACCAACTTCAATAGTTTGTGTATGAACAGTTTTACCAACTGCATCGGTTACTATAATTGTAGCTTTTTCAGTAGAGAAGCCTGAAGTGCGAACTGTGAAGTTACCACTTGTTGCTGGGTTAGGGAACACACTTACGAGTTCTTGACCTAGCTTGTTAGCAGCATTGTTTACAGATGCAGGAGTAAATACTAATGAATATCTATCAGTATTTGCATTGGCTTCAAGAGTTACTTGGAAAGTAAATCCTGCTGAAATTTCAGTTAAAGTACCGTTAGTACGGTCTTGCAAGAATACACGCATACCAGTTGGCAGATCAGATAGATCGCTGAAGGTAATTGTGTGAACACCTGCAATATTGCTAGTGATGTTCATACCAACTGTTTCATTCACTGTAGGAACAGGAATTGAGTTGATTGATAGACGATCGTTATTGTTAGTTACAGTAGAAATGTTTACTGCACTTGGTAATAACTGACCATCGAACTCACGATCGAATGAAGTTGTAGCTTCATTGTTAAGCACAACCGATGCGTAAGAAGTTACATTTCCGGCAGAAACGCTCATTCTAACAATACCGTTTACTGCTCTTCTGCCAATTGCAGTGTTAGTAGCAGTAGTCTTATGTGCTTCACGGAAGTTAACTGAGTAAGCACCTATTGCAGTAGCCTTCACGAAGAAACCTTGAGAAGAAGCTAATACGTTTGATAAGCCACCTATAGATGAGTTACCATTAGTTACTACCGCATAACTACGGTTAGCATGGCTCCATACCCAGTATGAGTTATCAATATTAGTTGATGCAGTACGTACTGAACCAAAATCAATTGAACTTGGGTAAGGGTTAGCTACTAACTTGAAGGTAGTAGTGTTAGCTGCATTATCAGTGATATCTACGTTACCAGTTGTAATACCATTACCATTGATTGCAAATGGAATGTTATTACGTTGTAACGACTGATCGGCCCAAATTTGAGCACCAGTTCCTGGGTTCATGGCTGTGGTTGCAGTACCTGAAGCCCAACCTGCAGTAGCATCATAAGTATAGGTTGAACGAGTTAAACCTGTAAATACTTGGTTGAAACGACCAGATACGCTCCAGTTACTTAAAGTAGCACCTGTTACTGGTGTTCCTAAGAAGTAATAAGCACCTGTTGCGGTATTTGGTGAACCATTGTAAACACCAGCATTACGTTCAACCGTAAAGTTGGTACCAGTTATAGCAGCACCACCAGCTAGTTCAGCTAAGCGAGCAGTTGCTGTTGGTGAGCTTAGGAAAGTAAAGTTATTGCTACCGCAAGCAAATGTACCTGCTGCAATGTTCAATACTTCCGCTACGCTAGTGTTACTTGTTAGCGTAACGCCATTACTATTGTTAATAGTTAGGTTTCTAACTCTGCCTGGTAAGCCAGTTCCAGTTGCTTGCGCTGCTGAACCATTGTAAACATAGTTTGCATCGGTACTGAAGTTACGAACTGCAAACTGAAT
>JAIYDB010000123.1 GCA_027487695.1 Cytophagaceae bacterium | reverse complement strand
AGGGTCAATCAACCAATACAAACCTTCTTGTGGGATAAAACCCATTTCATATTTATTAAGCGTACCTTCTTCAGTAATAAAAGCGGCGGTAGGCAAAATTTCTTTTAAGCCAGCAATGAGTAGTTTCTCAGCTTCTTTATCTACATAGCTAACTACATCGTTAATGCCTTTGTACTCCACCAATCGGGTATCGAAGTTTTGGAACTGTTCCATTAGAAAGGCACCTGCCTTTTTACATACCTCCGTTACTGATTTAGTGATCGCTTCTAAATTATCCATTGTTGCGTGTTTACTTTTTTAACAAAGATACAGTTAAGCTACACAAGTGCCTAATAAGTATTCTCTGTAAATTTTTTCTTGTCTATACAAGATTGAACAGTGTTGTAACGTTGATAATTTAGGCTTGTTTAACAGGATAATACCAAAACATACCCATTTTATTACATTTAACCCTATATTGTGGAACTATTCAGTGAGTTTTTCCGTAGGTATTTGAGGTAATGAACTAGTTCTGTTTAAGCCATTGAAAAAATAATTAAACAAAAATTTGGAGTTCTGTTTAACGAACCCTACATTTGACTCAACAAAACGCCCTAACCTTATGACAGCAATAGAGTTTGATATTACGGTTTCTAAAACATCTAAGGCATTAAAACCTTTCGCTATGCGATTGACTAAGGACGTTGAAGATGCTAATGATTTGCTTCAGGATACCATGTTAAAGGCCCTGATGCATCGCGATAAATTTACAGAAGGTACCAACCTGAAAGCATGGTTGTATACCATCATGAAGAATACCTTTATTACTAACTATCAACGTTTAGTTCGTAAGAAAACTTTTATAGACACTACTGATAACCTTCATTATTTGAATAGCCCATTACATACCGTGCAGAACGGTGCAGTTGGAGCTTTCGCAATGCAGGATATTAACGAGGCTATAGAAGACTTAGAGGAAGCACATCGCACCCCATTCGTTATGCACTTCCGCGGCTTTAAGTACCACGAAATTGCCGAGAAGTTAAATATTCCGATAGGCACAGTGAAGAACAGAATTCACTTGGCCCGTAAATCACTAAAAGATCGTTTGTTCATGTATGCCGACTAATTGGTGAACAACAAACAACAAATAAACTCATCTAACGCAGCAGATGAAAAAAGCCCTGAGGTAAATATACCAAAGGGCTTTACTTTTGTGGGTAATGCTATATCTAATACCCACACCCTTGGCACCAGATGCCGCTGCTTCCAGTGTAGTTCCTATAATTGCTGAGCTGGTAAAAAATACCCCTTACTTTTTTGTTGAAGAACTGCGCACCGCCAGAAGATTTATATCGTCGTTGAAAACTGGGGTAGTGATTGATGAGCTAGTTTTTTGGGAACTGAATAAAGATTCCGACCCTCAGAAGGTTTTAAAGCAGATAAAGTTCTTGAAAACAAATGGCCATAGCGCCATCGTACTTTCAGAAGCAGGGTGTCCCGGCATTGCCGATCCTGGTGCGGTAGCAGTAAAATTTGCGCACCAAGTTGGTTTGCCTGTGAATGCTCTGCCTGGTCCTAATTCAATGGTGCTTACTTTAATGGGTAGTGGCTTTAACGGACAAGCCTTTACCTTTAATGGTTACTTACCCGTAGGTAATCCTGGTAGAGTAGCTAAGTTGAAGGAATTGGAAAAGGAGCTTTACCGCACCAATACCACCCAACTTTTTATGGAAACGCCTTATCGTAATATGCAATTGTTTGAAAGTATGATGCAGGCATTGGCACCAGAAACACTGGTTTGCGTGGGAGCTAATCTTACTGCGCCTGACCAAATTCTAATCACGAAGCCAGTGAAGGAGTGGAAAAAAGACCTTCCTAAGCTGCATAAAATACCTGCTATATTTGCCATTGGGCTATTCAACTAGCTGATAAACAGTGGTGTATTTATGTGATTAAAAAATAATCTTTTAAATGATGTAATTTTAATTATTTCCCATATCTTTGCATAGTAAACCAGTATTACACGGTAATTACTATGCTAAGGATTCAGGAAAAACTTCAGATTTTAGCCGATGCTGCCAAGTACGACGTAAGTTGTAGCAGTAGCGGTGTGAAGAAGAGTAATGGAGGCAAGGGCTTAGGCAATAGCGATGGTATGGGTATTTGCCATAGCTATACCGAAGATGGTAGGTGTGTGAGTTTGTTAAAAGTGTTGCTTACCAATCACTGCATTTTTGATTGTGCCTACTGTGTAAGCAGAAAGAGTAATGATATACCACGTGCCGCATTTACTGTAAATGAGGTGGTGGAACTTACCATTAACTTTTACCGTCGTAATTATATAGAAGGGTTGTTCCTGAGTTCAGGCATATTTAAAAATGCCGATTATACGATGGAGCGCTTGGTGCGCATAGCCAAGTTACTTCGTACGGAACATAATTTCCACGGATATATTCACCTGAAAACCATTCCAGGTGCATCGCCTGAATTGTTGTTAGAGGCGGGTTTGTATGCAGATAGGCTTAGTGTGAACATAGAACTGCCAAGCGAAAAAAGCTTACAGCACTTAGCTCCTGAAAAGAACTACAAAGAGATTTTTGAGCCAATGAACTTCCTAAGCACTAAACTGATTAGTAGCAAGGAAGAAAGAAAGATCTTTAAGAAGGCGCCAAAGTTTGCTGCTGCTGGTCAGAGTACCCAATTAATAGTTGGTGCATCGCCAGAAAGCGACAGACAGATATTGAAACTAGCTGGAGGACTCTACTCTGAACAACGATTAAAGCGTGTGTATTACAGTGGTTATATCCCTGTGATGAGCGATACAAGATTGCCAAGTTTAACAAGTCTGCCGCCTTTATTGAGAGAAAACAGGATGTACCAAGCCGATTGGCTAATGCGATTCTATGGCTTTGCAGTAGATGAGATTGCTCCAGAAAATGTGCCTTTCTTAGATACAGAGCTAGACCCAAAGATGGCGTATGCCTTGCGCAACCCCGCTATGTTCCCTGTGGAAATCAATACTGCCGATTATGAACTTATTCTAAGAGTGCCAGGCATTGGTGTGAAATCCGCTAAAATGATCGTCGCTGCTCGCAAGCACGCCTTTCTCACTTTGGAAAACCTGAAGAAAATGGGCGTCGCCACCAACAGAGCTCAGTACTTCATAACCTGCAAGGGTGTTTTGGCTAGTCAGATGCCCAATGCCAAGCCCGAACAAATTAGGCAGCTTGTTATGAGCAATCATAATAAGCACCAGAAAAAACATACGGGTCAGCTTTCCTTATTCTGATAAGCTAACCTTCCCCAAAATTACCTTAAACAACCACAGCTATGGTTACCCCGAACAATCAACTTCCATTATTTACTCCCGTATCTCCTGTACGTCAAAATGCAGGTAGCTATGCCCCAAAGCCATACAAGCAACAATTTTTGTTCTTGTACGATGGCACTTTCAACGGCTTGCTTACCACCATTTTTGAGATCTATGAACGCAAAGCAGAACCTTTGCGCATAGAAGCAGCCCATAAAAACCAACCGTTTTTATTTGGTCAGTGCTTAAGTGTTGAAACCAATTTAGATAAGGCACAGCGTGTAATGCTTGGCATTGAAAAGAAAACGAGCCAAGGCGCATTGCACAGTTTATACAAGGCCTTTTTGGCAGAACAGCCTGGTATTGAAATGATTATTTACCGTTGGGTGAAGTATGCAATGGCGAGTAATATGAACATTGAAACCAATTTCACGAACGACGATGTGCTGCGTATTAAGCAAATCAATAAGCAGATAAGCAGGGAAGTACATCGTATGCACGCCTTTGTTCGCTTTCAGCGTACAGCAGATAATATTTACTTTGCTACTGTAAGTCCAGATTTTGATGTGTTGCCTTTGTTAGCCGACCACTTTGAGCGCCGTTACCCAGACCAACAATGGGTGATTTACGATACCAAGCGCAAAAAAGGTATTTACTTCAATATGACGGAAACCCTTGATATTGAACTAGAAACCACATCCGTTGCTATGAATTCTGGTACCTTAGATGAGGAAATTACTCACGAAGAAGAGCAATTATTCAAGCTGTTGTGGCAGAACTATTTTGTGGCAACCAATATTACGGAACGCAAAAATATGAAGTTGCATATTAAGCACGTCCCTAAGCGGTACTGGAAATATCTATCTGAAAAGCAGCCAGAAATTAACTTGAATACAGCCCAAACCCAACATTCATTAATGGGTGCACAGGCCAGGTATTTGAATACAAAGAAGGCAGCCTAAGATGCTGATTAAGTAGCCGCATAGTAGTTGGTGCGTGTTGAAGGAGCAAACTTGTTGGTAGTTGTGGTAAATTGAACTTGATTAAGTAAATTTACCACAATGAACAAGTTTAAGTTATTAGTTATAGCCTTTGTAATCAGTGCTTTCCAGTTGGTTACTGCACAAGTGATTGAGGTAAAGCCAGCAGAAACTACCATTAATCAGATTGCTAGAACTGGGGTTTCTGTTAAAATTGAGCTAGATAAGAAAACCGTTGAAAAACAATGGCTTAAGCTAATTAAGCAATGGGGTAAAACGGAATCGTTCAAGCAGGGTGGTTATCAGGTGCAGCAGGCAATGGTGCCATCAGTATCGGCTTCTGCGGTTGTTGTCTATACGGGCATTGAGGCTGACAATACTGGTACTACGGTATTTATTGCCATTGATTTAGGTACTGCCTTGGTTACAAAAGACTCTAAGGAGTACGATGCAATGAAGAAGCTCCTGTATGATTTCGCCACTGAGTTATACCGGGAAGATATCAATAACCAAATAGCGGAGGCCGACAAAGCTGTAGATGGTGCCGTTCGCTTTCACGATAAAAAGATGGAGCAAGGTCTGGACTTAGCCAAAAGCCTAGAGCGTAATAAGGCTGAAAAGGCAAGGCTAGAACGTTTGTTCAAGGAAAACTTAGATCAACTCTTAAAACTAAAGACCGATTCTGCCCAAAATAAGGCAGAGCAAATGGCTACTTTAGATGAGATCAATAGGCTAAGGGCTATTTCTGAACAAAAGAAAAACAAGCTTAAAGAGATAAAGTAGTAGCTAGCTAATTAGTTAGCGAGGGTAAACAGCGAGAGGGAGCCTAGAAGTAAGCGGCGGCGTAGCCGCCGCTTACTTCTAGGCTCCCCCTCGCAAATGCTATTCAGTCCTATACCTTTCCAGGCATCAGCACTAGCGCAGTTCTAGCCGGTAGATATAACGAAAGCAAACCAGTACCAAAAGTTTCGTATTGGTGATCGTCTTTTATTCTGTCAAAGCCGCCGTATTTTGAACTATCGGTATTTAGAACAGACTTATAATACCCATCAGGTGCTGGGAAACGGATGTTTTCATAACTTTTAGTAGGTGAAAAGTTAAAGACAAATAACAGGTTTCCTCTACCAAAACATAAAACCTTATCGTCGTGGTGAATGTGCATCAGCACTGCTTCACCCTTCGAAAGTGTTTCTTGTTCCGCAATTAGGTGAATAAGATCGGCATCAAAATCGTTTAGGAAATGGTAGCGTAAGAACGGACTATCTACCAAACTCCATTGCCTACGGGCATATTGATAGCTCCAGTCATTACCTTCTCTTGGGAAATCAATCCAATCTGGGTGACCAAATTCATTGCCCATAAAGTTCATATAGCCTTCGCCACCTGCACCAATGGTAGCCAAGCGAATCATTTTTAGTAGTGCTAAGCCACGGTCAACAATGATGCTATCGTGGTTTATAGCCATATTCGCATACATTTCAACCCCCATCATTCTAATGGCAAGGGTTTGGTCGCCCACTAAGGCTTGGTCGTGACTTTCTACATAGGCAATTGTGCCCTCTTCTTTTCTACGGTTAATTAAAGTGCCCCACATATCGCCAAAATCCCACTCTTCATCGGCTTGATCTTTAACGGTGCGCAGCCAATAATCAGGCAAGCCCATCGCTAAGCGGTAGTTGAATCCAATACCACCTTCTTCAATAGGACGTGAAAGACCAGGGAAGCCACTTACATCTTCCGCAATGGTAATAGCGTTAGGGTAAAAGGTATGCACCAACGTATTTGCTAGTTGCAAATAAGTGATAGCCTCAGAATCGGTTCTGCCTTCGGCATAATAGGCATCCATATTATCAAATGCGTGATCTAAGCCGTGGTCGGTATATAGCATTGAAGTAACACCATCGAAACGGAAACCATCGAACTTAAATTCTACCAACCAGTATTTCAGGTTTGAAAGCAAGAACTGCAATACCTCCGTTTTACCGTAGTTAAACAACCTGCTATCCCAAGCTTTATGATACCCTCTATCGCCTTCGTGGAAATACAATTCTGTACCATCAAATTCAGATAAACCTTCTAATAGGTTTTTTACAGCATGACTATGCACGCAATCTAAAATAACTCCAATACCCATACCGTGAGCGGTATCGATAAGCGATTTTAGTTCTTCAGGTGTACCCGATCTTGAACTTGGCGCAAAGTAACTGCTCACGTGGTACCCGAATGATCCGTAATAAGGATGTTCTTGAATAGCCATAAGCTGAATATACTTATAGCCTAACTTCTGAATGCGAGGCAATACGTTTTCTTCGAATTCCTTGTAGGTACCTACACCTTCTTTTTCTTGCGCCATACCAACATGGGCTTCATAGATAAGCGGGATGGTATCTTTATTTACAGGCGATTCATTCTTCCATTGATAGTCGTGACTATAATATAAACGAGCGCAGAAATCGTTATCGGTTTCATTCTGAACTACATAGTTCGCATAAACAGGGATACGATCGTGTTCGCCAAGTTTAGAAGTAATGGTAATTTTAAACTTCTCGTGTCGGTCAAAACGTTCCTTCCAATCGAAAGCAGGCAAGAAAATTTCCCATACGCCACCGCCAATATTTACGAAAGGCAATTCCTTTCTGTTCCAGAAGTTAAACTCACCCGTAAGGTAGAGCTGCCAAGCATTGGGGGCGTATTCACGCATATACCAACCTTCGCGGTTGGCATCGTAGTTAATGCCAAGGTATTTGTACTTATCGGCAAAAGCCAAAAGCCCACCTGGGTAGGCTTCAATTTCGTGCAAACGAGCCTGATATCGGAACCACTGATTTCTGATGGACTCCGTATAAGGTACTAGTTCAGGGTTGTGCTCCACTAGTGTTGGAGTAGAATCGGCGATATTCATGTGAGTAATTTTTCTTTAAGTTAGCCATCTATTTCTGCTAAAGCCAATAACTGAGGCTTTAATTTGTATTTTTGTTGTATGCACCAAGCAAGTACACCACATAAAGGCAACACCAAGCCTACTAAAACCTTTTCGCCAGTAATACTTTTCAGCTTTTATGGAGCAAGCTTACTTGCTGTATTACTGCATGTTTTACATTTCCAACTGCTTATGGAATTACCTAATGAGGTATTGGCAACCAGCCGTTGGGTAGCTTTAGGGGTATTGCTTTACTATGGGTATCAGAAAAATAATCTGACTACTTGGATACTAATATCGATGTTGGTAGGAGCAGAAGTAGGACACGATTTTCCTGATTTTGCGGTGAATTTAAAAGTAATCTCAAAAATATTTTTGAAGCTTATAAAAACCATCATTGCGCCATTGCTATTTGGAACCCTAGTTTTTGGGATTGCAGGGCATAGCAACCTCAAGCAAATAGGCAGAATGGGCGTTAAAGCACTTATCTATTTTGAAGTGGTAACCACACTAGCGCTGTTTATTGGTCTGGCTGCCATTAATTTAACCAAAGCAGGCGAGGGGATTAACCTACCCCCAAGTGCCGAAACCGAAGAATTAGCCGCTGTGCCTAGCCAAAGTTGGCAAGATATTATCCTGCATATATTTCCAGAGAACTTGGCTAAATCGGTAGCCGACGGACAGGTGCTGCAAATTGTGGTATTCAGTATCTTATTCGGGATTGCAGTCGCTATGGTCTCCGAACCTCATAGAACTAAGATGCTTGCTTTTACCGAAAGTCTTAGCGAGGTGATGTTCAAATTCACTAGCATTATTATGTTTTTTGCGCCAATAGCCGTTGGTGCTGCCATTGCTTATACCGTAAGCCATATGGGACTAGGTATTTTGGTGAACCTATTGAAGTTATTATTTACCCTATACGGCGCATTGATTGCCTTTATGTTGCTGGTATTGTTCCCGATAGCCTTGTTTGTAAAACTGCCAATCAAGCGATTTATCAAAGAAATAGCTGAACCAGTATCATTAGCATTTGCCACTACATCGTCAGAGGCGGCGTTGCCAAAGGCAATGACAGCAATGGAGCGCATGGGCGTACCCCGCAAAATTGTTGCCTTTGTTATGCCTACCGGTTATAGCTTTAACCTAGATGGCACTACCCTGTATTTGAGTTTAGCCTCCGTGTTTGTGGCGCAAGCAGCTGGTATTAATCTCACATGGGACCAGCAACTGCTGATGGTATTCACGCTTATGCTCACCAGCAAAGGCGTGGCAGGGGTGCCAAGAGCTTCGTTAGTGATATTATTAGGTACGGCAGTAAGCTTTGGATTACCTACGGAACCCATATTTATTATATTAGGGATAGACGAGCTCATGGATATGGCGCGCACATCTGTTAATGTGATAGGTAACTGCTTGGCAACCTATGTAGTAGGCAAGTGGGAAGGTGAAGTAGGTGAGCCCGTTGAGGCTTAGTTAGTGAAGGTAATATTATTCTTCTGAATATAAATACCACTTGATTAGCATATTTATTTAATTATTGTGCCTTTTGATAATTGTAGTATTGCGATTATGGAATAATATTTTATTTTTGTGTATCGCATAGTGGTGTAACGACTTGCGGTACAACATTATGAAATACCTCCTGCTTTTTTTCTTGATGATACCATTCCTCTTTACAGCTTGTAAGGACGATATTTATCCTAGCCCTGCTGAATGTGTAGATATTAACATAGATACACTAAGTCCTGAGGTAAAGGCGCTGCAGTATGCTACAGGATATTACGTTCCTTCACCTGGAGTAATTATTGATTCTTTGTTTCCATTAAATGTTGATACATTTTCAACTGGTTCCTTTCCTGTAGGATTAATTATCTCACCAAGACCAGATAGTGCAGAAGTAATATTAGCGGATGGTTATAAAATCCCTTCAGGACTGAAAAATGATTTCAGATTAGTATATAATCAGTCACCTAATATGCCACCTATTTTTACAGTTACTGCAAATATTAAATGCCCTCACTGGTTCAACGACTTACTGAGGCATAAGCGAAGCGCAATGACGAGGGAGTCGTTGAACTGCTTGAAAATTCATATTCGGCTAGCTTAAAATCAAATACACTTTTTTATATTCTTATTTCTTCAGTTAAAGTTGTATCACTTGATTATTTGTAAGCGTAGGGTTAGTAGTTCCACGTCTCGGAAATGTGCAGCTACGCTTTCATTCCCTAAGACGTGGAACCATACTAGGTT
>JAIYDB010000035.1 GCA_027487695.1 Cytophagaceae bacterium | reverse complement strand
GCTATCTATTGTTGCCCTATCTGTGTTTTTGTTTGTGCCTATATGGAGCAAAACAAGTCCTGATAAAACCAAGAATGTTGTTTTAGATGCTTGGGCAAGAACTGATTATGCAGCTACTGCAAATACATTGAACAATACAGCAGTATCGGCTTCAAGTAATTGGTATATAGCGGCTAGTGCAATTTTAGGGATAGTTATTTTGGCTTTTTCTATAACGCAATACAAGAACAGACTTATGCAAATGAAACTGGGTATTGCTTTTAGCCTTACTATTTTGGCAACAGGTGTAACTACGTTTATGGGCATTAAAATAGCGGAGGAAGTTACCGACCCTAAGTTCATTGGCTTTAATGAAGTAGGCTTGTATTTGCCGTTCGTTGCTCTGTTCTTGAATATGGCAGCCAATAGATTCATCAGAAAAGATGAGCAGTTGGTGCGATCAATGGATAGGTTACGCTAAACAAATTGAAGCAACAGTTTATTTTATAGGTCTTGTTTGCAGATAGATATGCGTAATTTTCTAATTATAGGGCTAGTAGCGTTGTTAGCAATTTTAACAAGCTGCGACCATCACGGTAGGGTAGTAGATGAAAAGCTAAGTTGCGCTGAAACCAAATGCGATAGTGTAGTGATGCACTTTATCCCAGCAAAACAGAATTATGCCTTATCTAAGGAAACTGTTGCTATCAAAGCAGATAGCCTAGGGATGTTTTACATCACAAAGATAGGTTGTAGTATTTGCAGGGGTTGCTCAAAAGTTGTTATTCAAGCAGCAGATGGTGGTCCAGCTTTAAACGTTAACTTCTTTTACAACGATAAGAAAAACGATTCTGATACCCTTTCAACCTTAGGTCTATTGCCATTTAAAGGGAAACTCACCTATGTGAAAGAGGTATTTTATGACGAAAAGAGGAAGCCTGATACACTTGGTCTGATTCAATTTTAAGATTGCACAATTGCAAACCCAAACGATACGGGACAAGCAAAATTTCGCTTGTGGTAGGTATCAGATAGCCTTACGCCTGGTACCCAAATAACCTCCCCTGCTAATTCAGAATTTGTAATTACGGGCCAGTTTGGCTTTAATGCCGCGCTTACCTTAGCATCGGTTAGTAAGTCGCTTACTTTCTTTTTTGAGCGTCCTTGGTTAATGAGTACATAATCGCCCGGGAGCCAATTGCGAACGATTAGGTTAGTTATTTGGTGTTCTTCTAAATGCAAGTAATTGCTATCAAATATCAATTCAGTTCCAATGTTTGCCAATTTCCATATCTGAAAAAATGGACCTTGGTACTGCCATTGGTTCTCAGCATTTAGGGTAATTTGATAATGATTTTCGGCCTCAGTTTTTAATAGTAAGTTTCTATCACGCACCCAAAAAGTGGAGCCTATTTGTACTTTTTCCCCTGTTTGGAGGTCATTCGCAGTTTGGCAGGCATTTAAATAGTTAGCATAAGAACTACCATCGTTCTGTTTTCGAAGCCAGAGTTCAGGAAGAATAGCATCGTTAATACGTTCCAGTTCTATTTCTGAAGGATTGATGGCGTATTCAGCTGTGGTGTTCAAGTAATCGTCTATCGCTTCAATACGCAAGGCATTCGCTGCGAAAGTATGCTCCAAATTCGGGTTCATTGCCTTTAAAATCGGCAATACTTCCAAGCGTAATTGGTTACGTCTAATACTGGTATCCGCATTGGAAGCATCGGTATTGAAGGTCAGGCCTAGTTCCTTACATAGTTCTTCTACCTCTTCCTTAGTAAAGCAAAGTAAAGGATGAATGCGATTACCATTTCTGAAAGGGATGCCTCGTAAACCTGTAATACCCGAACCTCTGATTAAGTTAATCAATGCAGTTTCAAAACTATCGGTCAAGTGGTGACCCGTAGCTACCCAGTTAATCTGATGTTCAGCGCAAAGATCATCCTGAAAAGTCCGACGCAATTTGCGGGCTTCTAATTCATAAGAACCATCTTCCGATAAGGTGATAGGCTTTGCCACCTGTACGTAAATAGGCAGGTTGTTTTCTTGGGCATAGTTTCTAACTAATTGCTCATCAGAATCAGAACTATCGCCACGTAATTGGTGGTTGGTATGGCAAACGAATAAATCCCAAGAGGTGTATAACTTTAATAAATGCAGTAAGAGTACAGAATCGGCACCACCACTTACGCAAACCAAAACCTTTTCATTTGCTGCAAATGATTGACAGATGGCCTGCTTTTGAATATACTGTTCAAATTTGAGCAATTGGGCTTGAAGTACTTGCATTATAAAAATAGTTAAGTGCGAAATATATATCCAAATAACCGCATTTTACATCTTCAATCCACCAGCTACCCGTTAACTTTGTTCGGGGTATCCTATTACTTTACTTGATAGTTCTAAATGGCATTCCAAGATATTGACTACCGCAAGCACCTGCATACGTTGCTATTTATTGATATTGAAACGGTATCGGTAAAGCCAAACCTTGCTGACTTAAATCCTGCTATGCAATATCTATGGGAACGTAAAGTAGCCAGAATTGCCAAAGCAGAAGATACTGATGCAGAAGCTATTTTTGAACAACGAGCTGCCTTATATGCAGAATTTGCCAAGGTGGTTTGTATTGGAATGGGGTATTTCCCTAAAATGGCCGATGGTAGTTTGCAGCTACGAACCACTGTTTTAACAGGTGAAAACGAGGAAGCTTTACTCGCTCAATTTCTGGAAATTCTGAAAGCCAATAGGTTTAATAACAGACAGTTAACCTTGGTAGCACATAATGGAAAAGATTTTGATTTCCCATTTATCGCTAGGCGTTTGGTGATTAACAATTTACCAATTCCTTTCGCATTAAATACCCTGCACAAAAAGCCTTGGGAACTTAACCTAATGGACACGATGGATATGTGGCGATTTGGTGAATCGCGCTATTTTGTATCGCTACAGGCTTTAGTGATTTTATTGGGGATAGTAGAAGAACCAAAAAAGCCCGATTATCGGGCTTTTCAAAAGGAATTTCACGAAACGGGTAATTTAGAAGGCTTAAAGCAACAAGCTTTGGCCGATGTTGCACTTACTGCTCAGGTTTATTTGCGTTTGCACGGCTTACCTAAACTAAGCGACGATAGCATTTTATTAACCTAAAAGGCTTAATAGCGGTTATTTACCGCTATTGAGCTTTCTAAGCTTACTGTGGTTTCTGCTATATAAGAAGTAGATTACTAAACCTACTGCCATCCAAATTAAGGCAACGGTAAGGGTAGTTTTATCTAAAGCTGAAATCATAAATCCGCATACCAAAATACCTAAGACTGGCACTAATGGTACTAATGGTGTTTTGAAAGGACGTGGGGCATCTGGTTGTTGCTTGCGCATTACAAGGATGCCAGCACATACTACCACGAATGCAAATAAGGTACCGAATGAAGTTAAATCGCCCGCTACTGAACCTGGTACGAAAGCAGCAAATAAGCCTACGAATATAAATAGGATAATATTGCTCTTAAATGGAGTACGGAACTTAGGGTGTAAATCACCAAAGGCTTTAGGGATAAGTCCATCGTTACTCATGGTAAAGAATACACGGCTTTGGCCCATTAACATTACCAGAATTACAGACGAGAAACCAGCTAAAATAGCCACCGTTACGCTAGTGCCTAACCACTCATATCCGATCATGTATTTCTGAATTACATAGGTTACAGATGCTTCTTTACCTGCGGTTTTAAACTCTTCCCAGTTTGCAACGCCTGTAAGTACGTGTCCGAACAATACATAAAGTATGGTACAAACTACCAATGAACCTAAGATACCAATTGGCATATCGCGCTTAGGGTTCTTCGCTTCTTGGGCTGCAGTACTTACCGCATCAAAACCAATAAAGGCAAAGAATACAATGGCTGCACCACCTACAACACCACCCCATCCGTGCTTGAAGAAGCTTTCGTGTCCTACGAAGTTATCAGGAATGAAATACGGCGTATAGTTAGCAGGGTTAATATAACCCCAACCAATGGCAATAAATAGCAATACAATAGCTACTTTAATGAATACAATAATGGCATTGATAAAGGCACTTTCTTGCGTACCTCTGATTAAAACCATAGTCATTAAAGCTAAGATTATCAATGCAGGCGCATTGATAAGTCCTTGTGTAACGCTTACCAAATCAACTAAATTTGCAGGTAAGGTTTTCATAATATCTTCAGAAAGGTACAAGGTACCATCCTTCACAAACTTGGCTAATCCTGCATCTGCCGCTAAGAACTGAGCAATTTTATCGCCAGTTACAAAGTGTAGCGACTCAAACGGCGAATGGCACCATTCATAGGGTATGGCTCCCCCGAGCAGGTTATTGAGGTATTCGGACCAGGCAATGGAAACCGTGGCAGCACCAAGCGCATATTCCATAATCAATGCCCAGCCAATAATCCAAGCTACTAATTCACCTAAAGTAATGTAGGCATAAGCATAGGCTGAACCAGCGATAGGAATCATGGCAGCAAATTCTGCATAACATAAGCCAGCAAAGGCACAGCCTAAAGCCGCCAATACAAAGGCTAAGGTTACTGCAGGACCCGCAGCGTCAGATGCAGCTGCTGCAGTTCTTACGAATAGGCCTGCACCAATAATAGCACCTACCCCTAATGCAATCAGGTTAAAGGCGCCTAAGGTTTTCTTTAAACCACCCTCGTTAGCATGGGCTTCAGCCATTACCGATTCGAGGGATTTTTTCTTGAATAATGAATTTGCCATTGTTGCAATATTATGCAAAAGAAAGCAGCCTTGTGGCTACTTCGCAGAATTTAAAGCTGAAAATTTAAGAATTTGAATGGTTAACATCCAAACAGAAAGGCAATAAGCAAAAAAAATGCTGATAGCGTATTTGCTCACCCTAAATTTTACGCAGAAAAAAACCTCGCGATTATACGAGGTTCAAACTTTTGTGGCTCAATTGACAGTGTTTTATAAGATTTCGGCACAAATGCCTCTATCAACAATGCCAGTACGCATAGGTACTAATTCTTCATAGCTACCCAACCTAACTGAACACTTACCTACTGTGTGGATAAGAATAGTGCACTGTTCCGCCTGTTGTTGTTGGTGCCCACAAACCTGAATAAGGGTATTAATTACGTGGTCAAAAGTGTTGATATCGTCGTTGTAAACAACAAGTTCTTTTTCATCAACTACTTCTTCCAGTAAAAGTACGCCTTCGTATTCTGGTAATTCGAATGGTTGCATTTTGTTCATTGGATTAAACACAGCACAAAAATATAGAAAAAAAGCTGAATTTAGTTCAAGGTATACTTGCCACTTTTTTTGGATAATTTTTAGAAAGCGGTTTTTGGATTTCTATCTATCACATTTTTAGTCCTTAAATCAGTAGGTATTGCCATTTGGCTGCAAAAGTTAACCTAGCTAACAATTGTTTCTTTAGTTTTGCTGTGCATTAAAGCTCAAACATTAATGCAATTCATTTACCTTATTCAAGATATTTCAGTATGAAAGGTTTTATAAAAATAGTCTTTGGTTCATTGGTAGCCAGCATCATTTTCACTTTTCTATTAGTGTTGGTACTCATTGGCATTATTGCTGGGGCTGCCGCTAGTAGTTCAAGCAATGAAACGGTGGCAGTGAAAGATAATAGTATCCTTAAAATTTCCCTTTCAGGAAATTTAGTGGAACGCGTGGCTGACGATCCTTTTGCCAAGTTCAATAATGAACCGATGGGTTTAGGTATGTTGCAGTTGAAAAGCGCTATTGAAAAAGCTGCTACTGATCCTAAGATTAAAGGTATTTATTTGGAGTCTGGTATTTTACTAGCTAGTATGGCTTCTTTGGAAGAACTGCGTGAAACTCTTGTAGAGTTCAAAAAGAGCAAGAAGTTTATTGTAAGCTACGGCGAATACTATACCGAAGGTGCGTATTACCTAGCTTCTACTGCCGATAAGGTGTATATGAATCCAGGTGGCAATATGGAATTGAATGGCTTAGGTACTACAATTCCTTTCTTTAAAGGAGCATTAGATAAGTTAGAAGTTAAGCCTGAAGTTTTTAGAGTTGGTACTTACAAGAGTGCTGTTGAGCCATTCTTGTTAGATAAAATGAGTCCTGCCAACAGAGAGCAAACCACTAGCTTCTTGAATAGCATTTACGGACAAATGGTTGACCAAATGGCTGCCAGTAGAAAAATTGAGCCAGTGCGTATGCGTCAGATTTCTGATTCGTTCCTTGTTCAAAATGCACAAGATGGCGTAAGGTTAAACGTAATTGACGGTGCTATTTACTGGGATGAAGTTGAGGCCGATTTCTTGAAGCGTATGAAAGTATCGAAAGTGAAAGAGCTGAATTACATTGATTACGACGATTATTTAGGTAACGATTGGGAAAGCAATGGTTCTGAAAATAAGGATGCGAAAAGTAAAATTGCCGTTATCATTGCCAAAGGAGAAATTGATGGTTCAACCTCTCAAAATGGTATTGGTTCAGATGAGTTTAATGAGCAAATTCGTAAAGCGAAAGACGATGAAAATATTAAGGCGGTCGTAATTAGAATTAACTCACCAGGTGGTAGTGCCTTAGCTTCTGATGTTATGTGGCGTGAAATTCAGTTACTTCGCAAAGTGAAGCCAGTTATAGCTTCAATGGGCGATGTTGCTGCAAGCGGCGGTTACTATATGGCAATGGGCTGCGATAGTATTGTGGCAATGCCAACTACTATTACAGGTTCTATAGGGGTATTTGGTTTGTTGTTTAATGCCCAAGGAATGTTGAACAATAAGCTTGGTATCACAACAGATGGTGTTAGTACTGGTTTGTATTCAGATTTGGGTGATGTAACCCGTGAAATGAGGCCTGCCGAAAGAGCTATTATCCAAAGAAGTGTAGAGCAGATTTATGAGGAGTTTACCTCAAAGGCAGCACAAGGTAGAAGGCTAAGTCAAGACAGCATTAAGGCGCTTGCCAGCGGTAGAGTTTGGAGCGGTTTACAAGCGAAAGAAAGAGGTTTGGTTGATAAGCTGGGCAACTTAGACGATGCTATTGCTATGGCTGCCAAAAAGGCAAAACTTAAGCCAACAGAATATAGCATTGTGTATATGCCTAAGGTAAAAACCTTCTTTGAGGAATTAGCAGAATCGTTTGAAACAAAGGCAACTACTAAAATTGAGAAAATTCAGTTTGGTGAGCTATATCCTTTGGTAATGCAAGCCAGAACTCTACAAAAGATGAATGGCATACAAGCTAAGCTATTGCTTAATGTAGATATGCGCTAGTTATATTGCTTCAACGATTTCCTACCAATAAAAAAGGCACCGCGCAGCGGTGCCTTTTTTATTGGCAAAGTTCCCTAAATTTTAATAATAGTAAAACTCATTAGCTCTTTGTCCATAAACAGGAAGTACCCAGCCTATCCTAATGGCATACATTAAATCTAACCGATTGGCAGGCAAGGTGCTTCGTAAATCGTAATTAACTCTGCGGTTTTGGGTAAAGCCTTGGTAAAAATCTAAAGCAATAGTAAAGTTTACAGTTCGGCTTTTGCTTAAATACAGGTATGATAGCGTTTGCTGAAGTCCTAGTCCTGTGCTTAACCTATCATAACCTTTAACAACATCTGATTGAAGGATAGGGATATTTCGGCTTTCATCGGCATAACGGATTTTGTGTCCCATGTAGCCTGCGCCAAGTATAACTGCAATACCACTATTTTCATCGGCTTTTTTGCCAATAGGTTTAGGGAATACTTTTCCAACTTTAATGGTAGGGGAAAGTAAGCCCCTGAAACTACGGGTAACATTGGAAGGCAAGCCATCGTTGCCAATCATATTGTTATTGCTAATATATAAATCGCTTAATGGATTAATTTTTACGTTTGAACCAAAGAAAAAGTTAAAATCGGTCCCAAAAAGCCAGTTGTTTTTAGTGCGATAAAATACTCCAATGTTTAAAATACCGAAAGAACCATATTGGGCTTTCAAGTCGCCTTCTGGGATTGCCGCACTTAAACCAACAGGAAATAAGAAAGCGTGTCTTTTGCCTTGCTCTTCATCTACAGAAGGGCTTTGTGCCTTACATTCAAGGGATTGCGCTCCTAAAAGCAAAGTACATAATAATAACTTAATATATATTTTATGGTTTTGGCACATTATTAGGCAGTTATTTTAATGATAAGGTGCTAATTTGCACCCTGAGAACTTCAAATATACTTAAAGAACTTTTTCAAAATGAAAATTGCAGTTGTAGGAACAGGATACGTTGGCTTGGTAACAGGTACTTGCTTTGCCGAAACAGGTAACCAAGTTTACTGTATTGATATTGACGAGCGCAAAATCAATAGCCTTAAAAATGGCGTTATCACTATCTACGAACCAGGCTTAGAAGTATTGTTCAAGAAGAATCTAGAATTTGGTTCTTTGAAGTTTACAACCGATTTAAAGGAAGGTATTCAAGATGCCCAAATCATATTTTTGGCATTGCCAACACCTCCAGGGGAAGATGGTAGTGCCGATTTAAAGTACATTCTTAAGGTGGCTTCGGACTTAGGTCCATTATTACACCAGTATACAGTTATCATTGATAAGAGTACTGTGCCAGTAGGTACTGCCGATAAGGTTCATGCGGCTATTGCTCCAAATGCAAAAGTTGAATTTGATGTGGTTAGTAACCCAGAGTTCTTACGTGAAGGTGTTGCTGTAGATGACTTTATGAAGCCTGATAGGGTGGTAATAGGTACCAGCAGCGAAAAGGCTAAGCACCTAATGGAAAAACTTTATGCTCCATTGGTACGCCAAGGCAATCCAGTGATTTTTATGGATGAGCGTAGTGCTGAAATGACTAAGTACGCAGCAAATAGTTTCCTTGCCATGAAAATTACTTTTATGAACGAAGTAGCTAACCTTTGTGAAAGGGTAGGTGCAGATGTTGATAAGGTACGTATTGGTATAGGTTCTGATAGCCGTATAGGCAAGCGTTTCCTTTTTGCTGGTATTGGTTATGGCGGTAGCTGTTTCCCTAAAGATGTGCAAGCCCTACACCATACTGCAGTACAGAACGGATATGATTTCCGTATTCTTAATTCTGTAATGGCAGTAAATGAAGACCAGAAAACTAAGCTAATGCCTTCTATTTCTAATTACTTCGGTAATAATTTAAAAGGTAAGACCATTGCTATTTGGGGATTGGCTTTCAAGCCATATACCGACGATATAAGAGAAGCACCAAGTTTATATAACATTGATGCTTTGTTAGCGGCAGGTGCCAGTGTTCGTGCCTACGATCCTGAAGGTATGAACAATGTAAAAGAAATTCTTGGCGATAAAATTTACTACGGTAAAGATAAGTACGAGGTTCTGGATGGTGCCGATGCACTATTAATTGTAACTGAGTGGCCAGAATTTAGAACACCTGATATGGATTACTTAAGTAAGAAGCTTTCTAACAAAGTAATTTTTGATGGCAGAAACTTGTATGAGCCAGAAATTATGGAAGAATATGGCTTCACCTACTACAGCATAGGCAGAAAAACTATTGTAGCTAAGTAGTTTAAAGTTCAAGATTAATAATACAAAGGGCATTTATGGTATACCATAAATGCCCTTTGTATTATAAACTGAAAGTAAATGAATTATTTAGATTCTTCCTTTTGAGGGAAGGTAAGTGTGTATTTAGTACCATTTTCTGATACAAGCAAAATTTCGCCTTTTAACTGCCTGGTTAGTTCAGTGATCAGAATCATACCTAAGCTATTCTGTTTCTTTAGTTCTAACTTTTCAGCAGGAAGCCCAATTCCATCGTCTGTAACTGTAATAATATAGTTGTTTTCTACAAGTTTATATGTAATCCAAATAGTGCCTTTAGGCCTATCCGTAAATGCATGCTTATAACAATTAGTTATTAGTTCATTTATGATTAGTCCGCAAGGCACAGCCGATATCAAATCAATGGTATCGTTTGAAATATCTAGGTTTACGTAAATTGGGCAGTGCTGTTCCATACTACGTTGGATATTGCCAACTAATGTATTGATATATCTTCCGAAATTAATATGGGTGAGAGAATCTGTCTGGTATAGCATTTCATGTATAAGTGCCATGCCTTTAATTCTGTTTTGCGCCTCTTTAAATGCTTCTCTGGTAGCCTTATCTTTAAAGTAACTGCTTTGTAATTGTAACAGACCACTAATTACAGCCATGTTATTTTTTACTCTATGGTGTACTTCTTTTATAAGTATTTCCTTTTCGTGAACAGAATTAGCAAGCGCATCCTGATATTCTCTAGATTTTTGGATGTCTAATACTCTTATTAAGTAGTATTTCTTGCCACCCACCATAAACACACTCCCTGCTAAACTGCCCCAAAATGTGGTACGATCTCTTCTTTCGTATTCAACTTCTCTGCTAAAGCCGCCTGATAATTCAATATCATTTTGTATTGATTTTAATTCCTCATTAGTAAAATCACGTACTTGTAGTCGTGTTCCATCTTTGCCAATAAAATCGTTTTTAGAACCATAGCCAAACATTTGGAGTGTACGTTCATTAACGTCCATTATTAAATCAGTACTCGTGTCAACAATAAAAAGAGCATCGGTACTATTATTAAAAACGAAGTTAAAAAGCTGCCCTCTGCGAGCCATCTCAAGTTCAGCTTCTTTTTGGCTGGTAATATCAACCATAACACCCAAAATATTTACTTTATTATCTTGTAATACAAGCGGTGTTTTATAGGTAATAAAATGCTGTTTTTTGTGGAAAGGTGTATTTACATCGTTCTGTTCAAAAGAACAGAGCTTGTTGCTTTTTAAAACTAAGTTATCGGTTTCTTCAAAAAAGGCTAATTCGTTTGGAGGGTATAAATCTCTTTCATTTTTATTGATGATGTCTTCAATCTTTTTATTGGCAACTCTGGCAAATGATTTATTAACCAATACCATATTGCCCTGTAAATCTTTCACGAAAATTGGGTTCGGATCGGTATTAATAATATTTTCTAAATAAAACTTACTTTGTATAAGTTCATTTTCAATTACTTTTAACTTAGTAATATCACTAGCTATGCATAGCTTGTAATTGCCTGGAGCTGATCTTAAGATAGAAGTTTTCTTTAGGTCAACAAAAATTTCAGTGCCATCGGCCTTTTTATGGGAAACAGTTCCGTAGTTTTCGATTTGAGTTTCTTCGTCAAATTCTAGGCATTTTGTATTGCAACCACCTAATAAACTTATTTCTCGCCCTATAAAATTTTCTGTTACATATCCGTATTGTTTTAGAGCAGCATTGTTGGCATCGATAATTACCTCGCTATCTGATTCTACAATAAACATAGCCTGAGGGTTATTGTAGAATAGCTGTTTGAAGTTCTTTTCATTTTCTTCAAGCAGTTTTGCTTTTTCCTTAAATTCAGAGATGTCAGTTACTATGTATAGAATATAAAGTTCATCTTCTACAGAAAAGGTTTTTACCCTTGTATAGCCCCAGAAAGTTCTACCTTTTAGTGATTTAAAATGAAAATCTTCTTTAGAATAGCCTTTGGTTAATAGTTGATTTTGGAATTCTAGTTCTCTTTCAGGTGTAACATCATCTGCCGCGTAATCACTTATAAGCTTTGAAGCAAACTGTGTTTTACTTTCAGCGTCAAATAAATCTAAAGCTACTTGATTGCAAATAATTTCATCATTATTTATTGCATTCCTTACAAAAATAGCATCGGTACTTTGGTTGAATATTTCTGAAATAATTTGTTGACTTCTGAATAGTTCATTTTGTAATTCTTTTTGTTTTGTAATATCTATTGCCTTAACTAAGGTGAGTGTTCCCTGTTCTGTTTTTACTCTTTTCAAGAAAATTTGCAACCAACTTTTATTGGGGTTATTTGGAAAGTTAACCTCAATTTCAAATCTGTCGGAAGTATTGTTTTCAATAGCAGTACTCCATATTTCTTCGTATTGTTTTGCTATTATGTTTTTGAACGATATTAAAGAAACTCCTTTTATTTCCTCTAGTAAATTATATCCTAGTGAATTATAGCCAATGCTGTTAGCCATTATTACCTTCATCTCAGGACCCTCGCACAAATAAGTTTGAAATGGCGAAGATTCAACTACTATTTTAAGGAGATTTTTGTTCTCTAGTAGTTGTAATTCATGCTTTATTTTATCAGTGTTATCTGAAATATTAATTAAGTAATATTCTATTTCATTTTGATTGATTTTAGTTATTTCAAAAGAAAAGTGCTTATTGTTGCCATATGCATCGGTGCCAGAAGTTTCCCCTTTTATTGACTCACTGCTATTGTTAAGTAGTTTAAATGCACTTCTATTTAGTGTAGATAGTAATTCACCAAAAGGTTTTTCAAACACCTCGCCAATAACATCTAATTCATTCCGTTTATTTATATAGCCAAGAATGGTAGAGTTGGCTCCTTTTATTACTAGGTCTGATTTTCTGATTAATAAAAGACCGAATGAAGTATTTTGGTAAAGAGCGTTCAACAACTCTCTGCTATCTTGTAGCTCTTGCTGTTTTATAATAATTTCAGATATATCGGTCAAAATAAATAGAGCGTATTTTTTATCGCCTATATTTATTTTACGCATGGCTATTTGTAAATAGCCGGGAGTGGTATTAGGAAAATTAAACTTGGCTTGTTCATAGAAGCTGTTGTTTTTCTTTAGCCCTAAAAGTTGGTCTTGTAGAATTGGGTTATCAAATGGCAAGCTTTTGATAAGCTGAAAGTATGTGAATTGTTGTGGAATTTGGTATTTATGGAATAATTTGTTGCTAAAGTTGTTTTTCTTTATGAATTCGCCACTTTCTATATCAACCAATGCCATTGCCACTGGCGATTCCATAAAGCTGCCATTCAGCAGTTCTTCGTTCAATAATAAAGTTTGTTCTCTTTGGTATTCAATGGTTCGGTCTTGTAACAAAACCATTATATTTAGTACTTCGTTTTTATTGTTTTTAATAGGTACTATATCGGCCTGGGTATAGCAGTTGTTAAATAAGAAGTAGTAGGTTTCAGATTTGCCTTTTTTGGCTATTTGTAAGGCGTTTATATTCTTTTCTAAGAATTCAGGATGTGCAATATCTGAAATGTGCTTGCCTACACAATATTTTGAATTTAGATTAATTTTTTCAGCATATTGGCCGCTCATTAGCGTGCATACAAAATCTGTATTGAAAGTAATTATGGCAATATTATTGATACTATCGGTTAGTTGGTAGTAAGTACTTATAATTGCTTCTGAAACTTCTTTTTCCTTCAGATGCTCGTTAATATCACTAATTCTTATTGCAAGAATTGATTCATTGTTGAAATCAAAACTTTGTATTTGGCACAATCCCCAAAATGGCCTTCCTTTAAAAGTTTTGTAATGAAATAGCCTTGAAGCTTTACCCTTTTCTTTTACTTGACTGTATAGTGCAGCTAGGTCTTTTTCGGTTGTTTTTACAAATTCTAGCTCAGGCTGGTAGGAAGAATGGAACTGACTAGTGCTTTCTGCTTCAAATAATTCAATTGCTCGTTTATTAACACTAACTACCTCGTGTTTAGTAGTATTAAATATTAAAATGGCTGAATGGCTATTTTCGTATATCTTACTTAAAAGCTCGTCCCAGTACAATGGAACATTATTCGGTTTTGTATTTGCTAAGTTATTTGTTGAATTTCCTGAATTGCGGGCTTCAATTAATCTTGTATTTTCTGTGGTTAAATAGTCGATTTCTTTCCTCGCCGCGGCAAGCTCAAGTTCCAACTGCTGGTACTTTTCCTTTAATGTTTTATGTTCAGACTGGGTATTCATTTTCGTAGAGTGCGTTGAATTATTAAACTCAGCCTAATTTTACCTTATTTGCTGCAGGTTAAATAGTAGGTAAGGTTTTGCTAATTTTATTTCAATATTGGGAGCAGATGGAGCTATTTTCTGCCAGGTATTACTAAGACTTACGTCCCTTGTTATGTGTTGTACTTCTATAGGGATTGCTATATTTGATAGCTTGGTTACATCCCAACGAATATAAACTCCATTCTTGGTTTTTTTATATTGTATGGTTGGTAGTTGGGAATTGGTTATGTACCATTCTAAGAGTTTTGCGTATTTTTTGCCTAGATATTTTGTATTACTAGCTTGAAACTGTGCATAGGTTATTGACTTATTCTTGCCTGAGTTGTAGAAATTTTTGAGATAGTCATTAAACTTTGTATCGCCAATTAGTTGCCTTATAGTATATAAAACTAGCGCGTATTTGTAGTATATATCGGTATCAGAATTTAGGTAATTAATGTGTTCTGGACCACGCATTGGGTATTTATTCCTAATTTGGTTGTAGTGGTGTTTAAGCCATATTTCTATTTCTTCGTGCGTTTTAGTTTCTTCCAAATACAGAAATTCGCTGTAGGTGCAGTATCCTTCTTGTATAAACATATTAGCATGATCTGAGCAACTGAGGCTGTTTCCCCACCATTCATGTGCGCTTTCATGAACTATGATAAAGTCCATATTTGCCTTATTCTTAACGAAGTTGTTGCCATAGGCTATTCCGCTTTGATGCTCCATTCCCCAATATGGTGTTTGAATAAGTGCATATCCATCTGCATAGAATGGGTAGGGTCCTAGCCTTTTTTCAAAGGCAGTTATCATTGGTTTTACTTCTTTGCTGAAGTAGGTTTTTGCTTTTTCAATGTTTTCTGGTAGTACGTAATAGTCCAGATTCAGTTTTCCTTTCAGTCCTATCATGCTATCTGGTATGTGCTGATACCTACCTATATTCAAGCTAATTGAGTATGTGGGGGCTTGTGCTGCAACACCCCAAGTTGTAGTGGTGGTGGTATCGGTTTCATGGTAAGAAAATTGCTTACCGTTTCCTATGTATTTTAATGGTTTTGGAGCCGTACAGGTAACAATAAAAGTTGCCTTATCAGATAGGTGGTCTTTGCAAGGGAACCATAAACTTGCCCCTTCGCCTTCTACCGCAAGTCCTATCCAAGGTGTGCCAGTGCTATCAGTTTTCCAAACAAAGCCACCATCCCAAGGTGGTTGTTTGCTTTCTTTTGGCTTGCCGGCATAATGTAAGATTATCTTGTAAATTCCTTTTGTTAGAACCGAATTGGTTTGAAGGAATACTGCGCTATGCTTTCGTTTAATTGAAGCTTGGCTAATTGTTGGATTTTTGCTGGTAATATGGCTTATCTGTAGGGCAGTATCTAAGTCCCATTGTAATAGTTTAGTGGGCTTTAATACTTTAAAACTTATTGTTACAAAACCGTTTATGGTCTTGGTTTTTGGCTTTACTTCTAGGTTGATGTTATAGTTAAGCACATCAATAGCTGCACGCCAAGGGTAAAGGTGGCCTCTTAAACTATCAGATGGGATTTTTTCAACATCTTGAATAGTTTGTGCCTTGCCTTTAAAGGCAACCAATAATAATAGTATAGAATAAAGAAATTGCTTGAAAGGAAAACGCATTGCTTAACTTGAATATCAATGATTCAAATTAGCTACTTTTTTATCAATTATTTAATTGATGCTGTTTCTTTCCTTGTTTTGAGCGGTTTGCTTTGCAATGGTAACGATGGGCATATCTCTTGTAATGAAATAAGCAGCTCTGTTTCAGACCATTTGCCAATATTACGCTCCATATATTCTAACCAGCCTGTAATCATCCCTTTTGGGTAAGGATTGTCTTGCACTTTATAAATACCAGATATTTCTGTTTTAAGGGTATTTTGGTTAGCTTCTACCATTGATTCGTGCAGTTTTTCGCCAGGTCTTATGCCTATTTCTTCTATTTGAACCTCGCTACTTTTCTTCCCTGCCAAGTGAATCATTTGCTTAGCTAGCTGCAAAATGCTGTATGGCTTACCCATATCAAAAACGTACAAGGCATTCTGAGAGTTTAGCAAACCTGTATTCAGAATGAGCATGCAAGCCTTATAAACTGAAACAAAATAGCGGGTCATTGCTGAATGGGTAATTGTTAAATACCCTTGTGCAATTTGCTGTTCAAATAGTGGCACTACTGAACCATTGCTTCCTAAAACGTTTCCAAAACGCGTACTTATAAAGCGGGTTCTGCTATCTGGCGTATTATACGATTGTAGGCAAATTTCGGCTACTCTTTTAGTAGCACCCATTACGCTGCTAGGGGCAACCGCCTTATCGGTACTCACCATAGTAAAGCATTCTACTTGGTGTTCAATAGCTAATTGGGCAAGGTTCCAAGTGCCTAATACATTTACTTTAATGGCATGGTAGGCATTGCCTTCCATTAATGGTAACTGTTTGCCTGCAGCTGCGTGGTATATATAATTAGGCTTGTATGTATCAAAAAGCCTTGAAAGGTGTTGCCTATCGGCAATATCGGCTACTATGGGAACAATATCTAGTTCTGGTGCAAGGTAGCCTAGCTCTCTCCATAATTCATATAGCGGGCTTTCAGCCACATCTAAAAGGATAAGCTTATTGTTATTACCTATCAAACATATTAGCCTGCAAAGTTCTGACCCTATGCTACCTGCAGCACCTGTTATAAGAATAGTTTGCGACGATAGCAGATTACTTAAATCAGGCGAGTTTAGTTCAGGAACTGGAGGGTTATGAACTTCTCTAATGTTTATCAGCTCTAAGTGGTTGCTATCTGCATTGTATTTCAGAACTGGTATTTGAACTTCAATTAAACTATTAAGGCAGTTTTTAAAAGCCGTTTCTGATAGAATAGCGGCATTAACTATGACAATGGTGGTGTTATTACTGCTGAAAAAATGTTCCCAATTGCTTATTTCATTGCAAGAAGAAATGTATTTAAAGCGTTGTCCGCAATCTAAAAGTACCGATACTTCTGTTTCAAAATATTCGGATGGTTGGCCTATCCACAAAAGGGTACCTGTGCTTTGGCAGAGTTCGCCTAATATTTGCAGACTGCTTATTCCGGTTGTTTGAATCATAGAGCACAAAAAAATAGGAGATCTTTAAATTAGATACCTTATTTTATGTAAAGGTAATCAGTATTGCTGAAATAGAAAAATGCCTCAATAGGGTTATCTATTGAGGCATTTGTTTCTGAATTACTTATTAAGCTTGATTAAGCTTTCTTGTATTTCTTATTGAAGGCTTCTACGCGGCCAGTTGTGCTAATAAACACATTTTTACCAGTGTAGAATGGGTGGCTGTTAGAGCTAACTTCAACTTTTAACAATGGGTAGGTGTTACCATCTTCCCAAACAATAGTTTCTTTGCTAGTAGCACAGCTCTTAGTTAAGAACTTATAGTCAGAGTTTAAGTCTTGGAAAACTACTGGCTCGTATTTAGGGTGAATATCTTTTTTCACGGACTGTTCTGTTTTACAGGTTAAGTTATGTTGATAAGCGAGTATTAGTTACCGCGTTGGCTTTTTAGCGCACGTGGGATATCGATGGTAACAACTGGAACATTTGGCGCAGCCAAAATGGTAAAGCCATCAGCAACAATAGAACTAACCTTTACGGTTTTACCTAAATCTAGGTGAGCTACATCAACTTCAACGAAATCTGGAAGTTGAGCAGGTAAAGCCATAACTTTAACCTTACGTAGCTTTTGGTTTAGTTTACCACCTTTGGTAACACCAACTGCTACGCCCTTAACTTTAACAGGTACGTTAATTTTTACTTGCTTATCTTCAAAAAGTTGAAGAAAATCGGCGTGAAGGATACTTTCGTTCACTGGGTGGAACTGAATATCTTGAAGAATTGCCGTGAATTTGCGGCCTTCGATATTCAAATCTACTACGTGCGCATTTGGTGTATATACCAACGGACGGAATAGAATTACTGGTACGTAAAAGTGAATTTGCTCTTCACCGCCGTACAATACACAAGGAACGTTACTCTCAGCACGAAGTGCTTTTGAGTCGGTTTTACCGAGATTCGCTCTTTGAAACCCTACAATCTCTACTGATTTCATTTATTTAAAGGAATTTGATTGAACTGATAATTACATGAACAATGAGCTAATGCTTTCATGTCCGTGTACTCTTTTAATTGCTTCAGCAAACAATGAGGCTACTGTAAGCACTTTAATTTTTTCGCTTGGTTGCTTAAGCGGAATAGTATCGGTAACAGCAAGTTCTGTAAGAACCGAGTCTTCAATACGATTGTAAGCATCGCCACTTAATATTGCATGGGTGGTTATAGCGCGAACGCTTGAAGCACCTTTCTGCATAATTATTTCTGCAGCTTTGCAAAGTGTACCGGCGGTATCTATCATATCATCTACTAAGATCACGTCTTTACCCTCTACATCGCCTATTACTTGCATACTTGCAATTTCATTGGCACGCTTCCGATGTTTATCGCAAACCACCATTTCTGTTGCAAAATGCGATGCGTAGTTACGGGCTCTGCCCACACCTCCCACATCTGGGGCTGCAAAGATAAAGTTTTTTAGGTTAAGTGAGTTAACATAAGGAATAAAAATTGCAGACCCGTCTAAATGATCTACTGGAAAATCAAAAAATCCTTGAATCTGACCAGCATGTAAATCGCAGGTCATCAATCGGTTAGCGCCTGCAGCGGTCAATAAATTGGCAATTAACTTACTTGCAATGGCCACTCTAGGTTTATCTTTTCTATCCTGCCTTGCGTAGCCAAAATAAGGGATTACTACAATTACCTCATGAGCACTTGCCCTTTTGGCGGCATCTATGAGTAAGAATAGCTCCATTAAATTATCGGCAGGCGGGTTAGTGCTTTGCACGATAAAAACCGATTCTCCTCTGATCGATTCGTTGTAGTTAGGGCAAATTTCGCCGTCACTAAATTTTTGGATGGTTATGGCTCCTAAAGGTTTACCATAAAAGTGGGATATGCGTTCGGCCAAATAGCGCGATCCGGTACCTGCGAAAATTTTTACAGAGGGCTCCATATAAGGGTTGTGGGCGGTGCTGTTTTCAGCTTGCAAACTACTGTTTTTCAGCTCGCCAAAGTTATGTATTTATTAAGCCAGAATGTGCAGAGATGTTAAGTTTTTTTTAGATTTAATTGATAGTGGTATTATTTGATGATTTTTTTTATTTAATATATTGGTTATAAGATGCTTGTGTTGTATCTAAACATTGATCCTGCTTTTTTTATAGGTAATTTTAGGCGGTTTCCTAAAGCCAAGTTTTGGACTTTTATTTTCTGCTATATCTGTCGTACCTTTATCACAAACTAAGCTAAATACTTTTCTGTATAAGCAACTTTATACCCCTGAAAAGTGTCTTAGTTTTGGCTGCTTATTGCTTGCCAAAACAAAATACTGAGGTTCTTTATTTTATCCGAACAATTCAGCTTTTCTTTTGGCAACTAACTTTAGCCAAATTTACGCCTAAGCTGCTCCATTAATTCACGATATGAGTTTACTAAAGTACCCTGCGAAATTAAGTTTTATTGTTCTTTTACTTTTAGGCTTGTGCCAAGGAGTTGCTGTTGCTCAGTGCGATACGGTTGCTCAGTGTAGCCCTGGTAACGCTACTGATCCTGCTGCTGGAGCATTTGGGTCTGGAATTAGAAGTGTTCGTTTTGCTACATTAAACTACACTGCCATTGGTGCTACTGAAGGGTACAAGAATTTGTATTGTGGTGTTCCTATCTCAATTATCAGAAATAGGCCTTACAATTTTACTGTAAGAACAGGTCCAAATTTTAATGAAAACTTAAGAATCTATATCGACTTAAACCTTGATAACTCATTTGATCCTAATTTGGAACAGGTTTATGCTGGTGCTGCTATTTCTCATAGCGGTTCATTTACCTTGCCTACTTCTGTACCTCTAGGCAGAAAAATGAGGGTTAGATTAGTTTCTGATAGAACCACGAACAGTAATATTGGTCCTTGTTTTACCCCTCAAATAGGGCAGGGAGTAGATTTTTCAATTATTGCTATAGAAAATTCATCGCCGCCTACAGCTCGTTTTTCTGTTGCCGATTCTATTGTATGTTCTCCAACGGTTTCCTTTTTTGATGAAAGTGTAAATGCTCCCACCCAATGGCGTTGGTTTTTTGGCGATGGTGATAGCAGCACTAATCAAAATCCTGTTCATACGTATGATAGGAATGGAGTTTATACCATTAGACTGGTAGTCCAAAACCCATTTGGCACTAATACGATTACTAAAGAAAACTTCATTGTATTAAACGATACTGTTGCCCAAGCTAATATTTGTTCGCCAAGTGCAGCTACTCCATGTTGTGGATATACCATTGCCAACTTACGATTGCTCAATATTAACACAACTGGATTGCCAAATACTTCCGGATACCAAGACTATAGCTGTAGGTTTAGGGCCAGAATGGTTCCTAGTGGCGTGTATAGAATTACCTTTAATGGTTCAGCCTCTGAAGGTCAAGATACTAAGGTTTGGCTTGATGCAAACAACGATGGCGAGTTTTCAACAGCTGAACTCATTGGCTCTCAAACCAATGCTACATCGCACAATGTAAGAATTATTGTTCCTAGCAATGCTTTAACTGGTGTGCCTTTAAGGCTACGTGTGGGTTCAGACTTTACAGGTTCTGATTTTAGCGCTTGTAATGGGATGATTCACGGTCAGTATGAAGATTATACCGTAATAGTATCAGGCTTTACTACCCGTCCAGAAGCAGATTTCGAGCAGTTAGATACCAGCTTATGTCAATTTACTAGGGAGTTTAACTTTAGTGGTAATGTTGGCGGAAGTAGTTACCAATGGTTCTTTGGCGATGGTAATACAAGAACTACAACCTTGCCTAACGTAACCCATACTTACATAAATCCTGGTACTTATAATGTAGAACTAAGAGTATCAAATAGCTTTGGTTCAGATACCGTAGTCAAACCAAATGCAGTTCGTATTTTTGGTTCTGTTCCAGCTTTGAACAATTGTTCACCTACAATTGCCAATGCGAGCTCAAGTTACGGCATTACCAGAGTTAGACTTGGGACATTAGATTATACTTCTGGAGCTGGTACAGAAGGTTATAGAGATAATACTTGTAATAGAGGTGCGTTTCTAACCCCAGGGGTTGCTAATGTTCTTACTATTTTTTGTCCTCGATCCAATCCTGGTTTTCCCAGTTTTGTAAAAGTTTACATTGACTGGAACAATAATGGCAGGTTCGATAACTCAGAAACTATTTTAAACAGCCAAACCACTAGTGGGCAAATTACCTCTAATATTAACCCTGCCTTAACCGTATTGCAAAATACACCTTTGCGCTTGCGTATGGTGGTATCAAGCAATAATACCTTTAATGCTTGTTCTAATTTAGCACAAGGAGAAGTAGAAGATATTGTAGTGATTTGTAAGTATCCTGATAGAGCACCTCAGGCACGTTTTGGTACTACAGATAGAGCCAATTGTACTGGGTATTTTCAATTTACTGATAGTAGTTTATACCTTCCAACCACCTATCGTTGGACTTTTGGGAATAATTTAGGTACAAGTACACAGCGTAATCCTAACTTTACATTTAGTAGTCCGGGTACATATTCTGTGAAATTAGTAGTTACTAATGCCTTTGGAACCGATTCACTAACAAGAACTGACTATGTGAGAGTATTGCAATCGAATGGTTTGGTTGCGTCTAATTGCACCCCAATTGCTACATCGCCGCAAGCAACTACTGGTATTACCAACGTTAATTTCCTTACAGTAAATAATTCAACGTCCGATTCCAGAGAAGGCTACAGAGATTTTGCGTGCTCACAATTTGCAACAGTTACTAGAGGTCAAACAGTTAGTATTACAATAAGTCAACAAGTAAACGCAGGTTTTATTGGCGTTTGGGCCGATTGGAATAAAGATGGTAACTTCTCAAGTTCTGAATTGGTATTGCAGGCAAGCAGTGGTATTAATCCATTTAATGGTTCGTTTGTGATACCACAAGCGGCAAGAAGCGGAAGAACAAGACTAAGAATTTCGGTTGATTTTAACGACTTAGTGGACCCTTGCTTAAATAGCTTTGGGCAGGTAGAAGATTACGGTTTAGATATTGAAGCTAGTAACAGAGCGCCTGTTGCAAAATTTGGATATACAAATATTACTTGTAGCGCATTAGCCCAATTTGCTGATAGCAGCGGTTTTGATCCTACCTCTTGGTTATGGAACTTTGGCGATAATGCAACTAGCACTCTTCAGAACCCTAGCCATACTTACTCTGCAGAAGGTAATTATACTGTTTCTTTAATTGTAAATAATACTTTTGGTGCCGATACATTTGTGTTTCCAAACCCAATCAGAGTTAGGTTTAATAATTCGCCATTGCCAATTGCTTGTTCTCCCAATCCTACAAATGCAACTGCTTTCAGTATTTCAGGTATTTACAATGTAACCCTTAAAACGATAAACCATAACTCAAATTCGGCTTTTGAAGAAGGTTATGTAAACAATAGTTGTTTGTATCAAACCAACCTGCATCCGGATACAGCTTACTTGTTATCTGTACGCACTAACACTATTTTTGAAGAAAGTGTAATGGCTTGGATAGACTGGAATAACAATGCCTCGTTCGATAACTCTGAGCGCGTATTGGCAAGCACAGGTTTAGAACATTCTATTAACGTACAGGCGCCAAGAAACGCTGTAAAATCTGTTCCATTAAGAATGAGAGTAAGAGCCGATCAGGCTGGTGTTATTGCCAACGCTTGCGAGGCTCCTTTTACAGGACAAATTGAAGACTATGCCATTTTGGTAATTGATCCGGCTAATGCAAAATCTGAAATGCTTAATTCCTTTAGTTTATACCCGAACCCTGCTAGTAATCAATTCAAATTACAATGGCAGGTGGGTAGTTTTGCGGGATCAAACTTTAAGGTTTTAGTTACTGATGTACTTGGCAAAACGATGATTACAGAAACGGTAGAGTCTGGCATAGGAACAAAGCAAATGAATATTGGTAATCTGAAAACAGGCATTTATTTAGTTCAAGTTCTTGTTAATGGCGAACAGAGAACCTTTAAATTGAATAAATTATAAGCCTACAATTACTGGCCTCCTTCAAAAGAATATAGATGAAAGTTAAACATATATTAAGACTGTTTTACTTGGTAGTAGTACTTTTAGGTATTACTCAAGAAAGTTATGCCACCCACGTAATGGGAGGAGAAATCACCTATAGGTATATTGGTTTTCAGTCGAATACCAATACTTTCAGATATAGCATAAAGCTATCGATGTATGTGTGGGCGGGTCCTGGTAGTAACTATCAACCAATTGGCGACCCTAACAATCCGTCAGATACAATTAACTGGGGAGCAATTGCAAGAGAAGGCGAAAACCCTAGACCCCAGATTGCCATTTACAGAAGATCAACAGGAGCAAGGATTGATAACCGTGTCATCACTATGCAAAAAGGTGAAACTTCACCGCGCACTCCTCCCGGCTGTACATTAACTTGCTTAAATGGGATAAGAATATGGTATAACTGGTTTGAATATACGGTTGATTTGCCTTTTGATGCCTCTGGATATATCGCTTACCACAGAACTGCCGATAGAAACAATACAGAAAACCTTGGCAACGGTAACGATAAAGGAAATACATTTCAGGCCATAATTCCATCACCAGGAGAGTTTCCGAATAGTAGCCCGCAGTTTACTGATATTGCTATTCCGTTTATGTTAACCAATATAAGCAATACCTTTATCAATACAGCGGTTGACCCTGACGGTGATAGGCTTCAGTATTCTTTTGGCGCACCATTCAATGGCGAGCGTTTACCACAGCCACCAACGTATCTGCCGCCTGCAATTATCCCAATGTTACCTGGGTTTACGCCTAGTCAGCCTTTTGGAACTACCAATGGGAGTTTAGCCAGTATCAATGCGAGCTCTGGACTTTCTACTTATTTTGCTACGGTACCAGGGCAATATTCTGTTACCCTTGAGATATCAGAATATCGAGCAAGGGAAGGTTTATCAGATACGCTTATAGGGGTTACACGACGAGAACTTCAATTTGTGGTAAGGGAAACAGGTAACGGTCCTAACGACTGTCCGCCTAACCAACCGCCTACAATTACTCCTTCTTCGCTGCCAACAGTTTATAATATCACTTCAGGGCAAAGCGTAAACTTTAACTTTGGATATAATGATCCTGAGGGCGATAGCTTAAGCATTGAACCATTGGCCGATATTATTAGTGGTGCCAATGGTTATACTGGTCCAAGAGCAACGTTAGCTCGAGTTACTGGCGATGGCAGCGTTCAAACTTCTTTCAACTGGAATACCAATTGTAGTGTACTAGGTACTTATGTGGTAAGGGTTACCGCTGCCGATAAGGGTTGCCCGCCTTCTACAACAAGAGCTGTATTTACGATTAACGTAAGTCCATTTAGAGGACCAAGAGTGATAAGCGGCCAGAACAGAACCTGTGCCGATAATACTGTTTACACTTATACCGTACCTAACCTTACTGCTAATTCAAGTTCAGTTTGGAAGGTGCAAGGAGGTACACTTGTAGGTAATCCGAATAATACTACATCTATTGGTGTTCGGTGGACTACGGGTAGTACGAGCAATTTTATTAGGATAGTTTCTACTGCAAGTGCAGCAAACGGTGGCTGTAAAGATTCTGTTTCAGTACCAGTTGTTACTGAGCTTATCCCCCCATTACAAGCTACAACTAACACCAATCGTACTATTTGTCAAGGCGAAACCATACAGTTAAATGTAACTGGTGGTAATGGCATTTATACTTGGAGTCCTACAACTGGTTTAAGTAATCCGAATATAGCCAACCCTACTGCCACCCCAACCGATACTACTGCATATATTGTAAGTAGTTTGAGTTCAAATGGTTGCATTCAGCGCGATACAGTACTAGTTAATACAGTTCAAAACTTAAGGCTAAATGCCAATGCCTCTGCTTGCCAAGGGCAGGAAATACGATTAGGGATTTCTAATGTACCTCCAGGCTATTCAATTAACTGGATAGATACACGAAACTTTGTTAACTCTGGTAATACCAACTTTAATCCAAGGGTACGTTGGGATACTGTGCCACCTGGTGGGAGCTTTACTTATAGATATGTTGTAACGGGACCATTTAGCTGCGGTTTCGGTATTAATACAGTAATCTTTACTGTTCAAGGGCAACCAGCTATCGTAAAAGCACCAGACGATTCAGTTTGTAATGGAGCTACTTATACTTTTGGAACTACCCCACAGCCGGGCTTTAGCTATGTTTGGCGAAATTCTGAAGGTCAGGTTGTGAATGGACCAACTGTTACTAGAGCATATTTCAATTCAGGAACTGTTTATAGAAGGGTAACTTGGTTCCTAACAGCAACAAATGTAGCCTTGGGTTGTCCAGGTTTAGATACCGTAGTGATTGATGTGGCACCAACGCCGACCATGAATAGAACAACGCTATCTGTTTGTTCGGAGGTTCCAACCTTGTTTGATAATATTCCAACTGCTGGTTATAGATATGAATGGTTAACTAGATCTGGTCTTTCTGATACTACAGTAGCTAATCCATTTATTACATTGACAAACAATGGAACTGTTCCACAAATAATAACTTACCAAGTAAGGGTTACAGATTTAGGTTCGGGTTGTATAAATACAGTTCCTGTATTAATCACAGTAAATCCTAAGCCTTCAAAAACTGCGGGACCAGATACAGCTACTTGTTCTAATGTGGTGGTTCAAATAGGTGCCCCTGCCTTAGCGAACGAAACCTATATATGGGAGCCGCTTTCTACCAATAATTTGTTGGTAACTGGAGGTTTGGTTAGCATAACTGGTGCTCAAGTGAGGGTATTAGCTCAGAACCCTACTTCAAATCCTATTGCAATTGGGTTTAAAAAGACCATCACCAATAGCCTTACCAATTGTGTTAACTTAGATACGGTACTGGTTACCATAAAACCATTGCCAGTTGCCATTGCTGGTACTGTTGATACAGTTACCCTTTGCCCTGCACAATCTGCTATTTTGGGTGCTCCTCCTATTCCTGGTTTAAGGTATCGATGGTCCCCAGCTATGGGATTAATCAATCATGAATTTGCTCAGCCAGTAGTTAGGGGTGTAAATCCTGATACAGCCCCAACCTTTACTCGTTATATTTTAACGGTAACTGATAGTACTACACGTTGTGAAAACAAGGATACTATTGTTGTAAAAGTGGAACCTAATCCACGTCCTATCGTTGGAAGGAAAGATACTGCTTGCTCAAATGAACTAGCTCAAATAGGGGCTGCACCTGTGGCTGGTTTCAGATATAGGTGGGTGCCTGCTGCATTCTTATCATCAGATACATTGGCGAATCCTGTTTTCCAAAAGGAAAACCTTTCTAGAATAGAGGATACCGTTCGATATACTTTAATTATCACTAATAAAACAACTGGCTGCTTAGACTCTGCTCGTTTTGCGATGCGTGTAAGACCGCAAGTGGTGGCTTTAGCAGGCACTGATTTGGTAGTTTGTCCTAATGTGCCTGCCGTTTTAGGTGGCGAAGCTCCAGAGCGTAACCATGTTTATACTTGGAGCTTATTAAACGGACTACGACCAGGTTTAGTAGGTAACTTGAACGATGCCAATTTAGCTCAGCCTACTTTTAGAGTAAACAATACTACAGCAGCAGCCATAACCCAAACCATCGTTCTTGAAAAGCTTAATGTAAGGACCAACTGCTCTGATAAAGATACGGTTGATGTAAGTATAAATCCATCACCACCTAATTTAATTGAAGGTGATACCACTTTTGCTTGTTCTGGAAGTGTTGGAAGCATTGGTGAACCAGGCGATTTGGCTACTTATAGTTATAGGTGGACTCCAAACCTAGATATCAGTAACGATACTGTGCCTACTGCGAATTTCGTAATTCAAAATGCTACCCAGCAATTGGTTACAAGAAGATATCAATTACTGAAAACCAATAGATTAACAGGTTGTACTACGTTAATCACAGTTTATGCAGGGATTCAGCCATTACCTATCAATGATTTAGCACCAAGGGCACAGCTGTGTTCAGATGCTGTTGCTATTCTTGGTACTGATAGTGTGGATAGATACGCCTATGAATGGTCGCCTATTACTTATTTAAGCAATAGAAATACAGCTCGAGTTTCATTTAGAAAATCTATTCCAGATGGCAGCAACTTTACTATTGATACAGTTGTTCTGAATGTGATTGACCGAATAACAGGTTGCCAGAAAAAAGATACTGTGTTTGTAACTACTAATTCTAAGCCAATTGCCGATGCGGGTAGAGATACTGCTATTTGTTCAGGTGATTCAATTACTCTGGGCAATGCAGTTGGTACTACTGACAGAATAAGACGTTGGACAGATCTTGAAACTGGCAGGGTGCTTTCTGAAGGAGGCTCTGTAACTGTGAGCTATACTAATACTAGCCAAGTGCCAGACACTACAAAGCTAGTTTTTGAAGTAATCTTAGGCAATGGTTGCACCAATTACGATACTGTTAACGTAATTACTAACCCTAGACCGTTACAATACCCAGTGGAGTTCCCATCGTTAAGGGTATGTCCAGATGTGTTAGGGGTAAGTTATTCTGTACCTAATAATGCAGGCTATACGTATAACTGGCAAGTAAGAGGTGGTACTATTGCTACAGGTCAAGGAACATCAAACATAACTGTTAACTGGGGTTCTGCCTTAGAAAATGCTGGAATTAGTGTTGTACCTACTAACCAATACGGTTGCGTAGGAACTAAGGACTCTATCATTATCACCATTAACGAACGCTTAAAACCTACTACTGCCGATGGTGCTGCACGCTTGTGTACTTCAGAGCCTCTGGTACAGACTTATACAACAGGCTTCACCGCTAATTCTACTTATACTTGGTTTACTAACGGACTTGGAACTATTGAGCCAGGCGAAGTACAAGGAAACCCTCAAATAAGAATACGATGGAGCGGTGCTGGTGTAGGTAAAATTTGGATTAAGGAAAATAGTAATACTTCTACCTCTCGTTGTGAAGGTTTCTCTGATACCTTAACCGTAAATGTTTACGAGTCGCCAAGAGATACGCTAACTGTTTTCGGAACGGCTTCTATTTGTGCTACTAATCAGCCAAGTAATTATCAGATAAACGGCTTTAATGGAAGTACTTATGAATGGCAAGTGAACCCTAGTAATGGGGTTGTATTGCAGCCAAGTTCTGGAAATAGAATTAACATAGAATGGCGAACTGCCGGTAGGTACCAGATTCAGGTTCGTGAAACAACTTCTAATGGTTGTGTAGGTAGAGTTATTCCTGCCGATGTTGAGGTATTTGAAGTGCCTAGAACTCAGCTTTCTAGTTCTTATGATAGCCTACTTTGTAGTACTGATTTATTGAATAAGCAATACCAAGTTTCGGGCTTGCGTGGCTCAAGATTCTTCTGGAGAATTGAAGGTGGTGCCTTTGTAGGCGAAGACCCTAGTGGTAGCCTTGATACTGCCATTGTCATAAACTGGTTAGAGGCAGGACCAAAAAAGCTAACTGTTTTAGAAGTTACTGCTAATGGTTGCTCTAACGATAGTTTGCCTATGCCAATTAGGTACGATAATTCAGAATTAAAGGTGATAAACCTAACCCGTGACGAGGATAATGACTCGTTGGTAATTGTAACCTATAGCTTGGCTAACTTCAATCAGCTGCCTACTGATAGAAAAGTTGCCATAGGTAGAAGAGCCTTTGGTTTAGGTGAAAGCTTTGTAACCCAAGCTAATTTAGAAAGAGGCACCTCTGAATACCGTCAACAACTAGGTAGCAGTACAGAAACCTTTGAATATACCGCTAATGTGAATAACCAATGCGGTACTGAACTAGGTGGCGAAGTTTTCCGAATGCTTACTTTAAAGGGTGCAAGTGTAGATGAAACTCAATCCACTAACCTTGCTTGGAATGAGTTTGTAGGCTGGCCAACGGGTGTTGCTCGTTATGAAATTTACCGTGAGGTAGATAATGCAGGCACACTACAATACCTCACACAAACTTCTGCCAGTAACTTCACATTTACTGCCCAGAATGGGGGAGATGGCTTTACCCAAGTTTACAGAATTAAGGCACTTCAAAACAACGGCGATTTATACAGCTGGAGTAATAGAATAGTGCTAAACTTCAGTAACCCATTAAGGCCGTTAGGTAATGTAATTACTGTGAATGGCGATGGAATTAACGATAGGGTGATTATCACTAATATCCTACTATATCCTAACCATAGGGTGCGTGTATTCAATAGGTATGGAACTGAGGTTTTCCGCAGTAATAATTACCAAAACGATTTTGATGGTCAGGGACTATCAGATGGTGTTTATTATCTTGAAGTTGAAGCCTTTGGCGAACGCCCAAGCAGATACTACGGTTTGTTAACCATCCTAAGAAGATAACAAACCTAACGCTAACTACGTTTTATTTATTGAAAGTAAGGTAAACCTAAGCTTTGGTTTACCTTTGCTTTTTTAATAATTATGGCACTTACTAGAGAAAGAGGTTTACCATCTAATAAAAGACGTCCCGCCCAAGTGGCAAAGGGAATAATGGGCTTTACTATGGGCACTGCTTACCTTGCTTCTGGTGCAGCTATGGTAGTATATTCTGAATACTTTAAGAATTTAGGACCAGATGTGCCTAAGGTGATGGGTGTCTTGTTTATAGCTTATAGTCTATTCCGTTTTTGGCGTGCTTGGAACCAATACACCGGCAAAGCCAACTAGTTCACGATAAGCAATCTGTTTGCTGCTAAAAAAGTGGTGGTGTAATATCTCAAAGGTCGATAGGCTGGACCTATACGTATGCTACCATCGTGGTTGAATTGAGATCGGCAGCAACTATCAACCAAATACAATCCGCTACTGTGTAGACTTAGCCTTTCGCAAGCTTGTGATGGTCTGAAACTGCAGGCTCTATCATAAGCCACAAATACATTAGGGGCACTTTGGTGTAATACAATTCCTTTTACACCTACATTATTCAGTATCAGGATATTTGGATACACCCTCAAAGGTTGGGCTTCTATGTTGGTAAGGATTACTTCTACTCGAACTGGAACATTATCTATATAAGGTTCGTCTTCACCACCATTGCAACCCAAAATAGTGGCAACTATCCCCAACAAGAAACCTAGCACTATCCGAACTACCATAACAGCTAATAAACGAAAAAATCGTGCTTATGATTGCTTCAGCACGATTTTTTTTAAAGTCTTTCTTGGGTAATTAAATCTTGTTCTTCAATACGAAATCGTACCAAGCTATCATTGCCCAAATAGGGTTTGTACCTGCATAACCTTTTTCGTTGGCAGTACCCTTGTTTTTTAAGTTACTTGGGTTGCCACCTTTAGCTGCATACCAACGATAGATTGCATTTTGACTATTAGCTACGGCAGCTGCATCGTTTAGAGACTCTGAAATTAGGGTAAGACAAGCATTATGACGACCGAACATCCAAGCACCTCTGGCAGCGAAGTAGGTATAGGTATTTTCTACTGCAGCATCGCCTTTTTCAAGTGGCATTGGGTGTTTGGTTAAAAACCAGTTAGTCTTCAAAATATAGGTGTCGCAAATTGCTCTTGCCTTCGGAGGGGTTGAAGCAAATAATGCCATTGGCCAAATAGTTTCAGCAGTTACTGTATTGCTACCCTCATCGGTATAGGCGTTCAAGTTATCTTTCCAAAGTCTAGTATTGATATAGGTTTGAATTTCTTTTGCCTTAGCTGTATATTCTTTAGGATCTGAACCAATACGGATAGACCACATTGCTGCGTGGTTATACAGTAAATAAGCCATACTGGTAGCTTCTACTGAAGCACCACTGCCCGATTCTGGGTAATATTTGCCTTCTTCACCTGGGAATCTATAGCCTTCGCCTGCCTTGCAATTCTTTTCCATCCAGTCAATTTGGCGGAGTAAAGGCGCAAAGAATGGCTCGCTTACTTTTCTGTTTCCGTGGTTCTTAACGTAATCTTCTACTGCTAATACCCAAAGAGGCAAGTTGTTACCATCTTTAAAAGTGCCATTTTCATTTTGGGTCGCTATATGGCTCTTTAAGGCTTCTAAGCTACTTGCAGGATTTACAGCCTGCAATTCAAAGAACATAATGCTTTGTTCCCAAGCACCTGCGTACTTATGCTTTTGGTTGGCTTCTAATGATTTGTTCAGCAAAAGAGTCCAGTTTTCTTTTCCGCCTAAATTGGTAGTGGGAGTCCAATTTACCTCGGTTTGGGCTTGTGCAGCAGCACCGAAAAGTAATAGCGATAGTAATGAAAGTAGCTTAAAATTCATAGAATGCCTTGTAATTTGCCAAAATGCTTACACGCAATTTGGTAAGTATAGTTTTGCCAAGCAAAAATAATACCGAAATTAATTTTAATGTGTAAATCTGTCTATTAAATGGTGATAGTGAGCAATTTAATGGTCATGCTCTTAAAAAGGTAAGGAGCATAATTGGGTGTGTTTTGGCGAATTATGCCCCTTTTGGTACTTGATTTTCAAAATGAAACTTACATCTGAACTTTGCCGACTTCCTTACGCCATTTCGCTCAATTCTAACCAACGCATGCCTTTTTCTTCTAGGGTATTGGCTAACGTTTGCAATTCTGATGCTAGTTTTTGTAACGTTTCGTGATGAGTAGCTTGCGCTAATTCTGTTTCTAATGCTGCTTTCTTCGCTTCAAGTGCAGGAATTTCCTTATCCAGATTTTCAAGCTCCTTTTGCTCCTTGTAACTCATCTTCTTCTTGATTTGAGTTAGTGGATCGGGTGCTTCAATATGACCTTTATCGGCATTTAGTTTTTCCTTTTCTTTTGGCGATAGGGTAGAAGTTTCTTTTACTACTCCTCCAGAAACGCCCATTTGGCGGTTTTCTACTAGCCACTCACGGTAATCAGTATAGTTGCCAGGGAAATCTTTGATCTTGCCTTCGCCTTCAAATACAAAAAGGTGGTCCACCAATTGGTCCATAAAGTACCTGTCGTGACTTACCAACATCAAACAACCATCGTAGTTTTCTAGGAAGTTTTGCAGCACATTTAGGGTTTCAATATCTAAATCGTTGGTAGGTTCATCGAGAATCAGGAAGTTTGGATTGGCAATAAGGACCTTTAGTAATTGCAGCCTCCTGCGTTCACCACCGCTAAGCTTACCGATAACACCGTACTGGTCTTTCGGAGCAAAGAGGAACATCTCTAGCAACTTGCTCGCACTCACTTGTTCGCCGTTGCCTAGGGTGATGTATTCCGCAATTGCTTTAACCTCGTCAATTACACGGTTGCTTTCCGTAAGGTTAATGCTTTCTTGGGTATAGTAACCAAACTTAATTGTTTGACCCACCTCAAAACGACCGCTATCAGGTGCCAAGTTTTGGGTAATGATATTGAGGAAGGTACTTTTCCCAACCCCATTACGTCCCACCAAACCAACGCGCTCTCTGCGTTGGAAAGTATGTGTGAAATCTTTGATTAAGGTTTTCCCGCCAAGCTGCTTGTTCACCTTCTCCATTTCCACAATTTTGGTACCCATACGCATACTAGAAACTGATAGTTCCAGTTTGGTATCATCTACCTTGGTGAAGGCTTTGTCCTTAATGCCCTCAAATGCCTCAACCCTATAACGTGCTTTAGTGCCACGTGCGCGAGGTTGCTTGCGCATCCACTCTAATTCTTTGGTATAGAGGTTCTTGGCTTTCTCTATTTCACTTTGGAGGATTTGCCTGCGTAGTTCTTTTTGCTCTAAGAAGTAGGCATAATTACCTACGTACCTATATATCTTTTTATCGGCCAGTTCAAAAACGCCATTACAAACCTTATCTAAGAAGTACCTATCGTGGGTGATGAGGATAAGGGTAGTATTAGCAGTACTAAGCGTATTCTCTAACCACTCAATAGCCTGTAAATCAAGGTGGTTGGTAGGCTCATCTAATAAAATCAAGTCAGGGTCTGATAGTAGCAATTGCGCCAATGCCACCCTTTTACGCTGACCACCACTCATGGAACTTACCTGTTGCTCATGGTCGTGGATGCTTAATGAACCTAAAGTTTCAATGGCACGTTGCTCAAAATCCCAAGCGGAATGGTCTTCCATGGCTTGTAGAATATCGGCAGCCTCATCTGCATACTTATCTGGATGGTCCATAAAGTGCAGGTAGTTTTTGGTAGCCTCCGCCTTTGGGTTATCACCAGAGAGGATGATATCCAAGGCAGTAGCCCCCTCAGGCAGTTCCGGCTGCTGGTGTAAGTAACTCACCTTAATGCCTTTACGGATAGAAATACCCCCGCTATCGGTAGGGAGTAAGTTGGCAATCATTTTAAGGAGTGTACTTTTACCTGCGCCGTTGGCCCCTACGATGGCCATTTTATCGCCCTGAGAAAGCCCAAAGGTAAGATCAGAAAAAAGGACACGTTCATTAAAGGCTTTCGCCAGATTTTCTACAGAAAGGATATTCACAGCTTAACTATTTTTGGCAAAGGTAGGGGATTTGGGGCGGAAATGGTTAGGCATCATAGAAGCCCATTACCAAAGTTTTAATTAATTAACGATTGATGTCTACAGTTTTACACGGAGTACTCTATATATTTGAATATAATTTTGAATTAAAGCTAAACGTTCCAATATTATGAAAGCAGAGGAGTTTGTTGTAAAGCTTAAGGAAATTGCACCAACCGAAGAAGAATTGATTTCTCGAGGTTACACTTCAAGTGAGCATATTAAACGATGTTTAATATCCTATAATGCTGTAAAAAGGGAGTCTAATCCTTTGGTTATTCCAAATGGAATGGATGAGCTATTACGATTAGTAACAGAGTATGATTGTAATACAGTTGAGCTCGGTATGGTTTGTTTAACAGACAGTTTTAATGATTTATTTACTGAGTTTGAAGACTATTATCTAGTTGGTGTAGATGAGGTTGATTATTTGGTCATAAGCAAAAAAACTGGAGAAGTTTTAATTTTAGACCGTTTTGAACAAACTTTCGTTATTTGTTATTGCGCCGCAAATGGTGCCAAGTTCCTTGATGCTTTAATAGAAGCGCAAGTTTTTATTCATTTAACAGTATCTGACGAGGAAATTTATAATGATCAATCTTTAAGAAAAGTGAAAGCTTTAAAATGTGCAGATTTGGCAGGAGATGTAGATAGATATTATTCTTTTTTCTACACTCATTTAGGATGTGAAGATTAAGTATATTGCAAAATGAAAGAGCTACTTATCGGAATATTGAAGGATAAAGAAAACCGAGATAGATTGGTTTTTGAGTTTCAGGAACAAGTTTTGAACTCAAAAGAGGAAAATGAAATTCTTGATGATTTGGCATATGATTTAGAATATTATGTCCAAAATGAAGAGCATAGAAAAGAAGTTCCCCAGTATTTTGGTAATGAAAAATTAGAAGAGTTAATACTACAAGCATTAAAGGATTTAGAGGCTGCGGGTCAGTAGGTTTTACCGTTCAACAACTTTGAATTAAAATGATTAGAACCTTTTTGATTTCAATTTTTATGTTTATTGCCTCTACACTTCATTCGAATGGGCAAAGTGCCCTTATAGTTAGGAAGGTAACGGTGGGAAGACTATTTCTAGGTAAACTTGAAAAATTTCGAGAGGAGGTTTATTTAAAGGATGGTAAAAAACTATATTCTTTGAAATATCTGGACAATGAACCAGTAGGAATCTTTACATATTATTATGGAGAAAGAGGAGGCATAAAGGAGTCTTTTTTCTTTAACTCTACTAATTATCCAGATTTTAATGGGTTAGAAGCAATTAAGAAACGAGGGAATTACATGTTAACTGAGGCTGGTCCTTGTTCTTGTTGGGATGATTATATTCCAGAGAATCATAATGCAGTTTGGGTTTCAGATAAAGTATTAATATGCTATGAATACGAACCTTATTGGTTTTCTTCCTTTAATGTCACCACAATTGAGTTTTATTAATTTTATTCCTGTTATCAATTGCCACGGGTTTTAACCCGTGGCTAGGGCAGTCCACAATCTTTGGCTTTAGCTAGAAGGGAAAGCATTGTGTTATGATTAGGTGTGGGTGTCACTCCTTCGGAGTTTGGTGTATGGGTGGGCTTTTTCTTGGCTACAATAATGCCATCCCTTCGGGATTTGTATTGTCTGAACTGTGATTTATTTGATTACG
>JAIYDB010000094.1 GCA_027487695.1 Cytophagaceae bacterium | reverse complement strand
TCTGCATTTGCTACCGCACTTAACTTCTTGGAATTATTAGTAGCCTTTGTACAAGCTGGTATCTTTACTATGCTAACTGCAAGCTACATTGGTGCTGCAGTTGCCGATCATCATCATGGACATGACCATGCCGATGACCACGGTGCTCACGCCCATCATTAATAGTACCCGTTCTGAATAAGAACAAAGTTTTAAAAGCATTTTCGTTTCACTTCTATAATTAATCACACAATGGTATTCGATCTATTGTTACAAGCTGCCGAAGGCGTAGCACGTTGGGATGTAATGGGTGCTGGTATCGGTGCAGGTTTAGCTGCATTAGGTGCTGGTTTAGGTATTGGCCGTATCGGTGGTTCTGCTGCTGAGGCTATTGCCCGTCAACCTGAAGCTGCCGATAAAATCCAGGCTCCAGTTATCCTTACTGCTGCTTTCATTGAAGGTGTTGCCCTTTTCGCAGTAGTAGTTTGCTTACTAATCAAACTTATCTAATTAAGTTTTTAGTAACTACCCAAAAATTTACATTGCCCTCCCGGTTGCGCTAGGCGCCGGGAAAGGCTTTGTAACTTCAAATACCCTTGCCTAACCGAAGTGAAACAGGCAAACCCCATAAAATACACGCATTTAGCTATACCCCATAAATACAATGAATTTAGTAACCCCTGAACTTGGCCTCATTTTTTGGCAGTTATTAGTGTTCTTAGTAGTATTCCTTGTTCTTCGTTCTAAGGCTTGGAAACCAATTATCGCTGGCTTAAAGGCTCGTGAAGAAGGCATTGATAAGGCTTTGCAAGCTGCTAAAGATGCAGAAAGCCGTATGCAAGAATTGAATAACCAAAACGAACAATTATTGGCTCAGGCTCGTAAGGAACGTGATGGTATATTAAAGGATGCTCGCGATGCTGCTCAGAAATTAGTAGATGAAGCTCGTGGCGAAGCACGCAAGAAAGCCGATGAAGATTTAGCTAAGGCTCGCACTGAAATAGCTACTGAAAAGGCTGCTGCAATGGCTGAAATTAAAAACTTGGTTGCTGAACTTTCTATCAGTGTTACTGAAAAGGTATTACGTTCTAAGTTAGATAATCCTGCGGCTCAAAACCAATTGGTAAATCATTACCTAACCGATTTGAAAGTAGGTTCTAACTAATCCCTATCTTATAATTCATAACAAGATATGGCCCACAATAGAGCAGCAACCCGATACGCCCAATCACTCATCAGTCTTTCTCAAGAGCAAGGCTTATTAGATGTTGTGGCTGGCAATATGCACGATTTTACGGAAGTACTTAAGAATAGTCACGATTTGGTATTGGTACTAAAAAACCCAATCATCAAACACCCAGATAAGCTGGCTATTCTGAAGAAACTTTTCGGAAATACTTATAATAACCTTACCATGGCTATCTTCAACATTGTTGTAGCCAAGAAGCGTGAGGCACTTTTACCTGATATTGCTGCTGAGTTTGTTAACCAATACAACAGACTTAAGGGTATTTTCAGGGCTTCTATTACTACTGCAGCTCCTTTAGATGCTGATACCAGAGAACGCTTTAACGCTTATGTGAGGCAGGCAACTGGTGGTAGTGTAGAACTAACCGAGATTATTGATACCAATGTTATTGGTGGCTATAAACTGCAAATTGGTGACCGTCAGATAGATGAAACCGTTAGCGGTAAGCTTCAAGAACTAAAATTACAATTAATAGACCAATCGTACATAGCTAAATACTAATATGGCAGAAGTAAGACCAGATGAGGTTTCTGCAATACTGAGAGAGCAGCTTGCTAACGCCCGTACCGAGGCTGAATTGCAAGAAGTTGGAACCGTGTTGCAAGTGGGCGATGGCGTTGCCCGCATTTATGGTTTAACCAAGGCTCAAAGCGGTGAGCTTCTGGAGTTTCCAAAAGGCGTAACTGGCCTCGTGTTGAACCTAGAAGAAGATAACGTAGGAGCAGTATTGCTTGGCGATTATACTCAAATTAAAGAAGGCGATACCGTAAAGCGTACCAATAGAATTGGTAGTGTGAAGGTAGGCGAAGGTATGCTTGGCCGTGTTGTTAACACACTTGGCTTGCCTATCGATGGTAAAGGACCATTAACTGGTACTTTATATGAAATGCCTTTAGAGCGTAAAGCTCCAGGGGTTATCTACCGTCAGCCGGTAAATGAGCCTTTACAAACTGGTATCAAAGCTATTGATGCGATGATTCCGATTGGTCGTGGTCAGCGTGAATTGATCATTGGCGATAGGCAAACTGGTAAAACTACTGTGGCTTTGGATACTATCCTTAACCAACGTGAGTTTTACGACAGAGGCGAGCCAGTTTTCTGTATATACGTAGCTTGCGGTCAGAAAGCTTCTACAGTTGCACAAGTTGTTGCTGCTTTAGAAAAAGGTGGTGCTATGGCATACACTGTAGTAGTTGCTGCAACTGCTTCTGATCCTGCTCCATTACAATTCTATGCTCCATTTACTGGTGCAACAATTGGTGAATTCTTCCGCGATTCAGGACGTCCTGCATTGGTGGTTTATGACGATTTATCGAAGCAAGCGGTAGCTTACCGCGAGGTTTCTCTATTACTTCGTCGTCCTTCAGGTCGTGAAGCTTATCCTGGTGACGTTTTCTACTTACACAGTCGTTTGTTAGAGCGTGCCGCTAAGATTAACAAGAACGATGATATTGCTGCTGCAATGAACGATTTGCCTGATACCATCAGACCAATTGTAAAAGGTGGTGGTTCATTAACTGCACTTCCAATTATCGAAACCCAAGCGGGCGACGTTTCTGCCTATATCCCAACCAACGTAATCTCAATTACCGATGGTCAGATATTCCTAGAATCTAACTTGTTTAACTCGGGTATCCGTCCTGCTATTAACGTAGGTATTTCGGTAAGCCGTGTAGGGGGTTCTGCTCAAATTAAGAGTATGAAGAAAGTTGCTGGTACTTTGAAGCTAGATATGGCTCAGTTCCGTGCATTGGAAGCATTCGCTAAATTCGGTTCAGATCTAGATGCATCAACCAAGCTTACTATTGAGCGTGGTAGAAGGGCACAAGAAATATTAAAGCAAAAGCAGTTTAGCCCAGTGGCGGTAGAAGCTCAAGTAGCTATCATTTACCTTGCCACTAATGGTTATTTAGATACAGTGCCAGTAAACAAGGTGAAAGAATTTGAAGCCGAGTTTATTGCAATGTTAGTAGCTCAGCATAAGCCAGTACTTGCAGCCCTTAAGGCAGGTAAGTTGGACGATGAGTTTACTTCAGTATTGAAGTCTGTGGCTAAAGATGTAGCTAAGAACTACGCTTAGTTTCATAAGTCATAATAAATGAAAAAGGCTCGCTAGTGATAGCGGGCCTTTTTCTTACTTTCTGTGAAGGAATAATAATTAACATGTCTTCAGTGAAGAGCAGCTAATTCAGGGTTTGGAAACGATTACACTCTCTAAATGCAGTTTCATAAGGAAGACCGGAGAACCAGAAAAAGGGTTGCCTAGCTTTTATAAAAAATTGAAATATTTTTTTAGTTCTGTTTTCAAGCAATAATAAACTATTATTACTCCCGTATTCGATAGGTATCCTGCTCTGCTATAAAACCTCCTTTCTATGCCCTTTAAGGCACATTTAGCTTCGTGTTGGTTAATAGTTGCTCTGCTTTTATTCAGTGGGGTATCAAGGAAAGGATGTGCCCAAAATATTTCTGGACAACAAGAAATTTTTATTAAAGACTTTGAAATTTCAGGCAACCATAGAACCAGAGCCAGAATAATAGCAAGAGAAATACCAGTTTCCTTACCATATAATACCAGTGTTTCTGATACAGCAGATTTCTGCAAACGTATTGAAGAGAATGTATTTAACACGCGCCTATTTAATAAGGTAAGTGTATTATTGGTCCCTAAGTCAGATTCTATTGGATTAAATTATTACTCATTAACCATTAAAGTTGAAGAGCGATGGTATTTAATAGCCTATCCCATTCTTGAATTTGCCGATAGAACCATTAATGAATGGTATTATAATCAAGGAGCAGATTGGCGCAGGATTAACTATGGATTGCGCGTAACACAGAATAACCTTACGGGCAATAACGATCCCTTGAATATAGGGGTGCAAGGAGGTTTTCTGAATAAATATGATGTATCGTATCGCTTACCCTATTTTTCTAAAAGGCAAAGAGGAGGCTTAAGCATTGCCGCTAGTTATTCTACTAACCAAAGTGTTGCAGGCTTTACTGCAAACAACCGACAGGTTTTCTACAAGAACAAAACTGACTTACTTGAAATTGCCCGCAAGCGCACCCAAGTGGCTTTAAGTTATACCTTAAGATCGGGCATATATCACTTCCATGAAGCGCAATTTGGCTGGCATAGTAATCGTATAACCGATAGTTTAATTACTGTTAATCCTAATTACTATGATAACAGGGCAACTACTCAGCGCTATTTCGTAATGCGTTATGGCTACCGTTATGATAAACGTAATTACAGACTATTCGCCACTAAAGGCTATTACTTTCAAGTGGAAATGGAAAAGCTAGGTCTTTCCGCTACCGATGATTTAGATATTGGTTCAATCAGAATTAAGGCTGCCAAATATTACCAATTAGAAAGAAAGCTATTCTTAGCCTTTGGGGTTGATTTATTGAGCAGTTATCCGCAAAGGCAACCTTATGCCAATACTTATGGACTTGGCTACCAGCTTCGTATCGTTCGCGGTTATGATAAGTTTGTAATTGAAGGACCTAATAGTTTCTTGTTCAGAAGTAGTTTGCGATACAAACTTTTTGAAAAGGAATATTACCAACCTAGAGTGCCGCTGAAGCAATTCCAAAAAATACCTATTGCCATTTATCCAAAGCTATTTGCAGACTTAGGTTACGTCTCCAATAACTTTACTGCCCCTACAAATAAGGCACTTACCAATACCCTTTTACCAGGATATGGGGCAGGAATTGACTTTGTGACCTATTATGACATAGTTTTTCGAATTGAATACGGAAGAAATAAGCAAAATAATGGTGGTTTTTATTTCTACTTACTATCTGATATATAGATAGTTACATTAAATTGCTTCAAGCATTGCTTGAAAATTTTTGCTCAAACCCGCCAAATTGTATTTTGTAAAGAAATAACCTATTATATTTGAGTGTTGAAACTGATACCCAAGGGGTAATAGTTTCATTCCATAGCTGGTTGAAAACTTCTTGGAACTGCGGTCTTGCTGCAGTTCCAAGTTCTTTTATAAGGGGGGTACTGAAAGTTTTTTGTAGGGTTTTGGCTTGCTAGGTCTTTTAACGCCTCTTTGGAACCGAAATATATTAGCCTTATTGTTTTCAATAGCCCCCTCCTTTTCCGAACTTTGCACTTGTATGAAAACTAAAGGCTATAAGCCCAATAAAGTGAATATTGTTACGCTAGGTTGTAGTAAGAACTTAGTTGATAGCGAACAGATTTTCACGCAGTTACGTGGCAATAAATTTGATGTTACGCACGAGTCTGAAAAAGACGATGCTGGCATTGTAATTATAAATACTTGCGGCTTTATAGATAATGCCAAGCAAGAAAGTATTGATACTATTCTTCGTTATGCGGAAGCAAAGGAAGAAGGTTTAGTTGAAAAGGTATATGTTACAGGCTGTTTAAGCCATAGATATAAGGACGAACTTTCTGCTGAAATCCCAGCTGTTGATGCCTGGTTCGGCACCAATGAATTGCCTCGTTTACTTAAAACGCTTAAGGCAAATTATAAGCACGAGCTAGTAGGGGAGCGTTTAATAACTACCCCTTCGCATTATGCGTACTTAAAAATTAGCGAAGGTTGTGATAGACCGTGTTCTTTCTGTGCTATTCCTTTAATGAGGGGTAATCACGTAAGTCAGCCAATCGATTTGTTGGTGGAACAAGCGAAGAACTTGGTAGCTAAGGGAACAAAAGAGTTAATCCTTATTGCGCAAGACCTGACTTATTACGGTCTGGATATTTACAAGAAGCGTAACCTAGCTGAATTACTTGATAGACTTGCCGATGTAGAAGGAGCAGACTGGATTCGTTTACAATATGCTTATCCATCTGGATTCCCGATGGAGGTATTAGATGTAATTAAGAACCGTAGCAATATCTGTAACTATTTAGATATGCCTTTGCAGCACGGCAGCAATGAAATGTTGAAGCGTATGCGCAGAGGTATAACTCGTGAAAAAACGGAGCAATTGATTGAAACCATCAGGGAAAAGTTGCCTGATTTAGCCCTAAGAACTACAATGATTGTTGGTCACCCAGGTGAAACAGAAGCTGAGTTTGAGGAGCTAGTTAAGTTTGTAGAGTGGGCGAAGTTCGATAGGCTAGGTGTATTTCCATACAGTCACGAAGAGCAAACCCACGCGCATACCATGGCAGATGACGTAGACCCAGAGGTTAAAGAAGAACGTGCGGCAGATTTAATGGCAGTACAACAAGATATTTCAGCAGCTAAGAACGATGCTAAAGTGGGTACTACCTACAAAGTACTCTTTGATAGAAAAGAAGGTGGCTACTTTATTGGCAGAACTGAACACGATAGTCCTGAAGTAGACAACGAGGTTCTAGTTGAAGCAAACAGCGAAAACTATATCCGTCTAGGTGATTTTGCTCAGGTTAAAATCACTAGTTCAGAGGCGTTTGACCTTTACGGCGAACTCGTTAAATAACTAAGAATGAATAACCCAAGCAATACCAGCCAAAAGGCCAAAATAGGAATGAAGGCAGTGGCTTGGGGGATAGCTACAAATTTAGGGCTTGCTGTGATAAAATACCTTGCCGGGTATTTCGGTAATAGCTTTGCCCTAATGGCCGATGCTGTTGAAAGCGCAAGCGATGTGATGGCAAGTTTGGTGGTGTTAGTCGGCTTAAGAACTGCTACTAAGGCCCCTGATAATGAACACCCATACGGACACGGTAAGGCAGAACCTTTGGCTGCTATTGTGGTGGCACTTTCATTGGTAGGGGCAGGTGCATTTGTAATTATTCAGTCAGTAGTTGAAATACTGCACCCGCATGAAGCACCAGCACCATTCACCCTGATTGTCTTGGTTTTTGTAATTGTTGTTAAGCAATTCCTCTTCAGCAAAGTGATAAAGGCTGGCAATGAGATAGAAAGCACTGCAGTTAAAGCCGATGCTTGGCATCATTTGTCAGATGCACTCACCTCAGGTGCAGCATTTATAGGTATTTCAATTGCTATCATTGGTGGGGCAGGCTATGAAGCAGCTGATGATTATGCCGCAATTTTAGCAGGGCTTATTATCCTTTTCAATGCGTGGACCAACCTAATGCCTGCAGTTCACGAAATTATGGATGCGGCACCAAATGCAAAACTTATTGGAGAAATTGAGGGCTATGTAATTCAGGTTCCGCACGTGCATAGTGCCCATAAAACCAGAGTTCGGAAAATGGGACTAGATTATTATGTGGATATTCACGTTTGGGTACCAGGCGATCTTAGTGTGCGAGAAGGGCATACTGTTGCTCATAATGTAAAGGATACCTTGCAAGCTCATATCCCATATATCACTGATGTGCTGGTCCATATTGAGCCTACAGATAGTGAGGATTAAACACCAAATTGCATTCGATTAACTAGTTAATTTCATATTTTCTTTGTGCATATTGCGATGAAGTGAATCTGCCTGCGAAAATACTTGAACTTGGTCATAAGAATGTAACTATTTGGCTACAGACCGAAATGGGTTTTGTTGGGGAAATAGAAGGCGATTATGAAGCTTACTGTCTATACCCATCCGATAGCAAGTTTTGGCCTGAAACTGATAAAGCAAAGGTTGATAGATGTTGGCCAATATTAAAGACCAATAATTTCAAGTTTATTGGCGCACCCCAAGATACCTCTAGTAAAGCACCCAAGCAGTTTGATGGATATTTGAATGGGGTTGCAACAGAAATAAAATCATCAAATTTTAGTGCTGATAATTCTGACATTCTTCGAGAAAGAATAAAGGATAAGATGTTTGCGATGAATAGTCAAAGAGCAGTTCAAGGTCTTTTGGTTTTTACAGAAAAAAGCAAAGTTACCTCAGATTTAGTTGTAGGTATTCTTGATAGATTAAAAGGTTCTTTAAAGCAATTTAGCACACTGAGAAGAGTGATAATAGCCTTTGAAAAAGAAAAAAGCATCTTATCTTTTGAAAGATAGATGCTTTTTGGGGCAAGCGGGATCCATCAAACACTTGACGCTGCCCCCCCTGCTGATTCAGTATACAAAATTAAGGCTATTTTATTGGATTTTCAAGATGGTTCGGAAGTGTTGGATAAGTTTAAATCCCTTTCCGTCCGACTAAAAAACGGTCTTTCTGATGAATATCTTGTACAATACTCACCTTCGCTAAACTAAATAAATCGGCCAAAGCCAACATATCTCTGCCTAAGGCTTCGTTAATTTCAAAGAAGAACCAGCCGCCTGGCTTTACTAGTTTAATATACTTTTTTAAGATGCTCCTATAAAATAGTAAAGGATCAACATCAGGAACAAACAAGGCTGTATGCGGTTCCCAATTCGTAACGCGAGGTGCCATTAACTGCTTTTCTGCATCCATCACATAGGGTGGATTGCTTACTACTACATCTAACTTACCCTTGAAATTGGACGGCAATGCATCGGTCATTTCCAAGGCATTACTTTTGAAAAACTCAACATTTGCCTGTAACTGATGGGCATTATCGTGAGCGGTTTGTAAGGCTGTAGTGCTAATATCGGTGCCTAAAACTTGCCATTCTGGTCGCTCCAATTGTAAAGTAATGGCTATGCAACCTGTTCCAGTACCAACATCTAATATGGAGACTTGAGGTTGGGTAATTTGTTTTAAAACCAACCTTACCAGCTCTTCAGTTTCGCCTCTGGGTATTAAGGTCGAATGGTTTACTGTAAATTTTCTGCCATAAAACCAGCCGTGTCCTATTATATACTGAATAGGCTCACCATCTTTTAACCTTTCAATAGCTGCTTTAAATGCGGTATAGCTAGTTTCGGAAACTTCCAGTTCAGAATTTTTAAGAAAGTCTAATCTGGTAAGCTCGAAGTAATTTTCTAAAAGTAAAGTTGCAACCGAGCTAGTTTCATGTTCGCCAAGGGTAGGGAATAACTCCTCATTGGCATAGGCAAGTAGGGCACCCGCCTTAAATAATTGACTCGCCATCTTGTTGTTTTATGGCTTGTGGTTCTCGGCTGCGCCTAGCAATAGCAACCCAAGGATCTATTACTTCGTGTTCAATATGATCGTAAAACTCGTTACCACCTAATGAAAACCAAGGCATAAATAAATCAACCTCATAGCCGCCTTCTTTCAATTGCTTATCAACTGGCAAATACCCAAAAACTGAGTTAACGCAGCCTATTGGTACAATAGTTTCGTCTGTAAGGTCTAGGTGAGGCTTAAGTAGGCTTTCATATTCTACTAATACTTCAGCACTTGCCATTAAAAAAAGCTGTTTGCCAATTCCGCTAAGCGCAAATAGCTCTAAGGAACCAGGCAAAGGCGATTTTAATAATGTTTTAAGGGCAACAGTAGTTCTAGCTAGCTTTAAGCCTTCAATGGTTAGCTTGTGGCTATTATCTAATGATTTTTTAAGACTCTGATATAAGCTTTGGCAAAACTCATTGTAGCCAGCAATTGTTGGTTTTTTGAATATTTGACCGTGAGCTGCAAAATAGAAAAGGTCTTTTAGGTTGGTAGGTTTACCAAATAGTGCAGGTCTAATATTTCCTAAAAAGCCAGGGAAAAACAATACAGGTAACTCCCTACCAATGTTCTTACGAAGTTGGGCACGTACATCGCCAACATAATCTGGATGTATGGCATTTACTTTTGGATATGCCACTGGGTGGCAACCAAAACTCCAAAGAACGGCAATATGCTTATCTTGGCTGTTACGAAGTTGCCAACTGCGTAATAACTGATCGACCGGACCACTAGGGTTAGGGATCATTTTGTATTTTCTTACTGGGATAATACCAGTTCTTCCCCAAGTTAATGCCCTACGGTTAATGCCAAGGTTATTAGCATCCATTCCGAAATGGATAGTTACTGGCTCTAAAGCGTTTATTGCTTCAATAACTGTTTGCGCAATTACTTTTGTAGCATTGTCCTTATAGGCGGGATTGCACTTACAAAGGTACGGCTTAGTATCGTCCAGAACTGGAGCGTTATGGCTATGGCTTGCAACTAAAATTAGGTTTTCAGTTTTAATACCACTTTCTGCTGGCAATAACTTCAATACTGCATCCCTAACGTTAGTAGATGCATAAAGAGTATCAATGGATACAAGGCAAACCAATTCTTCTCCTTGCTTTAGAAGAAGAGTATTAACTTCAATATCACCTGTTTGAATGGTAGTTGCATCTTGTTGAAACACAGCAACTGGTTCATCGAAATGAAGCAATTGTTTTCCTGTTCCAGCAAGTAATGCAGTATAAGTCATTCTGGTGTATGTTAGTAATAAGGTTAAACTTATATTATTTCTTTTAATTGTGCAAATTTAATGCACCCTCGGGTACCATTTTACTTCTTCAATATTAAGCTCAAAAGCCATCATTCTGGAAAGAACAAACAGAAAATCGCTCAATCGGTTCATGTAAACCACTGTTAAATCATCTACTTCCTCTTCTCCATTTAATTCAACTATCATACGTTCTGCCCTTCTGCAAACAGTTCTTGCTATGTGAGCAAAAGAAACCGACTGATGGCCACCTGGTAATACAAAATGCCTAAGTTCTGGCAGTTTTGCATCCATTGCATCCATTTCGTTTTCCAATAGGGTAACATCAGTTAGCACTAAATCTGGCAATTGTTTTTTACTTACTTCATAATCCATGGCTAGGTGGCTACCTATAGTAAACAACCTATCCTGAATTTCTTTGAGTAAATCTTTCCTGCTTTCGTTTATTGGCTGGTCTCGTAATAAACCAATATAGCTATTTAGTTCATCTACAGTTCCGTAGGTATTTATCCGCAAATGAGCTTTGCTCACTCGTGTTCCCCCAATTAAAGAGGTAGTTCCTTTGTCGCCGGTTTTGGTGTAGATTTTCACTTTTCTTGAAGCTAGAGTTATTATTTAGGTTTATTAACGTTTGTTTTTAGGTTTAGTTATTAGGTAGGTTGCAATAATCGTGCAACTACTTAGCTTTTTTCAAAATGAACTGAGGTATCTTTCTGATAGGCTTAAGGTATCGGGTAAAAAACGGCATTTTTAAGTCGTTCTTTTTCCAAGCCAGAGCATCTTCATTATTTGCCTTTATTCTGTTTTTAACATCTTTATTGCTCTCGCCTCCCACACGCATATTCACAGCAATATGAGGCCAATAACAAGTGCTTACTTGGTATTTATGTAAGAACCTAAGCATTAACTCATAATCGGCAGCACTGCGAAGTGTGGTATCGAAAACACCACATTTTTCATAAACCGATTTTTTAACGAAAAAGGTAGGATGTGGAGGCATCCAACCAAATTTAAATGAGCCCTTTTTGTAAGAGCCACTGCGCCAGTATCTTATAACTTTAGAAAGATCGTTTCTAGAAACGTAATTCAAGTCGGCATAGGCAGTATCGGCATTGTTTTGCTTCATTTCGGCAACTATACCGCTTATTACCTTATTGCTAGCATATACATCATCGGCGTTCAAAATCCCTATGATTTGACCAGTAGCCATTTTTAGTCCTTTGTTCATGGCAGGGTATATCCCACCATCTTTACCGCTAACCCATTGGCTTATTTTATCGCCATAGCTTTTGATAATATCAATAGTGCCGTCGGTACTTTGCCCATCAATAATAATGTATTCCAAATCTGGATAATCTTGCGCTAGAACCGAATCAATAGCTTGTGCAATGGTATCGGCATTGTTAAGCACTACAGTGATAATACTTACTTTCATAATGCAATAGTACGATTTCGTTTCGGAATCGCAGGGTTTCCCTGGTAAATTGTATAAGGTTCTAAATTGCTTGTAGCCACAGAGTTAACCGATAAAACTGCGTGTGTGCCAATGGTTACACCGCCAGTAACGGTGGCTCTGGCACCTACCCAGCCGCCTTCTTCAACTGTTATAGGTTGTGCAATTAAATCGAAGGTTACTTTTTTATAATTGTGGCTGCCACAAAGTAATAGTGCCCCTTGCGATAGGCAGCTATGGGCTCCAATTTTGACAGGCTGAAGGTTATCAATCCACACATCTTCACCAATCCAAGCGTAATCACCTATCTCTAAAAACCAAGGATTTTTAATATTTACAGAAGGCTTTATTACAATGCCTTTTCCCATTTTAGCACCAAATAGCTTTAGCAGTGCCACTTTAAGTCCGCTAACTGGGTTTAATGGATTGCGAAAAAATAGCCCATTTACAATAAACCAGAGCAATCTTTTTCCTGCACCCGCCCCTGGCGAATACCAATCGTTATTAAACTGGCTAAGATCGGTTTTCATATTGTTGGCTATGCCTCTGTAGAAGTTTAGTTGTGCAAATATCTAATTTTTCGGCGGTAAGTAGCCTTTTTTAATAATTTTCGGCGACAAATAGCTACCTGCTGTTTACTTGTTTAGTGGACGAAATGTGTGATTGCATTATTTTTGAGGGTAAACTTATTTTTAAGAAAAATACTTAACTAAAATTGCGCTATGAACTTTCCTTAGTTACATTTGTATGAATTCCTAATATTTGAGCTACTGCAATAGGAATTCACCAAATTTTAACTAAAAGTATTTGTGAATACTTCAATAAGATTAGCGTTAGACTGGATACCTAATATGTTGCATGCGGGTTTACTGTATGCCCATGTAAAGGGTTGGTTTCAAGAAGCTTACATTGCTTTAGAGTTTCTTAGTCCAGAGGCCGATGATTATGGCATTACTAACGAAATGAAACTTTTGAGTGGCGATGCTCATATTGCTATTGTGCCGGCGGAGTTGATTTTTGAGAGTAATGAACTTAGAAAGGAAAAAATAGTCCCTTTTGCCAATATTCTTCAGAAGAATACTAGTGGTATTTTTACCTTAAAAAGCAGCGGCATTAACCGTCCGGCTGAGTTAGCGGGTATGCGCTATGGAGCTATTGAAATTCCGTATGAGGTAAACCTAATTCGTTCAATCATAAAAGCAGATGGAACCGATAGTTCTCCTTTTGTAGTTTGCCCTAATAGGCTCTCTGTTTGGAATGAGTTATTAGCAGGAAAAATTGATGCAGCTTGGGCTTTTTCTGTAATTGAAGGGGTAGAAGCAGAACATAAAGGAGTTGACGTTAATATCTTTAAATTTGAAGACTTTGGCATTCCTTACCCTGCCGTGCCTTTTTTTGCTGTAACTCAGAGGTGGAAAAAAAATAATATACAAGTGTTAGGAGCCTTTAATCATATCATGATGCGTGGTTACCAAGCTTGTTACGAAAATCCTGAACTTGTAGCTAAGGTACTTACCAATGCAAACCTCCATAGTTATACCAATGACTATGAGTTTAATTTAAAATGCTTGCTCGCCATGAGGCCACTATTATTAGATGAGAATAACCAATGGGGAGCAGTGGATTTTAAGAAATTGGATCATTTCCGTAGTTGGCTTATTTATCAAAACCTAATTGGTTATGAAAGTGAGGCTATCACTATTAACGACCTTTTCTAATAAATTCTACTACGCTAAATATAAATCGTTTTAGTATAAGCCCTTGTTCATAAGGGCTTTTTGCTTGTTGGGCTTGCTCACTTAAAATGGTAAGCGTACTGCAAAAGAAATCCCAACTACGTCTTTTAATGCTATTGCCATGGCTGGTTGCTATAACTGTAATTTGCGTGAGGTTTATAGGTTGGTATTGCACCTGCCAATCACGCATAAGGCGGCAATAGAAGTCAAAATCTTCATAGAACAAGGCTGGATTATAACCGCCAAGTTTCTTTACCATTTCTGAACGAAACATGGTACTCTGAGGGCAAATGAAAAATCGTTGCATATTCCAAGCCCAAGTGAAGCCATTTCTTTCTAAGCCATAGAATTTGCCACCTTTTTCATATGCTGTGTATAGTACCTTATTGTTGGTATCAACATAAGTTGCATTGCCGTAGATAAGCCCAGTATCGGTCGATTGATTTTCAAAGAATTGTACTTGTTCCTCAATTCTTGTAGGAAGCAGTATATCATCGGCTGCTAAATCAATTACATACTTACCTTTTGCATGGGCAAAGGCTGTATTAAAGCCTTTACAGTTGCCCACTTTTCCAAGGAAGAATACAGGTACTACTTTAAATCTGGCTTTGGTAGTTTTACTTTCTAACCAGTTACTTATTAGTTCCTTAGAGTTATCTGAACTTCCAGTATCAACAATAAGTAATTCTACTTGGCTATATGTTTGGTTAAGTACACTATTGAGTGCATTTGCCACCCAAGTGGCTTGGTTATGGCAAATACAGATTACAGTAACCAGCGGATTTTCTATTAACTCTATCATTAATATGCAGGTCTTATGGCAGTGTAAAAAGTCTTTTGCCAATACTTTTGGGTAAGCTTACTTTCAGTTACCCCTAACGAGGAACTAGTATGTATAAAAACAGCCACCCCTTCATCTGCAATTTCAGTAACTATACCTACGTGGGTAATACCCTTACCAATAGAAGGGTCTGAAAAGAATACAAAATCGCCAGGGGCTAAGTCATTCAGTTTAATAGTAATCCCGATTTTGGTTTGTTCCGCAGCTCTACGAGGTATTTCCATATCAATAGCCCGCATACTTACTAGAGTAAGTCCGCTGCAATCAATCCCCAAATTACTAACACCACCATCTTTATGGGGAGTCCCTTTATAGGAACGAGCACGTTCAATAACTTTAGCAATGCGCTTTAAACGCTCTTTTTCAGAAGCAGCCTGTTGGTAAAAGGTCCCGGCTTTTACTGCTGGAATTTTATAATTACCATTCAGCACTACACCTTTAGATCTCTGCTTTTTAGATTTGCAGCTAACTGCACCCAGCAATAAAACAATAAGCACAAACGAAATGCTTATTTTTGTAGTTACGTTTCCAAAAGGTTTTAACTGGTAGTGGGTACTCATTTTAAAGAATTGCCAAAGCACGATTTAAAGATAACCTCCTATTGCCGCAATCTCAAAACTATGACCGAAAATACCGTCGATTTATCTGCTCCTGTTCATACTTCTAAAATTCATTTGCCTAATCTTGTTTTGTTTTTGCAAGGTGTGGTAGGTGAAAAATACGTGCTTACCGATGCTGAGGCTTTAGAAAAATACGCTCACGATGAAACCGAAGATTTGGTATTTTATCCTGAAGTAGTAGTGAAGCCAATTACACCTGAGGAGATTTCGGCCATTATGGTGTATGCTAATGAGCACCTGATACCAGTTACAGCTCGTGGAGCAGGAACAGGCTTAAGTGGTTCTGCCTTGCCGGTAAAAGGTGGGATTGTAATTAGCATGGAGCGCTTCAATAAAATTTTGGAGATAGATGCAGCTAACCACCAAGCTACAGTTGAGCCAGGTGTTATAAACGAGGCTTTTCAGGATGAAGTAAAAAAGCAAAATCTATTCTATGCGGTTGATCCTGCTAGTAAAGGAAGTTGCTTTTTAGGTGGGAATCTCGCTCAAAGTAGCGGCGGACCAAGAGCAGTTAAGTACGGCACCACTCGCGATAATGTATTAAACCTAGAGGTGGTATTGCCAACTGGTGAAATTATTTGGACAGGTGCTAATGTATTAAAATACAGCACAGGCTATAACCTTACACATTTAATGGTAGGTAGCGAAGGTACCTTGGGCATTATTACCAAAGCGGTTTTTAAATTAAGACCATATCCTGCGCATAACTTAGTAATGCTTGTGCCTTTTGAAAGTGCAGAAGAAGCGTGCGCTGCAGTAAGTGCCATTTTTATGGCAGGCGCAAACCCTAGTTGTTTGGAGTTTATGGAGCGCGATGCCCTAGATTGGGCTATTGCTTTTACCGAGAGCACTTTAATTATTCCAGAAAATATACAAGCCCATTTACTTATTGAGGTAGATGGACCTAACAAGGAAGACCTTTACAAGCAAGCTGAAACTATTTTCGAAGTAGTAGGTCAGTTTAAAATAGGCGAAGCCTTACTAGGCGAAAGTGCCGATGAAAAAGATGCCCTTTGGAAACTAAGAAGGCAGGCACCTTATGCAGTTAGGCATAATTCAGTGTATAAAGAAGAAGATACAGTTGTGCCTAGAGCAAAGCTGCCTCAGCTATTAAAAGGTGTTAAAGAACTTGGCAAGCAATTCGGGTTTAAATCGGTTTGTTATGGCCATGCAGGCGATGGAAACCTGCACATTAACATCATTAAAGCTGCAATGACAGAAGAGCAATGGCACGGGCCAGAACTTAAAAAAGGCATTGAAGAACTGTTTAAACTTGTAGTAAGCCTAGGCGGAACTATAAGTGGGGAACACGGTATTGGATATGTTCAAAAACCATATATCGGTATAGCATTAGCCGAAAAGAACTTAGATTTGATGCGAGGTATTAAAAAGGTATTCGACCCTAATAATATCCTAAATCCTGAAAAAATATTTTAACTCCCAAGCCCTTTAATTTAAGGATAAACCTTACCTATTAGGTTACTTAATTAGGTAAATGGACTATTAACGGTAAGAAGCTGTGATTTCGTATGTATGTTTAATATGCTAATAATCAGCATAGTTACACTGTTCTCACATTAAATAGTTCTTTTTCAATATGAAAGCAAACAAACACCTCCTTTTTGCAGCGATACTGCTGCTAATCTCTTTCATAAATAGTAATTCATTTGCCCAAAACGGCTATTACTTTCTCACTGACCAAGGACTTACTATTTGGAAAGAACCCTATAAAGGTTGGAAAGAAGTTGCTGATGCCACCTTAGATTCAAGTACTGTAGATACTTTAACAATATCTGAAGGTATAGGAATGGTAACCTTTGACTCTAAAAATGGTCCATCGTTTCTTGTGAGCAGTTTTGAACACGGCGATTGTAAGCTATACGCTGAAGTTTTATTGCCTCACAATGGTAAAGCTGGGTTATTATTACAAGGTAGGTATGAAATTATACTAGCCGATAGTGCCTTGATTTCAGATTCTATACCTAACCTGTTGAATATTGGTGCCATTGCTCCAAGAATGAGAGCCGATAGCTTAGTGGATGGCAAAGTGCCTAGAAAGAATGCCTTTTCTAAAAGAGGCAGATGGCAAACTATTGAGGTGTTTTTTAAAGCGCCAAGGTTTGGTGAAAAAGGTGTAAAAATAAGTTATGCCAAGGTTTGGGTAAAAGTAAATGGGGTTACTGTTCAGAATGGTGTTGAGTTGGTTAACTCAACCTTTGGTGGCCAAAATAAAGCCGAACGATTAACTGGTCCGGTAGTGTTTGCAGGTAAGCAATCAGATGTAGCTTTTAGGAACGTAACGCTTAAGCGTTTGAAAATGAAAAACGACTATCACCCTTATTAGTAAAACGATTTACTAATAAGGGTGCCTATTGCCTAAACCTGAACATTCAGTTATATTATGTCATTTCACTGTGAAATAACCTTAGTTTACTTAGGTAAACCAGTAAAAAAGCAAATTTATCTGGGAAAATTTAGTAAACCGTTATACTTTTGCAAATAACTCCATTGTGGATTAGGAGTTAATAAACTTGTGCAACGCCTCGGAAACATTTTTCGAGGCGTTGTTTTTTTTCGGGTTGGTTGAGTATTCATAGGGAATAAAAAACCTAGGCAAATTACCTAGGTTCAAAGTATAACTCAGAAATAAGCTATTAGGCTGCCATAGCTTTATGCTTAGCAAGTACAAATTGGTTATTACCTAAGCGCTTCATGTGTAGTTTATGAGCGGTTAACGCACTCCAAAGTGTTGGGTAGTTTACATAGTTAATACCGAACTCATCGCAGGTTTCCTTTACAATTTTGCTCACCTCTTTATAGTGTACGTGGCTCATCTTAGGGAAAATGTGATGCTCCACTTGGTAGTTAAGTCCGCCTAATAAGAAATTAAGCACAGGACTATTAGTACCAAAGTTACACGTGGTTTCTATTTGGTGAATAGCCCACTCGTTTTCAATCAGGTTAGTATCAGTTGTAGGTAAAGGGAAATCTGTTTCTTCCATAACGTGTGCAAGCTGAAATACTTGGGCAAGTAAATAGCCACAAGTAAGCAGGGCTAAAACAATACCGCCTATTGCCATTGGACCTATCATATATATAGGTAAAAACAAAAAAACCGTAGCAAAGTATGCTTTCGTAACCCAGAATATGATGTGCTCTTTACGGCTGGTCATTGGCTTGGCACCATGAACAATCTCAGGACCGAAATAACGAGTAAAATCGTCTATAAATACCCAAGATATATACGATAGTGAGTATAAGAATGGGAAGTAAATATGCTGATATTTATGGTATCCTTTTAGTTCTTGATGCTCATGAAACCTCATGAAAGGCTTAGGGTCAATATCGCCATCCATACCATCAATATTAGTGTAGGTATGGTGGTTAATATTATGCTTTATTTTCCAGAAATAGGTAGTGCCACCCATCATATTTAAGGTATATGCACCCAAACTATTGAGCCACTTATGTTTTGAAAAACTACCGTGTGCTGCGCCGTGCATTAAGTTAAAACCTATAAAGGCCAAGTTAGACCCAAACAAGATAATGAGAGGCACTGCTATGAGAGTGGTAGGCGTATAAAACACCAAGGTAATGTACAAGCCTACTGCTAGGGCTACATGGAAAATGCCTTGTAGGTGAAGCCCTAAATTGGCAGTTTGAGAAAGGTTGTTTTCCTTAAAGTAAGCATCAACCTTTTTTCTGAGTGTGGTGAAAAAAGGACTTGGGCTATTCTGAAAACGAATTTTTGACATAGGTAATTTTAATTGGTGCTCTCCACAAAATGGTAAAGAGCTATTTTATTAATCTTGAAATTAGATAAAAAACAATAAATCCAAAGTGGAGATACTGTTTTTTAATCAGCCAAAACTTTAAATTCCTGAAAATAAGACATTTATAATTTTTTAGGCTAAATTTTATTTTGTAGTTAGAGCAGTTAGCCAAATTTCTTTGGTTTCTGTTTTCATTTTACACTACATTTTGTTTAACGTTTTATAAAGGTGTCATCAAAAAAAATGACAATTTACAAGCATATCAACTATGAATTAACCCAAGAATATATCTACAACTAAAGGTTGGTTTGCTGCTGCGTTTACTAAACCTATAACCCGATCTCGCTGTAACATCATTTGATGCTTTAGGGGGGCGCTATCTAAGTAAACGAATAGCACTTTGTTTTCTATATATACCTTGGTAGTACGGTTGGCAACAATAGGACCCATAATCTTGTCCCAGTTGCTGCAAACCTGCATTTCTTGGTACTTTCGGTTGAGTTTGTAAATTTCTAAAAGTTCATGAATGGCACTACCCACTGCAGTAGGTTTGCTATTCCGAAGCGTAGCAGGGTCTGTATGCAGATAGCGAGACTTGAACATATTTACAAAAGTAAGTAAAACTATTCATTATAAATTCGTTCAGCTTATTTCGTTCGGTTATCATACCACTTTTGCATTACTGTACTTCTTTACTACTTTTGCGCCATAGTCTTTAAGGGGTGCCGAGGCGGTTGTATGCCAAAGCTGAGATTATACCCATTGAACTTGATCAGGGTAATGCCTGCGCAGGGAAAATGGTAGCCAACCGAGTTAGCTCTCCCCAGAGCAAGCTCATTGTCTAACCATATTAAAGGTATTTAATGTTAAAATCTTTGTTAGCAATAGCAGCAGCTATTGCGTGCGTTAACCTCGCACAAGCACAAAGCATCGCCATTACGGTTCAAGATGCGCAAACTGGCACTTTTATAGAAGGTGCTGCAGTTCAAATTTCAAGCTCTAAAACAGTTAAAAGTAGGCTTACCACAGCAAAAGGTTCGGCTTTGTTTAACCCTATTGAGCAGGCAGAATATGCTGTTAAAGTAGGTATGGTGGGTTATGAAACCATATCTGAAAAGCTGGTTTTCGCTACAGCCGAAACTAGTGTAGTGTACAAGATGGTGCCTATTACCTTGCAACAGCAGCAAGTAACGGTTACTGCAATTAACACCAATAAAAATAGTGCCTTTGCTTACACCAATTACAAGCAGTCTGATTTAGCAAAGCAAAACTTTGGTCAGGATATGCCCTTGCTTTTACAGTTTTCACCTTCCGCAGTGGCAACTTCAGATGCTGGTAATGGTATAGGGTATTCTGGAATACGCATAAGAGGGTCAGATGCTACCAGAATAAACGTAACCTTAAACGGTATTCCTGTAAATGATGCAGAAAGCCAAGGTTTATTCTGGGTGAATATGCCAGATTTAGCTAGTAGTGTAAGCAATTTACAAATTCAGCGTGGCGTAGGTACCTCAACCAACGGTGCCGCTGCCTTTGGTGGTTCTATTAATATTGAAACCGAAAAATTGCAAAGCAATGCCTATACAGAAATTAATAACAGTTACGGTAGCTTTAATACGTGGAAAAACACTGCCAAGTTTGGCACTGGTTTACTGAAAAATAAGTTTGCCTTTAATGCTAGGCTTAGCCAAATTACTTCTGATGGCTTTATTGATAGGGCAAGTTCTAGGTTAAAATCGTTCTATGCCGATGGTGGTTACTACGGTAAAACCGACATGTTAAAATTTGTAATCATGAGCGGGCAAGAGCGCACTTACCAAGCTTGGAATGGTGTTCCTGCAGAAATTTATGCCACAAACCGCACCTTCAATGAATTTACCTATGAGAACCAAGTAGATAATTATAACCAAAGTCACTACCAATTGCATTACAATAAGCAATTTTCTGACAAGTGGGAAGGTGGAGTCTCAGCCTTTTACACAAGGGGTTTTGGTTATTTTGAGGAAGCTCAATACACCGCTAACCCTTTTGCAGAAACTGGTTTCAGCATTTACGGAATAAACCCAATAACTTTAAGAGCGGGGCAGTTTTTCCACGGTATTAACGATACTTTAAGAACCGATACCACTTTAACATCTTCGGATATTATCCGTAGAAAGTGGCTAGATAATCATTTTTACGGGGCTGTAGGTTCTTTGAAGTACAAAACTGAAAAGTTAGAAGTTATTTTTGGTGGCGGTTATAACATCTATGAAGGCGATCATTTTGGTGAGGTTATTTGGGCCCGCTATGCACAAAACATAAACTTAGGCGATAGGTATTACTTTAATTCGGCTAAGAAAAATGACTACAATATTTACTCAAAACTTACATGGGAGCTATATAACAATTTCAATATGTTTTTGGACTTTCAGTATAGAGGGGTGAGTTATTCCTTTGCTGGCAAGAATGCTAAGCAGCAAGATGCTAATACAGTAGTTAACCTTTCTATGTTTAATCCGAAAGCTGGTTTAAGTTATGTTTTGCCAAGTGGTCAATTGATTTATGGCTCTTATGCGGTTGCTCAACGTGAACCAAACAGAAACGATTACGTAAACGCGGTAGCAGGTACAACCCCTCAAAAAGAGATTCTGCACGATTTTGAGGCAGGTTTACGCAAAACAACTGGTAGATTTCAGTACAGTGCAAACCTGTTTTTTATGAATTATCAGAACCAGCTTGTAGTAACAGGAGCCCTTAATGAAGTAGGTGAATTTATAAGAACAAACGTAGGTAGTAGCTACAGAACAGGGGTAGAATTGGAGGCTGGAACCGCTTTAACAAGCTGGTTAAACTGGCAAGGTAACCTTACATTAAGTAGGAACAAAGTTCGCAGCTTTGTAGAAATTATAAGCGGCTTTACAGGGCCTGATGACTATATTCGTAATGAATTTGAAGAAACAGATATCGCTTTTTCTCCAAATTTGATTGGCGCAAGTCAGTTTTCTGCAACGTTTAATAATACTACAATTGCCTTCATTAGTAAATATGTAGGTAAACAGTACTTAGATAATACCCAGAATAACAACCGTAAGCTAGATCCTTACTTTGTAAATGATTTAAGATTAAGCTACAAACACCAAACCAACCAATACGGAATTTGGGAGTTTAGTTTGCTTTGTAACAACATATTCAATAACCTATACGTGAGCAACGGCTACACGTTTAGTTTCCGAAACGATGACCGTACCATTACAACGGCCAATTACTACTACCCACAAGCAGGTATTAACTTCTTGGGTAGTGTAAATATTCGCTTTTAGAGTGCGTATTTAAAGTTTCAAAATGCGGTGCCTCATAGGTACCGCTTTTTGCTTTTAAACAGCTTCGGTTAATTTGTAGTTAAATTTGCAATATGTATTGGAACCAACTAACAACACTTTCTCAGCTATCAGATTTGCTTTCTATTTCAGAAAACACACCTGTGCTTATTTTTAAACATAGTACCCGTTGTAGTATAAGTTCCGCAGCACTTGATAGAGTGCAGCGTAAATGGAACGATGCTAAGGATACTGCTGTTGTACAGCCTTGGTATTTGGATTTGATAGCCTACAGAGAAATTAGCAATCAGATAGCCGCCGATTACGAAGTGGAACACCAAAGCCCACAAGTATTATTGATTCACAACAGAAATTGTGTGTATGCTGCTACCCATTACGATATCAACTATGCTGATATTATGGACGAGGTAGCTAAGTTTACAAATAGTTAAAGGTATACTCCCTTACTAAATCAGGATGCAAGCTTTTATCTACAGGGCAGTTTCTGCCAGTATGTTCAAGCTTTTGTATTTCATCTGGCGTTAGGTTTTTGTTGGGAATATCGCATATCACTTCAATCTTGCTAATTCTTCTTGGGTTGCTTTCCATAACTTTGGTAACAGAAATTTTTGTACCATCTAAGTTAATGCCATCTCTATTGGCAACTATACCCATAGTGGTAATCATACAAGCACCTAAAGCAGTGGCTACCAAGTCGGTAGGACTAAAGGCCTCCCCTTTACCAAAGTTATCGGTTGGGGCATCGGTAATGATTGAAGTTCCACTTTGTAGGTGTGTACAAGTAGTTCTTAATTCACCCTGATAAACAATTTGAGCAGTTGCCATAAACTAGAATTAAATTTATGGCGTTAATTTACCAGAATAAACAGATATGAAGGTAAGGCAAAAGCTTTTTACTGTCCTTTTTTTAGGTCTATGGCTTATGGCTTCGCCTTTGCTTGCCCAAAAAGAAGCACCTGCGGAAGAAGACGAGTTTTTCTATGAAAGGGAACTTACTTACGGAATTAACCTTAATACCAATGGTGGTTTAATTGGTGGTGTTGCTGGTAAGTATGCCATAAGAATAGATAATAGATGGTTTCATCATATTGGTTTAGAGATTGTTAACGTTAAAAACCCAAAAGAAGAACGCTTAAGCAATCCACAAACCAACCAAAGCTTTATCCCTCAAAAGATGAATTATCTTTTTGTAATAAGACCTCAATATGGAAGGGAGTATTTATTGTTCAAAAAGGGCCCTGAAGATGGTGTGCATTTGAATGCTATTGCAGCTGTTGGTCCTTCGTTTGGGTTACTAAAGCCATATTATATTTTATATAGCGCAACAGGTCCTAACGATGCCCAAAGTGTTCCTTATAATTCGGCATTGCATAGGCGTAACACCACTAATATTTACGGTTCAGGCTCATTATTTGATGGTTTTGATCAGCTAAATGTGAATTTAGGTATTTCATTAAAGCTTGCCTTAAGCTTTGAATTTGGTCAGTTTAACGATAATGTAATAGGTATAGAAGTGGGCGGTATTGCCGAACAATTCGGCCGTAAACTTGAAATTATGGATGTTGCACCTAATAGGTCTTTATTCACATCAGGGTTTATAACCCTCTATTACGGTAATAAAGAATAGCAAACCTGCTATTTGCAACTTCAGGAATAATACCTTTGCAGGGCAATGCTCAAAATTTTAGACCGTTACATTCTTAAAAAGTTCCTCACCACGTATGTATTTGTGGTGCTTTTGTTTATTGGGGTACTTACGGTAATTGACTTCACAGAAAAGAACGATCAGTTTCTGCGATATAAGCCGTCATTCGGTCAAATCATTTTTGATTACTATCTGAACTTTATTCCTTATTGGGCCAATTTATTAAGCCCGATTATGGTATTTATTGCCACTGTTTTTGTGAATAGTCAATTGGCTACACGTACAGAAATTGTGGCTATTTTAAGTAGTGGAGTTAGTTTTTTTAGGTTTATGCGTCCCTATATCATAGGGAGTACAATGATAGGTCTTTTGATTTTGGGCTTAGTAAACTATGTAATTCCTAATGCCAATAAAACTAGGATTGCCTTTGAAGTTAAGTACACCAAAAAGCCCTTTAATTACGATAAGCGCAATGTCCATTTTAGGCTTAATAAAGAGTTATACGCCTACTTAGAAAGCTATAACAATACCAATAATCAGGGCTATCTTTTTACCTTAGAGCGCATAAGAGGAACAAGGCTGGTTGAAAAGTTAAAGGCTGAAAGCATTGTTTGGGTTCCTGAAACCAAGAAGTGGCGATTAGAAAAAATACAAAAGCGCATTTTTATTGGTCCTAAAAAGGGGGTGTATTTCAGTGGTTCAATGGATACAACTTTGAACTTGCTGCCAAAGGATTTTGAGAACCAATATATGCTCTATGAAACCTTCACTACGCCTGAGCTAAACAGGTATATTGAGGAAATGACTTTACGAGGTAGTGAAAATATTGCTCCTTATATCATTGAAGGTTATCTACGAATTACTTTCCCCTTTGCTATTGTTATTTTAACCATGATTGGGGTAATTCTCAGCAGTAAAAAGAGTAGGGAAGGACCAGGTTTTCAGGTGGCTTTAGGGTTTTTACTAGCGTTCATCTATATCGTATTATTCCTGTTTAGCAGGTCGTTAGCGAGTACAGGTAATTTTGATCCGCTATTGGCTACTTGGATGCCGAATATCCTTTTCTCCATTATTGGGGTTATACTTTACAAAACCATACCTAAGTAAAATACCCCTACCTTCGCCCAATGACAATCGAAAAGGCCCATACCAAAGACTATCTGCATATCCATTTTATTGTTTTGATATGGGGCTTTACAAGTATTTTAGGAGAGCTTATTACCCTTGGTGCGGAAGAATTGGTTTTCTGGAGAGTGCTTATTACAAGTATTGCGCTTTGGCTAATTGTTAAGGCAAAACGACAAGATGTAAGTCTGCATACCAAACCAATGTTGCTTATTACTGCCAGTGGAGCAATTATAGCGATACATTGGATATTGTTTTTTCAAGCGATTAAGATTAGTAATATCAGTACTTGTTTGGCGGGGGTAAGTACCTGTGCCTTATGGACAAGCGTGATAGAACCCATTGTGGTAAAACGCAAGTTTTCGTGGGTAGAAATGATTCTTGGACTATCAGTAATCATAGGCCTTGCAATTATCTTCTATGCCGATTCTAGCAAAGGAGCTGGGCTATTTGTAGCCATAATTTCAGCATTGTTTTCTGCCATTTTTAGTGTTTGCAATGCCTTATTCATCAGAAAGCACGAACCAAGGGTTATTACTTTATACCAAATGATAGGGGCAGTTTTAAGCATAGGAGCTTGGCTTGCAATTACCTATACCCTTTCGGGAAGGTCGTTCAGTGAGATGATGCCAAGTACCGCACCATCGCCGTACTTGCCATTTACTAATGATTGGGTTTGGCTATTTGTATTGGCCATAGGTTGTACAGTTTATCCTTATGTAAATGCGGTAGCCCTGATGCGCAAGTTCACTGCCTTTGCTATGAACTTGGTAATTAACCTAGAACCGATATATGGCATTGTACTTGCAGTAATTATTTTTGGTGAGAAAGAGAAAATGAGCACTACATTTTACCTTGGTACGTTGGTAATTTTGGCAGCTGTATTTTCGTTTCCGCTGTTACAACGCCTTACAGGCGAAAAAAAGACAGAACCAAAATAGTTACTCTCTAAACAATGAAGCAAATTCTCTTAAACTCTGCCGTAGGTTTACTAGCTGGCGTGGTGGGTGCTTTTGCCTTTACGCACTTTACCAAGCCGAGTACCGATGAAATAGGTCTTTATAGTGCCAGCAATCCAGATGTGCGCTATATGCAAATGGTTCAAAATGGTGGACCTAAAGCTCCTCCATCAGGTATTAACTCAGATTTTGTAACCGCTTCGGCAGTGGCAACGCCCACTGTGGTCTATATAAAAACAGTAAGCACTGTTCAAAACTCTATGAGTTTTGCCGATATGTTCTTTGGTGGTGGCGGAAGCTACAAGCAAGTAGGTTCTGGTTCTGGGGTAATTTTTACTGCTGATGGTTATGTAGTAACCAACAACCACGTTATTGAAAATGCCGATAATATTGAAGTAATTCAAGGTAAGCGTACCTATAAAGCCAAGTTAATTGGTAGGGACCCTAATACTGACTTAGCCGTTTTGAAAATTGACGGCAAAAGCCTGCCTTTCATCAAAATTGGCGATAGCCGTAAGCTACAAGTAGGGGAGTGGGTAGTTGCAGTAGGAAACCCTTTTAACTTAACCTCTACCGTAACCACAGGGGTAGTTTCTGCAAAAGGACGTAACCTGAACATTGTAAACTCAACCTTTCCAATCGAAAGCTTTATTCAGACCGATGCCGCTATTAACCCTGGAAACTCAGGTGGTGCTTTAGTTAACTTAAGAGGAGAACTAATTGGTATTAATACTGCAATCTATTCACAAACAGGTTCTTATAATGGGTATGGCTTTGCTGTGCCTAGCGATATTGTAGAGAAAATTGTACGTGATTTGATTAAATACGGCGAAGTACAAAAGGCATTCTTTGGTGCTGAAATGGCCGATATCAATACCGATAACTATGAGAAGTTAGAGTTAAATAGTTATAGCGGTGTAGTAATAGATAACCTTGCCTCGGACGGACCAGCAGCGAAAGCAGGTCTGAAAAAGAACGATGTAATCACTAAGATTGACGGCAATACCATTGATAGCAAAGCCAACTTTGATGAAGAAATAAGCTATCGAGATCCTGGTAATCAGATCAAAGTAACCTATAAGCGCGGCAAGGAAACCAGTGAAACCATGCTTACCCTTGTAAACCGAGAAGGTACCACAGGTTTGCTGAAGCGAGTATTGGTAGAAAGCACCGACCTAGACGCCACTTTTGAGCCATTAAGCAAAGTGGAAAAGGATAAATTCAAAGTAACCAGCGGTTTAAGAATTGTTAAGCTTGGAAGAAGAAGTCCGCTTAGAAACTTGCAACTAACTGAAGGCTACACTATTGTGAGCATTAATAACCAAACGATAGACGAGATTGGAGACTTAGAAAAGTCTATCAAAAATATGGGGAACTATATAGTGCTAGGCTATTTAGACCCTCAAGGTAGGTTTAGTAAATTGTCGTTCAGTAGTTATTAATTAGCCAAGTTTAGGCATAAGCGAATGGTAAGGCTTGCCGTGAGTTAACCTAATTACAGGTTGCTTCAAGAACGGCAAGCCTTGCAATAATCTAAAGGCACCACTATTAAGGCTATCGTTTAGGACTGCATTTTGCAATATTCTTCCAGCTGAAAGTCGTAAGCTAAAGGCGGCTTTCCAATTGCTAATGTATTTGTTTGTAAGTGCTTCTTTTTCCTGAGGACTTTGCAAAATCTGGTAAAGGACAGGGGCTAAAATAGCAGCACCGTGCAGAGCCATACTCATTCCATTACCACATAAAGGCGTAATCATCCCAGCGGCATCGCCTAAGGTAAAGATACCGTTTTCAATAAGTGGTTTGGGTTTAAAAGTAATTTGAGCAATGGTTTCAGGCTTGTCCCACAGTTTAGGGAATTGGGTGAGGTATTGCGCTAAACGCTTATTTTTGAATAATACAGCCTCTTCCATTCCTGCAATACCGCCATGCTTTTGTAGGTTTTCTGCCTTAGTTAAGTAGCAAAGACAATAGGTGTTTTCTGTCGTACCTTCCACTTTTGAAATGCCTGCATACCCCCCATCAAAAGTATGGAGTTCAATACCGTTTTTAGGTAAGTCGGCTGTAACGTGGTATTTCACTCCGACAAAGTTTTTGGCGTACCCCGATTCAGAATAGTTTCTGCCTACAACTTTATCCATTTGGCTGCGCTTACCCCAAGCACCTGCTACTAATTTAGCTTGCCAATTCCCTTCACTGGTTGTAACGGAAAAGGAATTATCCACTTCCTGAATTATATTGGTAACAGTTGTATTCGTATGCAAAATGCCTCCTAAAGCGGTAAAGCATTGCTGTAATAAATCGTCCAATAAATAGCGAGAAATACCAAATCCACCCAAAGGTAGTTTGCTATTCATAGTCGCACCACCTGCACTACTCATCCGCAATTGATTGATGATAGGCAAGCCTAAATCAGACAAAGGCACGCTAAGCTCTTTTAAATACGGCCAACTTTCAAGCGATACATATTCGCCGCAAACCCTGTGCATCGGGTAGCTATATCGTTCAATTATCACCACTTTGCAGAATGGTGCCAACTCAATCCCTAGAGCAAGTCCTGCCAAACCTCCCCCAATAATGAGGACATCCGCTTGTTGGGTGGTAGGACTTGGTTGGTTCATAAGCTTAAATAGTCTCCCAAGCTATTGATTTCTGATAGTGTAATTTACCTGCCTTAATGGTTAATGGCGAGGCTATATTCTTTTCATATAGCTGACCCGTTCCTAAGCCTTGCGGCATAGAAATTTCATAATTGGCAGTGAATTGGGCAATTGCATTTAGCCCAACATTACTTTCCAAGGCACTGGTAATCCACCAGCCAATACCCATCGATTCCGCCAAGGAAATCCATTCGGAGCAGGCGGTGAAACCACCCAATAAGGAAGGCTTTAAGACGATATACTCAGGACTTATTTGCTCCAACATTGCCTTTCTGCCACTGAAAGTATAGGTGCTGGTAAGTTCTTCATCAAGGGCTATGGGTACTTCACTTAGTTCGCAAAGCTTTTCCATTGCCTCAAAATTGCCTTTTGCAATGGGTTGTTCTATGCTGTGTAATTGTAGAGGAGCGAGCGCATCTAGCTTATCTAAAGCCTCTTCGGGAGCAAAGGCACCGTTGGCATCAACTCGTAAAGTGAGTTTTTCGGCTAGGTGCTCTGCTCTTATTTCTTGAAGTAAAGCAAGCTCATCGGCAAAGTTTAAGGCACCAATTTTTAGTTTAATGCAATTATAGCCTTGGGCAATTTTCTCAGCCGCTTGGGTACGCATTATATCAATGTTATTCATCCAAACCAATCCATTGATAGGGATAGGTTGCTGGCCATTAGAAAACTGGTTTTTATATATGGTATGCGCGTTACCATTGGCAAGACCACGAAGTGCGCATTCGGCTGCAAATCTGATACTTGGGAATTTCGCTGATATTAAATCAAAAACGTATTGTTGCAGTAATAAGGGTAGCCACTCGCTAGCTTCTTCAAAGTTGCTGAGCGAAATGTTTTTGGCGTTAATGGTATCAACATAAGCTTTTAAGGTAGGCTCATGGTCAGCATTATCGTCAGGCGAAATATGTGGAATAAGGCTTGCTTCACCAATACCAAGGGGAATTTCAGGGGCCTTACTACTTGCAAAAATCAAAAAATAGGAAGGTTTATCATTCAATATGCCTTTGCTAGTTCCGGCTGGCTTTTTAAACGCCAACTGAAAAGGCATATAACGGGCTACTAATTTTCCTTCTAAGGTCATAAACAAGCTACTTACTGTAAATCAGGCAGCTATATTACTACAAAAAGGAATAGTCTTGGGTTTTAATTCGGTTGAAAGTGAGGTTAAATTTTAGGTTTCCAATTTCAAAATGGCTCATTTTTCTTATTAAATACTGATAACCAATGCTTGTTAGTTCAAATTCACATAATTGGAAACAATTTTTCTGTAACTTTGCCTTGAACATCCTAAACCTTGAATGGGCCCCGAACTTCTGCTCATATTCTTTCTTATTGTAGCCAATGGGCTTTTTTCAATGGCAGAAATAGCCATTGTATCAAGTAGAAAATCTAAACTTGAAGCAGCCGCCAAAAAAGGCGATAAAAGAGCCAAGCTGGCTTTAAAACTCCACAACGAACCTACTCGATTTTTAAGTACGGTGCAGGTGGGTATTACTTTAATTGGTATCCTAACGGGTATTTTCTCTGGTCAGGAGGTGACAGAAGAACTTACTTTGGTGGTGCAAACTATCCCAGGCTTAGAGGCTTATGCCCACGCCATTGCTTTTGTAAGTGTGGTTGCAGTGGTTACATTACTTTCTATTCTGTTTGGCGAATTGGTTCCCAAGCAAATAGGCTTGAATAATCCTGAAAAAATTGCTCGTTTGGTTTCCCAACCTATGCAGGTGGTAAGTGGTATTGTAAATCCGTTTGTTTGGATTTTAAGCTCTCTAACTAGGATGTTCGTGAGGTTGTTACGTTTAAAACCTAACGAGGAACCATCTATTACTGAAGAGGAAATTAAATCGTTAGTGGCGCAAGGTGCCTTAGGTGGCGATGTGGAAGAAGTTGAAAATGATATTATTCAGCGGGTGTTTAATCTTGGCGATAGGAAGGTAGGTTCGTTAATGACCAACCGCCTAGACCTTGAATGGATTGACCTGCTTGACGAACCTGAGCATAATAGGGAACGTATTTTAGCAGCTGAATACAGCTCAATCCCTGTTTGTGAAGAAGGGATAGATACCGTAGTTGGTATTTTACATACGAAGAAGTTTTTCCGTGCGCTATCTGAAAGTCCCGAAGTGCATTTGAAGGAATTGGTTGAGGCGCCTTTATATATCCCAGAAAATATGACTGCCTTTAACTTATTGGAAAAGTTCCGTGAGTTAAAAACCAAGGTGGCGATTGTTATTGACGAGTACGGTGCAGTACAAGGTATGGTTACCATGACCGATTTAATTGATGCCCTTGTCGGCGAGATGGATGTATCTACTACTCCTGAAGATACTGAGATTGTAGAACGTGCCGATGGTAGTTTCTTGATAGATGCCCTTATTCCTTTCGATGAATTTGTAGGCTACTTTGAAATTGAGGAAGAAGTGGAAGACGAAGATACCAGCGGTTTCCACACCTTAGGGGGCTTTATCTTGCACTTGAACGAGCAAATCCCTCACGTAGGAGAGGTATTTGAGTGGAAGCACTTTAGCTTTGAGGTGGTAGATATGGATGGCAACCGTATCGATAAGCTATTGGTAAGGAATACCAAAACTGCCCACGAAGGGGAAGAAGGGTAAGGAGATTATTGGGCAATGTTTATTGCTGGTAAACACTTTCGTATATCACTTTGATTTTTAATAACTTACTCCTCTTCTTTCTTTTCTGGCAAAAAAGAAAGAAGCAAAGAAAGTTGCCTTTTTCGCAAAGACAAACTCGTAGCGTCAGCAGAGCTGCCACCACTTTAAACAGGTCTTTGCAGTATCGCATC
>JAIYDB010000092.1 GCA_027487695.1 Cytophagaceae bacterium | reverse complement strand
TTACCCTATCGCTTGCGCTAAATCCTCTATCAAATCGTCAACGTCTTCTACGCCAACGGATAAACGGATGAGTGTATCTGTAAGGCCGCTTTTAATACGTTCTGCTGCGGGTACTGCTGCGTGGGTCATACTCGCAGGGTGGGTAACTAGGCTTTCTACACCACCAAGGCTTTCTGCCAAAGTGAATAGCTTAAAACTTTCCATTACTTTAATGGCTTGGGCATAATCATCGCCTTTCAAGATAAATGATATCATCCCGCCAAAGTCTTTCATTTGACTTGCTGCAATGGTATGACCTGGGTGATGTGGCAATCCCAGGTAATACACGTGTCCTACCTTTGGGTGGTTCATCAACCAATCGGCAATAATACGGGCATTATGGCAGTGGCGTTCCATTCGCAGGTGCAGGGTTTTAATACCACGTAATACCAAGAAGCAATCCTGAGGACCTGGGGTTGCACCACAACTATTCTGAATAAAGGCCAAACGGTCTTTCAGTTCTGTGTTGTTTACAATTAAAGCACCCATCACTACATCTGAGTGGCCACCCATATACTTGGTAAGTGAGTGGATAACAATATCGGCACCCATTGTAATTGGCTTCTGCAAATAAGGGGTAGCAAAGGTATTATCTACCGCCAAAAGTGCGCCTGCACTGTGTGCAATAGCTGCCATAGCCGCTATATCGGTAACGCTTAACATTGGGTTGGTAGGCGTTTCGGTATAGATAAGCTTGGTATTTTTATTGATTTTAGCCTTTACCAACTCAGGGTCAGTCATATCTACATAATGGAAAGTAATGCCGAAATCGGTATATACTTTTGAAAACAAACGGTAGGTACCGCCGTATAAATCGTTAGAGGCAATTACTTCATCGCCAGGACTTAAAAGTTTAATTACCGTATCAATCGCAGCCATACCAGATGAAAAGCAAAGCCCATGCATACCTTCTTCTAAGGCTGCCAATTGGTCTTGCAATTGGGTACGGGTTGGGTTGTGCGTACGGCTATATTCATAGCCCTTATGTACCCCTGGGCTTACTTGGGCGTAGGTACTTGTTTGGTAAATTGGAGTCATTACTGCTCCAGTAAGTGGGTCCGGATGTACACCAGCGTGTACTGCCTTGGTGGCAAATTTCATACGTGTATTATAGGTTGATAGCACAAAATAAACAGGATTATCTGAAACCTTGTTCAAATAACCCTGTAAGTATTATTCATTATGTAAAGTTAAGCTCATTATCTCGGTGGACCACCGCCTGGCATTGGCATTCCAGGCATCATACCGGGCATCATTCCAGGGATTGGACCCTTAAAATCTTGGGGAGCCATATCGCCTGCATTGCTGCTAATCTTACGGAAACGGTACGAGAAAGTAACCATAAAATAGCGCTGTAATAGGTTACTGCGGACATCTTCCGTATAGGTTTCTGTTACGTTACGAGTGATGGCTTGGTTTTGTTTGAGCAAATCATAAACCGTGAAGCGTATTTCACCTTGCTTGTTTTTGAATAACTGTCTGCCGACGCCCATATTCCAAAGACCAATATTTTGGTTAAAGCTGGCGCTACTCAAACCACGGTTAATGGTATTAGTAAAATCGGTGTTGAATACAAAGCCTTTGAAAATCACATTAAGCCTAACGCTGGTGGCATTGGTATAGTAATTCTGGTTCAGATCGGTTTGTAAGGTGTTCTGAACATTGTTGTAGCTGATATTATTGCTCACCGTAAAATCTACATTCTGGCTAATATTTGAACCCAATACCACGCCTAAGCCATAGTTTTGGCTATTAGCATTGTTTGCTCTCCCATTGATTAAACCTGGAGTACGAGTAAACCCAGCCGAAAGGTTCAAATTCAAATTAGTTTTTATTTTAGCAATTGGCACCCCGTAATTAGCAAATGAATTGATGGTATAGTAACCACTCAAGTTAGCTGGTACCGAAAGTTGAGAGCCACGAGCTAACTGGATACCATTGAAAGCTGTATCTCGGCCAGCGATAAACCTGCTGCTACCAATATAATTATCTTGTACTTGTCCTCTTAAGAAAATGAAGAAGTTACTCGCCTTTTCAATATTAGATTTAGAGTAACGCACAATTAAATTATGCTGATAACTCTGCTTCAAGTTAGGATCCCCAGTTGAAAGTTGTAATGGATTGCTGTTATCTACTACATCTTGTAACTGTTCTATGCTCGGCGCACTTGTACCTGCTCGGTAAATTGTTCTGAAAATAGTACTGGCATTAGGTCTAGCCATGAACATTGCAAAAGGTAAAACATCATTAAATCTTCTGCTTACCGATGTTTCAAAAGGGAAGGTACTTTTGTTATTCAAATCAGCTATTTGGTAATTTACCTGCGCCAATAACGATACCTTTTCGTTGAACTCATATTGCACACCCGGACCATAACTTTGAGTAATATATTCCGATCTAAAAGTATTCGAAAGCGGAGTAATCAAATTATTAGTACCACTTAATTCCGCAAAGGTGCGCTTATCTTGGGTGGTATATTGGTAGCTATTAGTTACGTTTAATTGCAACATTAGCTTATTGGTAATTGGTTCTGTATAAACCAAGTTACTACCAACTGTATAGCTGTTTTTATTCAGATTCGTATTTTGGCGTTGGGTACTATCTACCAAAAAGCCGTTTTGGTTTGTGCTCGTAATTGCTGTTAATGGCTTGTTACCATCGTTCTGACTTAGCTGATTATTAATGTTTACCGATAGTGTTCTTTTTGCTTTGGCAAACTTATGTCTGAATAATAAATCCGAACCGAAAGTATAACTATTCAATTTAGATTCGAATTGGTTTTTAGTGCCATTCAAGGTATCGCGTTCTGCACCAATCGTTAAACCATCAATATTCTGATTACCAGTATAATCTTGCAGCGTAAAACGAGGACGCCATAAAATAGAATTATTGGTATCGAATTTATATTCTAATTTTAGGTTAACCCTATGGTTAATATTCTTAGACTTATTTATGCTGGTTTCAGTATAAGCTTGCGAAGTATCAGAACCTGGCAATACAAAGTTTCTAAAGGTATTTTGCGTGGTATTATTATCCGAATAGTTGAAGAAATAACTAGCGGTATAATTCAACTTCTTCCCAACCACATCTGAATAATTTAAACCGAATGCGTGGGTTGTAGAAACTCCATTTTGGCTAGGCACCATAAATTCAGAGATATCGCCAGCACCACCTTGTCCTGGTCTGCCCATCATCATACCGCCGGCAGCACCACCACGGCCGCCACCGCCACCGCCGCCTCTACCTCCAGGGCCTCCCCTGCCTCCAGCACCGCCACCAAGTGCGCCTGCTAAATCTTGAATAGAGAAGTTGTTTTGGTTTATATTATTACTCTGACCTATTAAGCTAATTCTGCGTTCGCCTTCAAAGCGCGAGTAATTGCCATTAAACTTATAGCGTTCATCGCCTACTCCTGCTTCTACTCTGCCAAACTCACCCTTTTTAATACCTCCTTTTGTAAGGATGTTTAATGTTTTTTGGGTATTGCCATCGTTAAAACCACTGAATTGGGCTTGGTCGCTTTTAGCATCAAAAATTTGAACTTTATCAATTACATCGGCAGGTAGGTTTCTTAATGCTGCATTAGGATCGTCGCCAAACATAGGCTTACCATCTACCAAAACTTGGGTAACGTTTTCGCCTTGGGCCTTCACCTGACCGTTTTCAGTAGTGATACCTGGCATTTTGGTAATTAAATCTTGTGCATTAGCATCAGGATTTACTTTAAAAGCATTGGCATTCAATTCCGTAGTATCGCCTTTTTGAACGGCAATGGGTAGCTTTTTCTTAATTTCTACACCTTTCAGTTCATAGCTTCCTTCTTGTAACCTAATGGTTCCTAAGCGAACTACTTCACCGCTATCTCTTAATCTGAGAGGTCTAGTGAATGGTTCGTAGCCTGTTGTGGTGATCTTTAGCATATAACCACCTCTGGGTAGGCTATATGTAAAGGAACCATCTACTTGGGTGGTGGTACCAATTTGGCTACTATCCCTAAACTTCATAAAGGCAACAGTTGCAAATGGAATAGGTTGACCTGTTTTTCCATCTACCACTTTACCAGAAATCTGAAAGTTTTGGGCAAAACCTATCGTGGCACAAAAAATTAGGGCAAACAAGAGTATGCCTCTTAAAAGAAGGAGTTTATTAGTAGCTATCACAACATTTTAGACAATTAAAACTTCAAAAGGTTTAAAGTTACAACTTAGAAATCTGAGCCTAAAGTAATATGTAGCATCGGGCGAACATAAACACCATTCTGAATACCTTGGGCAACATCAAATTTAGTATAGTAACCTAGCATCATGGTTCTAAACCCTAGACCGAAACTGCGTACAAATGGATCGTCGAAATTGCGGATAGTAATCCTATAACTAGGGTCGGTATCTACAATTCTGGTATTTACAGAGTTGTTGCCATTTAGCGGATTGCCGCTATCCCAAGCCGTACCTATATCATAAAAGAAGTTGAGTTGGAAGTGCTTTAGGAAATTACTTTCAATTGGTCCTTTGTACAAATACCTTACTATAGGGAACCTAAGCTCAAAATTGTAAAGCATATAACTTTTACCGTATAAGGTATTATAATCAAACCCACGAAGGTTGGTCACATACTGGTTAAAAAGCCTATTAGTTCTGCCTTGGTCGCCAAATCCTGCTGCATCAGATAGGGGGTCATCTGATCGAGGGGTTACTCGGCTAGATGCAAAGAACCAGTTATCCATACCACCTACTAGGTATCTCTTAGCTGCATTTCCAAAGAACCTACCGTAGCTTCCACGAACTGCAAAAACCAGCTCCTTGTGTATTTTCTGATACCTTCTGAAATCAATACTTAAGTTATTGAAGGTAAGTTTCTTATTACTAATATGGGTATTGTTTTCAAGTTTTACCCTAATACGCATACCTTCCAGCATATTAAGTCCTTTACCTATGGTATTATCGAAATTATATTCAAATCTATAACCAACGTAGTTTTGCAGAATATCTGGAGCTGCCAAGTTCGCCTGCCTGCCGTCAAATACTTTTACATATTTAGTACGCATATACTGCGGACTAAAACTTACTGAACTTGCCGTCCCGAACGGATAGGCCACGGTGGCATCTACCCTAGAAAGGATATAACGTTCTGTTGAACTGCCATCAGCACTGGTGAAATAGTAATTATTGCGGTAATACTTTGTTCTGAAATCTAATCTATGAGGCAGGTATTGGTATTCAAGTGCAAACCTATTGCTATTCAAATCCAAGAAGTTAGTAAGCGATGCTACAAACTTATGGTTCTCAAACAAATCGGTAACATTTGCTTCCATTACAGTAGCTGTACGCTGTAAAGGATCAATGATTAGTGTAGTAGTTACTGAGTTTAAACTTAGCCTATTATCATATTTAAAAGGACCCTGCAAACCAGTTAAAGGATACTTTACTGAACCTGTTATTGCCAAATTACTTTTTGAAGTCGGCAAGTTAACGGTAGGGGTTTTCTCATTTAAAACAGGTTTTCTATATTTCTCACTATCAAATACATAGTACCTGAAATTGATAAAGCCTTTATCAATGCTATCTGCAATTTTAAGTTGCTTTTCTTCAAGGGCTTTGAGGGTGCTGGCACGCCAACTAGTATCTGATTTAGGCAAACCCGTTGAAGAGCCAAACCTATTTTGTAGCCAAGGGGCTAGCATTTGCGCGCGAGCGGTATTGTAAGGTACCACCTCTGTTTCTAAGCTAAAACTCTTGGTGGCAAATGGCAATTCTCTTCCTCTGGATTGTGCGGTAAAAGCCAGCGATACATTCGAGCCTATTGGGTTGGCGACATCGTAATTCACCACTGATGATTGGTAGTTGGTCAAAAACTTGGTTTCGCCAGTGCTACGTTTTAGCATAGCAATATTGGTAATACCAGATTCATTACTGAGGTACAGAAGAGTATCGGTATTTAAAGGAATAGGCTGGGTTTCAGCGTAAATAAAATCGGTTAGTTTGGTTAGGACCGATTTGCTCGCCAAGTTCTGAGAATCAGGGTTTATTTGGTAGATGTTAAAGTTTTCACTTAAATCTTTATGTTCATACTTAGATCCTAAGGTATCAGAAATACGATTACTACTGAAAACCACTAACTTGGTATTGGGTACAAACCTAGGGTCCAGATCATCGGCCAAGTCAAAAGTGATAGGAAGAAGTCTTTTACTAGTTGGGTAATAAAAGTACAAATCGGTTTGTCCGTTTTTATCAGCACTCATTACCATCAGCTTTCCATCCGTAGCTACATCGAAACTACTAATTTGGGTAGCACCTCTAATGGGTACAATGGTACTTTCGCCTTTACCTAACGGATAGGAATACAAGTGTGGGGTGCCATTTTTTGTAACTATGGTGTGAATAACCTCTGAACCTTGCCAAGCCAGCAAAGGGATTTTTGTATCCACACTTTGGGCTAAAACCTTATTACCTCTAATGGTAATAATCTTCCTTCTGCCTGTTTCCAGATTTTTGATTTGAATGCTGTATCGTCCATCCTTATTCATGGAATAGGCAGCCCATTTACCATCGGTACTAAGCTTAATTTGGTTCATGGTAGCATTCCTAAAATTGCTACGCAATCGCCAGCTTCTTGGTAGCGCGGCATTGCTTTGGTTTACACGAGAAGCTTGATTCAAATACCAGTTACGCCAATCTTGCAATAGCTTATCGTAATCTACACTTAGGGTATTGGTAATGCTTGATTCTTCATTACGGAGTACCCTTGTTAGGTTAAGGATGTTACTGATGTTCTGTTTGCCGTAGCGTTCAGCAATAAAGTTCCAGATACTTTGACCAGCAATTACAGCGTCTTTACCCAATAAATTACCAGGCTTGCGCATGGTATTGTTGGTGAGTGCATCACGCATATAGTCGTCCATTTCAGCGTTCCAGCCATAGGCAGCATAAGCCGCGGCACCACCTAAATACCATTCTGGCAAGGTGAGCAAATAGGAGTTTTGTATAGATTCTTTGAAAGAACCTCCATACACCATTTCGTAAAGCAAGGTTTTAGCTATGCCCAAACGGATATTATCTTGAAAGCCTAACTGATTGCCTGGGTATGGTATTTCTACAATAGATTTACTGAAGTTAGTTCTGCCACCGGTAAGGTTGTTCTCATCGTTCAAACCAACATTGCTTTGCCTTAAATCGGCCTTAGAAGCATAAATAAATAGCTTTATTTTCTGGTAAGGGGCAAAGCCAATGAGTTCTGTAATTTGGTCGAACTCTAGTTCCGCGTGCTGAGCGGCACTTTTAGCCAAAGTAATATTTCCTTTTGTAAAGTAGATATCAAAGTTAGGACTACTAATAAATTCCCACTCAAATTTCTTGTATTGAATACGGTTTTTCCCATACACATCTTGAGAAGTTTGGGCATAGCTTAAACCTGCCAAAAGCAAAACGGCAAAAATGGTTAGCAGTAAGGTTTTAATGCCCTTAATATTCATTTGTAAAGCAAACTTGCTTTCAGTTGGAGTAGTTAGGTGGCTAATACTTTTGATTTTGTACTTGCCTTTAACAATTGATAACGCTTTTTAAACCTTAAAACGTGTATTTCTGTTGGAAGTATTTCATTATTAACAAGGTTATTGAACAGCTTTACAGCACACCAAGGTGCTAAACTAATACCTTTTGCACCTAAGCCTCCAAATATAAACGTAAAAGGTTGTTCAGGATGCATACCTATTACGGGCTTTCTATCGGCTAAGGCTGGCCTTACGCCTGCCAAGTGATTAGTAACTTCCCAATTACCTACTATTAGGTTATTCAAATGGTCGGTAAGCTCTGCTTTGCCTAGCTCGGTTGGTTGGGTATGCTCAAAGCTATTGGAGTAAGTAGCGCCAACTTTATAGGTATTTGGTTCAGGCAAAGGCACTAAATACACTTTTCGGTTAGGAATAAAGCTAGGGCTTTTATCCCAACTAATATTTAATACCTCGCCCTTATTAGGTCTGAATGGCACAAATTCAAAAGGACCCTCACTCGCTGCTACCCCATTGGCATAAATTAAGCCTTGGTAGTTTTTGCCTTTGTAAGTAATTCCTGTTGAGTTAAATTCAACCTCATTCTGCAAAAACTCCTCTTCAAGTAGGCAATCAGATTTTTTGAAGAATTGCCTTGCTGCTTCCAAATATACAGGTGTGCGCACAAAGCCACTTTGGCTGGTACTTAAACCACCAAAGGGATTATTTACAGTTTCTGATAGTGCTGATAAAGGTGGTTCTTCACCTACAAAAGCGGGATTCTCACTCGCTTTGGCAAGTATTTCATTCTGCTCCCAAACACTTAGAAATGGTCGGTAAATGGTTTTGGGGAAGAAGAATTTTGCATTGAGCAATTCTTCTGCCCAAGGATAGAAATCTGAAAGCGATTCAAATAATGCTTTTGCATTCCAAGTAAGCTTCATTTCTGGCCCCGTAAATGGATTGTATAAACCTGCAGCTACAAGCGATGCCGATTTCTCAAAACCACGATCTATAACCACAAAAGGAATATTATTTCTCCAAAAAGTAAGTGCCAAGGTGGTGCCTGCAATGCCTTGACCAACAATTAAAAAGGGAATTTGGCTTTCCATAGGCTACAACTATCGCAATAGCTGAACCCAGCCCTTAATGGTACCTTTCTTATAACTTAATAAATAGTAATAAAGCCCATCTGGATGTCCATTACCTGTCCATCGAGCGGTTTCATAAGTTTCAGCTTCATAAACTTCTAAACCCCACCTATTAAAAACTCTTATACTACTCAATTGCCCTAAACAAGGATGGCTATTTAATGCAAGTGGCTGAAAGGTTTCATTAATACCATCGCCATTTGGAGTAAAAACATTTACCCTTGAAAGTTGGTCAGTTAGTACTAAATCATTAAAAACAACTTGAATGGGAACACTATCGGCAATGGCAATATTGCATTCATTCTTGGTATTTAATAATGCCATAAGCTGCACAGTACGGCCTTGTAAATCGAAATATTGTTCGCAGTTTACATTCCAGCTAAGTTGAGCAGGTAGTATAGTTAACTGGTCAGCTCCAACTACATTAATACCAATATTCGCAGGTTCTAAACCAAATTTCCCAATCAGAAAACTAGAAGTGGTATCGGGTTCTATGTACTTAACTGACAATGACAAAGGAAACCGTGCCTTTCTGGAAGTACCTAAAAAATTGAATTTTAAGGTAGAATCTCTAGATACTAATTCAGTTTGCTTGGTGAGAAGTTCTAGCTTCACATCATCAACACGAGCAGGAGGTAATACTCGAACAGCTAATAAAGCGGTATCGGTAATAAGACCATTGCAAGTGCTAATGGTAAAGAACATTTTGTTCAAGAAAACTCTACCGCTATCAGGGCCACAAACAGGTGCGCAGATTGTTACTTTCAAGCTATCAGTTTGCTTGTTTATGGTACCGGATTTTGGAAAGAAAGTAATAATAGCGGAGTCTTGGAAAAGTTCAGCCTCCGAAGCAATTCTAATGAGTTTACCAGGTTCAAAATCAGTTAGGTTAAGGGTAACACAGTTTTTCCCAACTTCTGAAACAATGGTAAGTGTATCGTAACGGGTTTTGTTAACTGGTTTAGGTTGCTGATCTGGAAAGGTAAAACTTGCCACTGGAGGAAAAATTGGCGGGCAATCTCTAACTGTAAGCTGAAAATCGCGCTGCACCATGCCTATCTGAATACCACCTCTAAACTCTTTTATAGCAACTGAAAATACATATAACCCAGGAAAGGCAGGCCTAACCGTAATTAACCCAGTTTTGGAGTTAATCTTCATCCCTTTTATAGCAGCAACTGCTGAATCTGGTCTTAATCTATTCAAAAAACTAACCAAAGGGTACGGACCACTTACAACATCTGCAGGGCCGTTCCAACGAGGCTGGTCTGGTGAGGTAAAGCCATTAAGTGGATGAATAAACTCATACACTAATGAATCGCCATCTACATCAGTAGCTGAAAAATCTAACTCATAATCACGTTCCACACAGGCAAAATCCATTTTAGGAACAGAATACCTAGGGCTATTATAGTCTCGATTAAAGGTATTAAAGGAAGGCGAATTAAAGGCAGGTATTTCTGTGTAAAATACATTGCTTGCCGCCCCAGGAGCAAAAATATTATTGATTACCTCATTCCTACAACAACGGTTGTGAGCTAAATAATAGCCATTAGGCGAATTGTAAAAGTTAGGATTGAACTCGTACACATCTGCATATATAATAAGCCTAGTTCTAAAATTAGCTGTGGTACATTCTTCTGAACTTGGCGTGAGCACAGTTTCTTGCCGCTTAGGCAAAAGCGCCTGACCCATTTTAAGATTTGTACCCTTCTCAAAAATACCTACATAAACATCATCGTCCTTAGCACCTAATAACCCATTGATATCGTCAAAAAGGAGATTTAGCCTTATTTCATATAGGTTATTTCCTAGCTTAGCAATGCCTATTTCACCACCTACAATATGCGTTGCATAGGTTTGCACGCATGGTACAAGCCACAGAAACAAACACATAATAGTAAGTTTGCTTATTTTCATGGGATAGGAGTAATATATTTGAATACAAGATAAGTAATTATCTGATTACAAGAAACAAGATAAACCCAAAAGGTTGCACAAGGTTACTTATTCGGTTGTAATTGTTTCTGGTTCGCCAATAGAGTTATCGTTTTCCGAAGGAGCTATTTCTTTAAGTTGGGGTAAATCGCGCATTGAATTAATGCCGAAATGCTCCATAAACTTCTTAGAGGTACCATAAAGCACTGGTCGGCCAACAGAATCGGCTTTACCAGTAATTACAATAAGTTCTCTTTCTAATAATTTCTGAACAGCATAATCGCAGTTTACTCCCCTAATAGCTTCAATATTGCCCTTGGTAATGGGCTGCTTATAAGCAATAATGCTTAAAGTTTCTAAAGCAGCAGTGCTTAGGCGTTTCTTGTTTTTCTGCTTCAGCAAAACCGATATGCTATTTTGGTAAGCCGGTTTGGTTAAAAACTGATAGCCTCCTGCAACAGGAACAATGTTAAAGACAAAATCATCTGGCGTATATTTTTCTTGGAGCGCTATAATTGCCGATGAAATATCAGTTTCAGGTATTTCAGATTCGAACATTTCGTGCAGGCATTTCTGAATTTCAGAAACTGTTATAGGTTCATTTGCACAGAAAATAAGGGCTTCAACGTGTTTAATTAAATAATCCATAGC
>JAIYDB010000119.1 GCA_027487695.1 Cytophagaceae bacterium | reverse complement strand
GCGGTATGTACCATCACCCAACCTCTGATAATATCGTTCAGCCTAACTTCTTCTTTTCTAGGCACTTTCAAACGAATTACATAAGGTTCGCCAGCAGCTAACTTGGCCTTTACTTCGTCTTCCGGCAAAGTAAGGCTGTTTTTCATTTGCATTCTGCTAATGCTATTATATTGTGGCGATACCACCCTTGCAGCCGTTAAACGGGCACGCATTTCTTCTAATTCTTCTGAGGTATCAAAGGCATAGTAGGCGTGACCGCTTTCTACTAATTGCATAGCATATTGCATATACATTGCCTTGCGCTCGCTTTGTCTGTAAGGGGCGTGGGGTCCTCCTTCAAACACACCTTCATCAGGCGAAATACCCAACCAAGCTAATGATTCTTTAATATATTCTTCTGCAAAACCTACAAAGCGGGTTTGGTCAGTATCTTCAATACGTAGTATAAACTTACCGCCTTTTTGCTTGGCTAGCAAGTAGTTAAAGAGTGCTGTACGCAAGCCTCCGATATGTAGTGCCCCGGTTGGGCTTGGTGCAAAACGTACTCTTACTTCTCTTTCCATTGGTATATACAATTAATAAATGCGGGTGCAAAGGTACAAAAATAGATAGCCCCTAGTAACCGTTTTTTGCAGGTTTTAACAAGATAACCAAAAGCGTTCCTGCCAGTTTGGCAACAATTCCTCATATTTGCACCCCGTGGCAAATTAATTGCCTTGCTAGGGGTTGTATCCGATTAAAATTTAGACTTATGGTTAGTAACGAACAGGAACCTTTGGAAACCCAAAATCCTACGGACGATTTGAATGTTGAAGTAAATACAGAAAAGCCTGAGGTAACTGCAGAAGCTCCTGCTGAAACTGCAGAACCTGAAAATCCGCTTGCTGTAATTGAAGCCAAACTTTCTGAGGCTAACGATAAATACCTACGCTTATATGCTGAATTTGAAAATTTCAGAAGGCGTACAAATAAAGAAAAGCTTGAATTAAGGCAATACGCTTCTGAAGATTTAATGAAGAAGCTATTAGATGTGGTAGATGATTTTGAACGAGCTGCCGTAGCCATAGACAAAACACAAACCTTAGAGGCTGCAACAGAAGGCTTTACTATTGTAAAAAATAAATTCTTCAAATTGCTTGAAGTTCAAGGTCTAAAAGCAATGAATTGTACAGGTGAAGTTTTCGATGCCGATTTGCACGAATCTATCACAAGCATACCTGCCCCATCTGACGATATGAAGGGCAAAATAATTGACGAAATTCAAAAAGGATTTTTCCTAAACGATAAACCCATCCGCTTTGCAAAGGTGGTAATTGGCGCATAACACACCCCGATGGCAAAAAAAGATTATTACGAATTATTAGGCGTTGATAGGAAAGCTTCTGACGACGAGATAAAGAAAGCTTATCGGAAGTTAGCGATTAAATATCACCCAGATAAAACCGGGAACGACCCTGCCTCAGCCGAGATTTTCAAGGAGGTAAACGAGGCCTATAGCGTACTTTCTGATGCAGAAAAACGCAGACAGTACGACCAATTCGGTCACGATGGTCCTCGCGGGGGCTTCGGTGGCGGCGGCGGTGCAGGCTTCGATATTAACGATATCTTCTCCCAATTCGGAGGCGGTGGCGGCTTTGATAGTTTCTTTGGTGGCCAAGGTGGCGGCCGTGGACGTCAGGGTCAAGACCTGCGTATTAGGATGCGCCTCACCCTTGAAGAAATTGCCAAAGGTGCTGAAAAGCAAATCAAGATAAAGCGTCACGTAAGTTGCCAAGCTTGTGGTGGCAATGGTTCTAAAAACGGAACCAGCGTGAATACTTGCGGTACCTGCCAAGGTAGCGGACAAGTGCGCAGGGTAGTGAATACCATGCTCGGTCAAATGATGAGCGCAACTACCTGTCCTACTTGTAATGGCGAAGGTAAAACCATAGCCCAAACTTGCGATGTATGTCGTGGTGAAGGCCGAGTTTTAGCAGAAGAATACGTAACCGTAAAAGTGCCAGCAGGCGTGCAAACCGATCAGTACCTCACCATTAGAGGAAAAGGTAATGTACCACCTAGAGGCGGTTTAGCAGGCGACTTATTGGTAGTTTTCGAAGAAGAAGAACACGCCATTTTAAAGCGCGATGGTAATAATATTGTCTATGATTTATTCATCAGCTTTACCGATGCAGTGTTTGGTAACAAGGTAGAAGTACCAACTATTGATGGCAAAGTGCGTATTAGTATAGATGCTGGTACACAAAGTGGTAAAATTCTGCGTTTAAAAGGCAAGGGCTTACCAGAAGTGAATAACCCTAGAATAGTAGGCGACCAACTCGTTTTCATTAATGTTTGGACACCTAAGAAACTAACCGATTACGAACGCAAACTGCTGAAAGACTTAGAAGCTTCTGCCAATATGCAACCTACCCCAACTGCCAACGATAAAGGCATATATGGTAAAGTTCGTGAGCAATACGGCAACTAAACTTGACTTAATATTCTTATCTTTTAACCTGTTACTACAAACTTATGCGGTACATATTGCTGTTTATCATCACCTTATTCACCAGCATAAGCCTACAAGCGCAGGGCATTGAAGGCACCAAAAGAGTAACAGTTGCCAAAATTGTAACTATAGATATACCGAAGAACTTCCGCCAATTAACACAGGCGGAAGTTGCTCAACGGTACCCTAGTTCACGTAAGCAAATTGCAGTTTATACCTCCCCTAACGGCACGGCCGATATTGGCGTAAACAAAGGCAAAACCGTTTGGGAAGAAAAAGATATAGCCTTAGTTCGTGATTTTTATAAGGCTACTTTGGAAACTTTTTATGCAAAAACCACTTTTCAAAAAGCCGATATTGTAACGGTTCACGGCAAGAAGTTTGCCCGTCTTATCTTTATAGGTGAGATAGATGGCGGTTTAAAGCCAAGTTATAAGATCTATATCCACATTCGCTACTGCGTAATTGGGAAGCGATTATATATTTTCCAATTCAACTGCCAGAAAAACGAAGCCAAGATTTATGAAAAGGCTGTGGCAGAAATTATGGACAATATCAAAATTAGCAAGAAGCAAGAAGCCGAAAAGAAAAAGGCACCTGCAATTCCAACAGATTCTCCTAGGAAGTAAGCTGCAACTGGTTTAAAAGTTAATCTAATGAACAAGCCAGCAGTTTATAGCCACGAATGGTATATGCACAAAGCTTTGCAAGAGGCGCAAATTGCAGCAGATGCTGGCGAGGTTCCTGTTGGTGCCATAGTAGTAGCTAACAATAAGGTAATTGCCAGAGCCCATAACCAAACCCAAACTTTAACCGATGTTACTGCCCACGCAGAAATGCTGGCAATAACCTCAGCAGCGAATCATTTAGGGGGCAAGTACCTTACCAATTGTACTTTATACGTTACCTTAGAACCTTGCATTATGTGCGCTGGAGCCCTATTTTGGAGTCAGGTTTCTAGAATTGTTATTGGTGCAGCCGACCCTAAGCGAGGCTTTTCCACCCTCGGCAAACCAGTGCTGCACCCAAAAACCGAAGTGATTTGGGATATCGCATCAGATGAATGTACCGATATGCTGCTATCGTTTTTTAAGGGGTTACGGTAGGAAATAGCCAAACCGAAGTTGGGCTGTTAATCATTTATTCCACCACTAATTGAGTGCTTAAGGCTTGTCCCCCACCCTTAGCTCTAATGATATAAATCCCCTTAGGATACCCTTGCACATTGATGGTAGTTGTGTTTTGAATTGGCTTGGTTAGCAATACCTTTCCCAATTTATCGGTAAGTTCAATAGTTTGAAAACTCGTAGGGACTTGAATGTTTACAATGCCTTTACTTGGATTCGGATAAACTTCTAAACCACCAGATTTTACTGCGAGCTTATTGCTTGTTACCACAAAAGGTGCACTCCAAATACCAGTATCTCTACTGTTTATTGCACGTACTCGGTAAGATCCATTAGCTGTAATTGGAATTCTTTTCGAAGATGGATTAATTAAATTATTATCTAACTCCCATTGATAGCGAAGTGCAGGCAATGAGGCTGTTAAACTATCAAATCTAGGATTGTGGGAAATTGAAATCGGACAGTTTCGCAGGCTTGGTTGACGCAGAAATATACTTGCAGTTGTTGTTTGCCTACAAGCACCATTAAAGGTTGAAGTAACTGAATATTGATTTGGCTCTTGAACAGTTATACGAGCTGTTGTATCGCCAGTACTCCAAAGGAAAACATATCCCGCAGTATCTGAAACCGTTAAAATAGTAGGATGTAAGAGGCAAGAATTAAAAGGTTGTGCTACCCGAATTGCTGGCGGTATTCCTCCTCCGACTTTAAAATAAAGGGTATCAGAAACTACTTTGGTTTGAAAATAGCTAGTTACGGTATCCATAAACCGAAGAGCATAATTACCACGAGAAAGACCTAAAGAATCGAAATTAACTTTCCAATCGGTTGCTGTAATAGCATCGTTTAAAGGCAATACTTCATGTATTACGAAATTGCTATCGGATGAACCGTTATCATTAAATCGAAACAGCTTATAATTACTTGCAGTCATTGTTGAATTTCGCTGCGGTTGGGTAAACCTAAACGAAATAGAATCAATTACACAAGAATCGGTTCTACTCAATAATTGTTGGAACTGTGATGTAGGAATTCTTTCATTTGGGTATTCTACAGGTCCAACTAATGCAGTAAGCCCATCCCTGCCTACATTAGCACATCCTCCTCGGAAATCAATTTTGTAACTTTTTAAATTTTGAGGAGTAAAAGCATCTACTAAAAGGATAAATCGATCTCCAACATTTACGGAAATTGGAGAATTAAAACGACGCCCTTGAGCACCGACATTACAAGAATTTCCAGATCCATCTGGTTGTTCAAACATACCTGTTGGACCTCTCAATTGGCTCCAATTACAGCAAGCTACTGTACTAGTACCTGCTGAAATTGCATTGCAAGCCGATCTGGTAGAATTAAAATTATTTACACGATAGAGAATCCAATCGTAATCTACAGTACCAATATCATTATTCCCATAATCATTACAATTTAGAGCACTTAATGGATCAATAGTGTCACAGTTACAGGGCACACTAAATTCTACCTGATCACAGTCTGGTGGATTTGGACGTCCATCGCAAGGAAAAATTTTAAACCGTAACTTTCCAGCTGGGGCTCCAATTGTATCAATACCACCTATTAATGACTTGATTTCAAAAGTAAACCAAGTTGTCTGTTTTTCAAGACCTCCAAAACAAGAATTTCCTACAGGTGGCAATTCGGTTTGGTTGCAACCTTGCCCACAGATTCTAGAGTTAAATAATGGATTGGGATTCTGCCTACCAAAAGTTATGTAATTGTTGTACAAAGGAATAGCCCCACAACAATCTTGAAAAGGCTTATGTGCATAACTTGCGGGACAAGGTGGCCTACCTGTTCCAAGAATTATTGCAGGCGGGCATCCCATCCAATCGCTACTATTAGGGTACGGCCAAGAAGCCACATTATATGGGCAGGCGGTCCTAAAACTTTGGGCTATTAAATTGCTGCTTATGCTACAAAATAGCACCAGTAACAGCACCCTGAACAGAGTAAAGTATTTTTTCATAGTATCGTTGTGAAAGAGTAGGCTTAAAAATACAAATTATTTGGCATTACAAACAATTTGCCAAATAAAAACATAAATAACTTAAAAAAGCTTCGGTAATGTGATAGCAAACCAGAAAAAACCACCTTGGTGCACCTTTTAAAATTTACTTACCAAAATTGAACCAAAGTACAATAGAAGTATTACAGCAGCTATAATCAAACTTGCCGACCACTTTACTTTTGGGAATTCAGAAGGGTGAGTACTTCGTCTGATTTTAATTAAAATAAATGCCAGTAATACAATACCTAAGATGTAATCTTTGTAAGGATTCTTAATCTCCAATATAGATAACATAAAATTAGTGTAAAAGGGCAATATCAACATTAATCCAGTTATGGTCCTGAACTGTTTGGTTGTTAAATTCATGTACCAAGTTTTCATAGATTTAAGCTGGGTTTAAAACTAATAGTATTAGGGAAGACAATTTCAAAAACAATCCAAAGTACTAATGCAATGATTACATATATAAATGCGGTTCTAAATGAAGCTTCTTTAGGAAATTCGTGTCTGTGGGTTTTAAACCTTAAAAATTTAAAGAATGTCCTTGGCAAGAACGCAATTAACAAAAACTCTATTAACGATATATAATTCAAAAATACCAGCACCAAACTACCCAAAGCAAGTACCACACTTCCAACTTGGAAGGTTCTCCAATATTGCTTTGTCGTTATGTTCATATACCAATTAATCATAATAATAGCTTTTGTCAATTTAAGTAATTGGATAGATAATCATAGCAAAAAAACCAAAATAAGCTTATCCAAATCACTAACCTGAACAAGAAAAACAAAACTGCATTTTTAGGATACTCATTAGGATGGGTAACAAGTCTTAAAACCCTTAAAAAACTAACTAATAGAAATGCGCCAAAAACATAGTGGACTGATGGGATATAGTTGTATTTAAAAAGAACTAATACAACAAGAAAAAATATTACTCCTCCATATTTAACGGAGTCCCAATACTGCTTTGTTGTTAAATTCATGAACCAAGTTTTCATAGAGAAATGCTCGGTTTAGTACCTATTCATTATTTTGACACCATAGAATATAATCAATATTCCAGCAGCCACAATCATTGAAGAAGTCCACTTCATCTTTGGAAATTCAGAAGGGTGGGTATTACGTCTAACCATTATTAGAATTAAAGGTATAACCATAAAAGCTGGGTAAATACTCCTAAAAGATTTACCAATCTCTAAGACCGAAAACGCCAAACTTGTTAAGATAGGCAAGATCAATAGAGTAGTATAGATTAACCTAAACTGCTTTGCTTGTAAATTCATATACCAAGTTTTCATAACTCCAATCCTTTATATTTTCCTTTTCAAATATAAGCAAGAAACTAACCAGTTTGCAGTTTTATGAAAATAATAACAAAAAAGCCACGTGATTTTCACGTGGCTTTGTATAGTATCTAACTTTAAATTAGAATTTTTTGCCTGGGAAGTAAGCGATATCGCCTAATTCTTCTTCAATACGCAGTAATTGGTTGTACTTCGCCATTCTATCTGAGCGACTTGCAGAACCAGTTTTAATCTGACCTGTATTCAAGGCTACTGCTAAATCGGCGATGGTAGTATCTTCAGTTTCGCCGCTGCGGTGGCTCATTATGCTCTTGTACTTATTTCTATGTGCTAGGTTTACCGCAGAAATAGTTTCAGTTAAGCTACCAATTTGGTTTACTTTCACCAGGATAGCATTAGCAACCTGCATATCAATTCCTTTTTGTAAGAAATCTACATTAGTTACGAACAAATCGTCGCCCACCAATTGGGTTTTATTGCCTACCAAATCAGTAAGTTGTTTCCAACCACTCCAATCTTCTTCCGCCATACCGTCTTCAATTGAAGCGATAGGATATTTCTTTACCCAATCAGCCCAATAGGATGCCATTTCACTGCTAGTAAGCTTATCGCCTGTGCTCTTATGGAAATGGTAGAAACCATCTTTGTAAAATTCGCTACTTGCAGCATCCATAGCAATCATCACATCTTCACCTGGTCTGTAACCCGCGGCTTCAATAGCTTGCAATACAATTTGGATAGCTTCTTCATTGCTGGCAATGTTTGGTGCAAAACCACCTTCATCGCCTACATTGGTGCTCATTCCTTTTTTCTTCAATACGTTTTTCAGGTGGTGGAAAATCTCCGAACCCCAACGCATTGCTTCTGAGAACGACGATGCACCAACTGGCATCACCATAAATTCTTGGAAATCGATACTATTATCGGCGTGGCTACCTCCGTTCAAGATGTTCATCATCGGAACTGGTAAGGTATTCGCACTTACACCACCAATATAGCGATACAATGGCAATTGCAATTCTTGCGCTGCTGCTTTCGCAACTGCTAACGATACACCTAAAATGGCATTAGCACCTAACTTAGATTTAGTTTTGGTACCATCCATTTCAATCATTAGCTTATCAATGGCGTTCTGCTCAAAAATTTGGATACCCGTAAGTTCTGGGGCAATAATTTCGTTGATGTTTTCAACGGCCTTTAAAACGCCTTTGCCCATATATAGGCTTCCGCCGTCCCTTAATTCAAGGGCTTCATTTATGCCTGTGCTTGCACCAGATGGCACGGCAGCACGACCTAAAATTCCGTTTTCGGTAATTACATCTACTTCTACAGTAGGATTGCCTCTTGAGTCAAAAATCTGACGGGCAACAATTTCTTCAATATAGCTCATAATAAACGTGATGGTCTGAAGCTTTTTTCAACACGAATATAGAGAACCTTCTACCTTTGCAGGTCAACAAATTTAAAACTTTGGCGTTATTAAACACAAACTTAACTTTGCACCCCGAACACTAACCTCTCACCTACCCCAATGAAAAAGTACTTATTCCTTGCTATTGCATTATTTTTCAGCACCTTAACTATGGTTGAGGCACAAAGCTTAAGCCAAATGAAGGCTCCACCTAGGAAAATGCCTAAAATGGACGAAAGCAACATTTTAAATGTGGAAGACTTCGAAAAACTGATGTTAAAGTCTGCAAACCGTGTAATCATTGATCTAAGGTCTAAAACAGAGTTTGATAATGGCAGACTAGATGGCGCCATTAACCTAAACCCAGCAGATACCCTTGCCTTTAATGAAGCTGTGGCGAAGATCAACAACAAATCAGTTGTGTTTATCTATGGCGCTAACAAGAAAAACGCCAAGGTAGAAACCCCACTCATCCAAAAGGTAATGAATACCAATAACCCAAATGTATATTACCTAGATGGCGGCTTTGAAGCTTGGAAAAAGAAGAACAAACCAGTATTTCAGGTAGCTACTGATATTGGTGGATTTTAGTTCTACAGAAAACAACATAAAAAAGAGGATAGTCTGTCAGGCTATCCTCTTTTACATTTCAAAGGAGTTTATTTAAAACCCAATTACACCATATAAAGGCAAATGGTCGGAGCCGTAATTACCATTTCGGGTAGTAGAGTCGGCATATTGCTTAAACAAGGTTGCCGTTGGCGGATAGAGAATATAGTCTATGGTTTTACCTTCTGTATCAGGACGCTTTTTAAAGCCGCAGCAAGTGGCATAAGGTAATGGCTTAGGTTCGGTAAACTTACCAGAGTTTACTAATTCTAATACAGGAGCCTCGGAAGAAGTAGCGTTTAGGTCGCCCATCAAGATATAATTCTTAGAAGGAAGCAATGAAAGAATAAGTTTAGCACTTTCTAATCTGGCTTGCTCGCCTTGATGATCAAAATGGGTATTGATTACAGTAAGGGTATCGCCATTTACCATTTTCAATCTTGCCAAAGTAGCAATGCGAGGCAAGGCAGCATCCCACCCTTTAGAAGGCTTATTAGGTGTTGGAGAAAGCCAAATCGTTTTCCAGTCTATCAGATTTCGAGACTGTACTTTATCTAATGCAATAGGAGAGAACTCGCCTGCTTCTTTGCCATCGTCACGTCCCACCCCAAGAAAAGTATAATCGGGCATTGCTTTCTTTAAATCGGCAAGCTGAGAGCTTAGTACCTCTTGCAAACCAACAATTTGCGGGTAGTACAGCAGGATTTGAGCAGTTACTAAAGCCCTGCGGTTCTCCCAACTGTTAACTCCATCGGCCTTATTGGCATAACGAATATTATAGGTAAAAACTCTATACCTAGGCCCCACCGGCTTAGGTTGAAAGCTAGAACTAATAAACAGAAACAGCGTGCAAAGCACTATCAATACAGTTTTCATAGCGCAAAATTGGGTAATTTTTGTTGGGTGAAGATAGGTAATCTACCCTCAAAAATAAACGAAATTAAATCTTCTATTAATTATAGGCTTTTCGTCTCGTTTAAAAGTTAATATCCCTATAACAACCCCATTGCTACTCCCCTGGTTTTTTAGCCACCGTACCACAAACTTTGCAAGTCCTGAGGTCTAAATTGCCTTGAAAGGCATTCATAATAGGGGGTAGTTGCGTAACGATATCGGTAATCACTTCAAAGTGTTCGTGTAGTTTGTTTCCGCAATTATCGCAGTACCACACAAAGCCATCTTGTTCGCCCGTTTCTCGGTAGCGTTCTATTACCAGACCAATACTGCCAGCGGTACGTCTTGGTGAATGGGGGGTACCTGCGGGCATCAGCATCATATCGCCTGCTTTTAAGGTCAATGGTTCTGGCTTTCCTTCTTCGTTGATGATAACAACCGTAATTTCTCCTTCTAACTGATAGAAAATTTCTTCGCCTTGGTTTACGTGATAATCGTTCCTTGAGTTTGGTCCGCCGACAACCATCACTATAAAATCTTTATTATGATGGTAGATAGTTTGGTTACCTACTGGTGGTTTCAGCAAGTGTCTATTATCATCTATCCATTGCAATAGGTTAAATGGCTTTGCAGGTTTCATAGTATAAATAAATCAGTAATAATTTAGTTTTTATTGCCTTGCCAAACAGGCATTTCGGTAGCATTACCCTTTTGGATTAGCTGCCTAATAGTTAGCCCTAATATACGGCAATCGAGGGTAAATGATTGCTTTTCTACATATTCCAAATCTAGCAAAAAGCGTTGGTCCCAAGTTTGGGTATTGCGACCGTTTACTTGCGCCCAACCTGTAATGCCAGGTTTTACTTGGTGTCGCTTTTGTTGGGTGGTATTATATAGCGGCAAGTAACTTACTAATAGCGGACGTGGACCTACAAAGCTCATCTCACCTTTCAGAATATGGATAAGTTGCGGCCATTCATCTATCCCTGTTTTACGCAAAAGTACTGACCAAAAACTGGTAGGTTTGCCCGCAGTATCCAAAGTTCTGAATTTGATAAGGCTAAAAACCTTTCCCCTATATCCTGGTCTGGGTTGAATAAAAAGTAACTTGCTTTCTCCAGAAAAAACCAATAAACCTACCGCTGACACCAAAGCCAAAGGAGCAGTTATCACCAAAAGCAATAATGCTAATAGTTTATCTGCCAAGGGCTTCCATAAAGTGCGGTAGGTAGTATTTACCAAGGTTGTTTTTCGGTTTTGTTGAAATAAGCCAATACGCCAAAATACAAATACAAAATGGGGTACACCAAATCTGCTAGCACAATTTGAAGCCAATTAAATCCTAGTTTCCAATACTTAGCTAGCCACCATTGAGCCGAATTGTACAAAACAACCCTAGCCAATAATGCCCATACCCCTAACTGTAAATCCCAAATACAAAGAGCAACAATAATCGGTAATTTTATAATTTCGATGAAGGCAAGCAGGCCTACATACCATTGCCTTTGGCTATATCTGGTACCTGCTTTAAAGTGTCGTAATTTTTGATTTTGCCAATCCTTAAAACTATGTACAGGCTCACTAAAAACTAGGGCATCAGGACTTAAAGCGTATCCCCATTTGGCATCTTTAGCACCTTTATTTGTGAGGAGGTCATCGTCGCCACCCTTATAACCGTTAATACTTTCCATCCCATTTACCGCATAGTAAAAGGTTTTAGTATAACCCATATTTCTGCCCAATGCCATATAAGGCAGCTTCTGAATTCCTGCCGTTAAGAATTGTAATCCAAGGGTATAGGTCTCAAATCGGTAAAGTAAATTTAGCAGGCCCGCTAGTTTGAAATAGGGACTATACCCGACTACAATATCAGCCCCTTTTTCCCACTCGGTAGCCATATAATTGATCCAGTAAGGCGATGAAGGCATGCAATCATCGTCGGTAAACAGCAAGTATTCCGTTTCCGAAAAACTAATAGCCCTATCAATCAAATACTTTTTGGCATCCCAACCCTCTGGAATTTCATCAATGAAAAGCACTTCAATTTGGTAGGTAGGTAATAGAATGGCTTCTAGCTGCGCTATTTCGTTCTCTCCCCACCTATCAGCAACCACAAGGACACGGAAATTGGTATAGTATTGTTGGTTAATGGCTACTAATAATTTGAATAACGATTCCCTTTTTCCGTTGCTGCAAATTACCAAGGTTATGGGCAACTTGCTAGACTTGTATTCAGGATACCAAACCCGTAAAGCAAGCATAAGCATACCCCCTAATTGCCAACACAATAGTATCAAGAAGCCATAAAAGAGGTATTCCATTGTTCCAAAAATGCAGTTTATTAGGCTTAACCCCAAAACATCAGATTTATTTATTTAATTTGAAGTAATAACTACTGCATTGTACAAGCCCTATGAATCGGATTAATTCCCTCTTTCAAATTCAATACCCTATTATTCAAGCTGGCATGATCTGGTGCAGCGGTTGGAAACTAGCTGCAGCAGTAAGTAACGCTGGCGGCCTAGGACTTATAGGTGCAGGCAGTATGTATCCAGATGTTTTAAAGCATCATATACAATCCATCAAAAAGGCAACTGATAAGCCTTATGGTGTAAACTTGCCACTGCTCTACCCTAATATTGAAGAGCATGTTCAAACCATTATAGAAGAAAAAGTACCTATTGTTTTTACCAGTGCGGGCAACCCAAAAGCGTGGACCAGCCACCTGAAAGCGGCAGGTATCACAGTAGTACACGTAATAGCCAATACCAAATTCGCCATTAAATGTGAAGAAGCAGGTGTAGATGCCATTGTTGCAGAAGGCTTTGAAGCAGGCGGCCACAACGGGAAAGAAGAAACGACTACCCTATGCCTTATCCCTATGATTAGAAAAGTTACCCACTTACCTTTAATAGCAGCTGGCGGCATAGGTTCAGGTGCAGCAATGTTGGCGGCTATGGCATTAGGTGCTGAAGCGGTGCAAGTAGGTTCCTTATTTGCAGCTACGGAAGAAAGTAGTGCACACATCAATTTTAAAAACGAAATTTTAAAAGCATCTGATGGCGATACTGAACTAAGTTTAAAGCAATTAACCCCAGTGCGCTTACTCAAAAACGATTTTTATAAAGCAGTAAAAACCGCAGAAGCCAATTGCGCCACCAAAGAAGAATTAACAGCACTATTGGGTAGAGGTAGAGCGAAGAAGGGTATGTTTGAAGGCGACTTAGTAGAAGGTGAACTAGAAATAGGGCAAATTGCTGCTCTTATTTCAACCATTAAACCAGCTGCTCAAGTTGTTGCAGAACTTTTGGAAGAATACAAAACTGCTAAAGCACATTTAAGCACTGCCCAGTATGACTTTTAATGAGTACTTAACAAGCAAAAAAATAGATCCTGAGTCATTTAAAACTTGGAACTTAAGCCAGTACCAAGAATGGGAACAAGCATTTGCCCAGTACCATCCAGATAGCTTTACCATGCAATTTAAGTTTGTACTCAACAATACCCGCAGAGCCTTACAAGCTTGGCAAAAGCAGCAAGAAGTATCAAATACCTAACGTTAGCAATTCAGAAAAAGCTATGAGAAACTCAGTAGAACAAGTTATTGATGCTCGTTTTTATACGGCTACCGTTTGGTATTTCTTTGGTATTGCTTTTGGCGCTAAGCCTGAAACAGTAAAGACCAAAGCTATAGCTGCTGGTCTAGAACCCACTGGCGATACATTTTTGTTTAAACCACAATTTTTAGGGGCAAGTTTTGTAGGTGTAGAAATTAAAAACGCTCCAGGTTTAGCAAAAGGCATTAAACACTTGAAAGGAACTTTTACTTGCTATCCACAATCAGGAGATCAAAAAACATCAATAGCACTTTTTAAAGAATTAAAAGGTGAAAAATACATAGTTGAAAACCAAAATGGGTTTGTATCATTACTAAAAAAGTAATTTTAAATTAAATACCTATAAATAAGGTATTTATATAATTATAATCCAAAAACTATCCTTGCAAATTATCCAAGTCATGGATAATTTGCAAGGATAGTTTGTATTTATAAACTGATTAACAATGTAAAATTTCATGTCTAAAATCAAGATTTGATAACGATCACTTTATTCATAGCCATAAAAAAATACAAATAAGCTTAAAAATACCTATACAGCAGTATATCAATGGTTTAATTATATTTATAAATAAAAGTATCGTTGCAAATTATCCAAGCTATGGCTAAATTGCATGGATGATTAGTAGAAAAGTAATAGCCGACCTTCAAGAAGCGCTCACCTATCAAGCTGCGGTATGCATTATAGGTCCACGCCAAGTAGGAAAAACTACCATTGCCCAAGATATTGGCGATGAGGTAGGTGCTATATACTTAGATATGGAAAGCGAAGCCGACCGCTTAAAGCTAACCAACCCAAGTCTTTATTTTGAATCGGTAGAAGATAGGCTTGTAATAATTGATGAAGTGCACCGTATGCCAAGCTTATTCCCAGAATTGAGGGGTGTAATTGACCGAGGCAGAAGGAAAGGCAAGGGTATAGGCAGGTTTTTGCTTTTAGGTTCTGCATCGCTAGATCTTATTAACCAGTCAGGCGAAAGCCTTGCTGGTAGAATTGCATACATTGAAATGTCGCCATTACTGGCAACTGAAATACCAAACAATGACCAAAGCCTGCAACTACTTTGGTTAAGAGGTGGGTTTCCACAAAGTTACTTGGCACGTACGCCAAAACTTAGCCTTAAAATAAGGCAGGACTTTATCAGAACCTACCTTGAAAGAGATGTAGCTGCTTTTGGCTTTAAACTACCTGCCCAAAAACTCCAAAAGTTGTGGACTATGCTTGCTTACCAACAGGGGAGTATTTTAAATAGTTCAGACCTTGGCAGAAACTTAGAGTTAAGCACCCAAACTGCTAATCGCTACATTGATATCTTAGCCGATTTACTTTTGGTAAGGAAACTGCTGCCTTATGAAGCTAACATCAACAAACGATTGGTAAAATCGCCAAAGGTGTATATCAGAGATAGTGGTATTGTGCACGCCTTACTTCAATTAGAGAGTTTAGACCAACTACTATCACACCATATACTTGGCAATAGCTGGGAAGGCTTTGTAATTGAAAACATTGCTGCGGTTGTACAATGGCATACAACACTTTGTTATTACCGAACAGGTGGAGGAGCAGAAATTGACTTGGTAATTACCTTTCCCAATCAGGAAATATGGACTGTTGAAATTAAGCGCAGCCTAAAACCTAAGCTTTCTAAAGGATACTATGAGGCCTTAAAAGATATTAAGCCCAATAAAGCATTTGTAGTTACCGCTACTAACGATGCCTTCCCACTAGATGAACAAAGCCAGGTAATTGGTTTGGCTGCGCTTATGGAATTGGTAAGAGAACATAAGAAAAATAATCTTAAACAAGTTTAAGGTATATGATAACTCTATTCACTTGTCCAGAAAATTTACTATTTGGCAGACAAGTGAATAGAGTTCTAAATGATTAAAACCCCAATATCACCTTTTCCCCAGCCACCACAAATACTTTATCTGAAGGGTTAGGCTTAATATTTATTTTTCCTGTGGTTACCCCGAACGATGGTAACACTACCTGGTGTTCCTGAAACCAAAAACAAGCCAAACTAAGCCTGCGTTGCATTTTAGCTCCAAGTAAAAAACCAGGGTGTAAATGCCCACAAATACGGTAATAGTTAGCAAATTCAGTATTTTCTTCTGGTTCTATTGGGTAATGTGCTACAATAAAATCGCCTATTATTAAGTGGTTAGGCACTACTTCTAAGGCAGTTTGCTGGTAAATTTCAATTGGCAAAATGTCGTGATTGCCTTTCACAAGAATAAATTTAGTATCGGGAAATAATAAAATCCATTCCTTTAAACCTTGCCATTCTGCATTGTTTTTACTGTGGAATAAATCGCCGGCAATAATTACTTTTTTGACTGGTATTTTTTTTAAAATTTTAGTTAGTTTTTCAAGTTCCGCCCCAATAATTTGTTCTGGAAAATACATCCCATTATTTCTGAAATGGGTGGCTTTTCCTAAGTGTAAATCGGCAATAAATAGCATTTGTTCTGATTGCCAATACAGTGCATTTTCAGGTAATAACCAAAATTCTTGACCGCGTACAATATGAGTAGTATAGGTATTCAATTTACTTTTTTCCTTCTATTTGGGTAATCATTTTTTGCACACGTTCCTCCAAAGTTTCATTGCTATATTTCGAACGGATACGTTCAACCATAATAGGAAAACTAAATGGCGTGGGCCTATCTGGATAGGTAACTACTATTTTCTGCTGGGCTATATTGTGCAGTGCTGCTCGCAAACGGGGTTCATCCATTTGGTCGTACAGCACCTCTTCGTAAGCCTGACGCAAAAGTAAATGATTAGGCTCGTACTGTGAAAACATATTAAAAAACAAGGTTGAACTTGCCTGCAAGTGCCTTGCCTTTAATTCTTTGCCTGGTATACCAGGAAAGGTAAGTCCCGATATTTGGGCTATATCCCTAAACTTTCTGGAGGCTAATTGCACCGCATTCATTGCTTCCTGAATTTCTTGAAGCAGGTTATTGGTATGAAAAATATCCTCTTCCAGAAATTCGGCAATGTTTACAGGGTCATCGCTCAATAATTCAAAGCCGTAATCGCTTAAGCCTATACTAAAGGTATTGCTTTCTTGCTGAGATAAACGTAAGGCTATTAAACTGGCAATGCCTTCGTTTACATACCTGCCTTCAAAGGGGTAAAAGAATAAATGATAGCCTTCTTTGGTTTTAATTTGCTCTATAAGTAATTCGTTTTTATGAGGCAATAAACTCATCCGTTGTTGACGATCAAGCATTGGTTTTATGGCTTCCAATTCTATATCGGTGGCAGTGCCATCTAAGTATTGATTTAGCTTTTCCCGTATCATACTAGATAGCATTGAACTCAGTGGCATTCGCCCCCCTTGCCAACTTGGGATATTCACGTTGCGCTTATCGCCTTTGCGCACAAAGCAGGTCATATCCTTCAGTTGTACGAAAATGAGGTTTTTCCCTCCGAAGCTAAATACCGTTCCAGGCTTTAGCTTGCTCACAAAGTACTCTTCTATGTTGCCTATATAACCTCCTGAAAGAAACTTTACCGCTATGGAAACATCGCTGGTAATGGTTCCTATATTCACACGGTGACGCATAGCAATGCGCTTAGATTTTACAAAGTAAAAGTCTTCTTCTCGGGTTACTCGGTAGTGTTCTTTATACTCCTTTAAGGAACTTCCACCTGTGGTAATAAAGCCCAACACATTCTCCCATTCAGTTTGATTTAGGTTATTGTAGGCGAAAGTATTACTTATTAAAGCTAGCATTTCATCAGCTTTAAAGCCTTCTGAAATGGCCATAGTAACCAAAAACTGAATGAGCACATCAAATGCCCGAATTACTGGTCGGCGTGGTTCAATAGCGTTTTGCTTAATGGCCTCTCGCAGAGCAGCTGCCTCAATTAATTCTAGGGAATGAGTGGGGACAAAGTAAATCACACTCTCAGCATCTGGTCGGTGACCGCTTCGACCTGCTCGCTGCAAGAAACGAGCTACGCCCTTCGGTCCTCCTATTTGGATAATACGTTCTACGGGACGAAAATCGACCCCCAAATCTAAACTTGAGGTACATACCACTACTTTCAACCCACCTGAACGCAAGTTATCTTCTACCCAAGTACGCACTTCGCCACTTAAACTACCGTGGTGTAGTGCCATTTCGCCAGCTAATTCTGGCATAGCCTCCAGAATATAGGAATACCAAATTTCGCACTGGCTACGGGTATTGGTAAACACCAAAGTGGTTTTCCCTTCTTGCAGAATAGGTATTATTTTAGGCAATAGCTTGATACCCAAGTGTCCACCCCAAGGGAAGTCTTCTACCTCATCAGGAAGAACCGATTTAATGACTATCCGCTTTTCTATTTCAGAGCGAACGATGCAGGTATTTTCAGGATTGTAATTACTGCCCATCAGCACTTCTACAGCCTCCGCCATATTGCCGATGGTGGCTGATATCCCCCATATTCTGAGGGTAGGACTTAGTGTGCGCATTACCGCCAAAGCCAATTCTACCTGAACTCCCCGTTTTGTGCCAAGTAATTCGTGCCATTCGTCTATTACAATGGCTTCCAAACTACCGAAAAGGTCTTTATAGCCCTTATTGCTCAGCATCAAATGAAGCGATTCAGGCGTAGTAATCAGACACTCTGGGGGAACTGTTTTCTGTTTGGTCCTCGTTTTTAAATCGGTATCGCCTGTTCTTATGCCTACTTCCCAATCTAACCCTATTTCTTGTGCTGCCTTTTGCATTGCCAACTGTAAGTCGTTTGCTAAGGCACGCACTGGGGTAATCCACAATACTTTCAAACGCCTTGGTTTAGGGCGAACAGATCCATTTTTAACTATCCAATCTATAAGGATAGGTAGCCATAACGAAAAGGTTTTGCCACTACCTGTTGGTGCATTAATTAACCCATCCTTACCTGATTGATAAGCCAATAAGGCCTCTTCTTGGTAAGGGAAAGCTTGCCAACCTCGTTGTTTAAACCAAGCTTTGTGTAAGGCTAGTGCCTTATTCTGAGTCTGACTTATTTCCATAGAGTTGTAATAAGTCTTTTAAATGCTGAAGGGTATCAGCCTCTTCAATAGGTTTATCGGTACGCCAACGTGCTATCCGAGGGAAGCGCAAGGCAATTCCGCTTTTATGCCTTGGCGATGGATTGATTCCCTCAAAGGCAATCTCCATTACCAATTGCGGCGTTACGCTTCGCACAGGTCCAAAGCGTTCCTTGGTATTCTTTTTTACAAAGGCATCTACCTCTACCAATTCCTTATCGGTAAGACCGCTATATGCCTTGGCAAATGGAACTAAACTACCGCTATCGTCCCACACGGCAAAGGTAAAATCAGTATATAAATTAGCCCTTCGCCCGTGTCCTGCTTGAGCATAAATAAGCACAGCATCTACTGTGAGTGGGTCAATTTTCCATTTCCACCAACCGCCTTTTTTACGACCAGTTTGGTAGGTACTGGCTTTGCTTTTCAGCATAAAGCCTTCGGCATTTACGGTTCGGGATTGGGTACGAATTTCCGTAAGTTCCTCCCAAGTGCTAAATTCTACTGGATCTGAAGCAATGAATAGTTCAGGCATATTTACCCGCTTTACTAATTCCTGCAACAATTCCTTTCTTTCTGAAAGTGGCGTTTCTCGAATGTCCTTTCCCTCCCATTCAAGCAAGTCATAAGCCATAAACACGACAGGACTTTCCTTTAATGCTTTAGCGGTGATATTTTTCCGACTAATTCTGGTTTGTAGCTGATGAAACGGTAAGGGTAAATTATTTTCAAAAGCCAGAATTTCACCATCTAATACAGTACCATTAGGCAGTGCTTTAGCAAGGGTATTGTATTCAGGGAACTTATCGGTCAATAGTTCTTCTCCCCTACTCCATACATAATGTTCATTGCCTCGCTTTATGATTTGCCCACGGATGCCATCCCATTTCCATTCTGCAAACCAATCTGATGGATTGCCTAAATCGGCTAATTCCTTTTCTAAAGGATAGGCTAAATAGAACGGATAAGGCTTACTAAAATCTTGGTTTTCATCGGTTTCTGCTGCTAATAAGGCTTCAAAACTAATTTTAGCAGGGTCCCAATTGCCCATTAATTTATGGGTTAACCAGTTCGGTTCTTTCTCTAAAACATTTGAAAGCGCCTTTACTACCAATTTATCAGAAACGCCTATTCGCCAACCTCCTGTAACTAACTTATTGAATACAAAGCGTTCGCCAATATCCATTGATAGCCACTTATCTTGCAAAAGATGGGCTATTTCATCAGGTTCTAATTTCTTTAAACCTTGCAAAAAGGCAATGGCTTCCGCTAAAGTCATTGTATTGCTCACTTCAGTAGCTGGAGGCACTAAAGTGGCAATGGTTTCTGCTAAATCGCCCACCACGTGGTAGCTTTCCTCAAATAACCAAGGGGGTATGCCTGATAGTTCTTGGGCTATAGTTCTGAATAAGGTTGAATTGATAGGACGCTTAGGTCGGCGTCCAGTAAACAAAGCCAAAGCCCAAATTTTATCTGCATCTGTTGCGGTGCGGAAATAACTTTCCAGCGCAGCCACCTTAGCATTGGTTTTGGTGGTTTGGTCTAGTTCGTTAATCAGTTGGGCAAAGGCTCTCATTGCTTTCCCTCCTCTTCTGCTGCAACTACTGTGGTAGTTTCTTCTGCTATATCATTATCTGCTGCTTCGCCTATATAATCGGTTACAGCTTCGTGGGCATCGTAGCCTTGCTCTCGTAACCACTTGGCAAACAGATGGGTATAACCGTGGGTAACGAATACTTGCTCGCAACCAGTGGCCTTTATGGAATTAATCAAATCGTCCCAATCGGCGTGGTCGCTTAATACAAATCCTCTATCAACCGATTGCCTTCTTCTTGCTCCTCGTAAACCCATCCAACCGCTAGCCATAGCGGTATCAGTATCGCCTAATTTCTTTTCCCAAGGGGTATTGAGAGCAGATGGTGGACATATAACCAAGCTTCCTGCTAGTTCTGTTTTGTTCTTTGCGGCACTTACTGGCGTGGTTTCTGGTAAATCCTGATAATGCCTTAGTACCGAATTTACATTTTCTACTGCACCGTGGGTATAAATAGGACCAATACTGGCATCTATATTTTGAAGCATTCTCTGGGCTTTTCCTAGAGAATATCCAGCCAAAACCGAGACTTTACCTTCCGCTTGGTTTTGTTGCCACCATGCATTCATTTCATTGTAAATTACTTTACTTGGTTTCCACCTGTATACTGGCAACCCAAAAGTTGATTCTGTAATAAATGTATGGCATTGCACGGGTTCAAAAGGCGCACTGAAATTATCGTCGGCTAGTTTGTAATCGCCACTGGCAACCCAAATTTCACCTTTATATTCAACCCTCACTTGCGACGAACCTATGATATGACCTGCTGGATGAAAGCTTAGTTTCACCCCATTCACCATAAAGGTTTCGTTATAATCATAACCTGTTACAGCAATTTTTGCACCTAGTCGCAAGCGCATAATTGGCACAGAATGGTTATGGGCGATATACTGCTCCATTCCCCAACGAGAGTGGTCGGCGTGGGCGTGCGTGATTACCGCCTTGCTCACCTTTTTCCAAGGGTCAATGTAAAAATCGCCTGCTTCGCAGTAAATTCCTTTGTCTGTAAATTCGAGCAAATGCCTAGCCATACCAAAGGCTAAATATAATTTGGCTTATTTTGTTTCACTAATCAAAGGGAATTTAATCTTGCTACCTATCCAGAAAGGGTACTTTACCTTCAAACAATTTGCTGTAAAACAGGAACAAACCACCTTAAAGGTCTGTACCGAAAGCTGCTTGTTTGGCGCATTGATTGACTTAGTTAAGGCAAAAACGGTTTTAGATATTGGCACAGGTACTGGCTTGTTGCCTTTAATGTTGGCTCAAAAATTTCCTGATGCCCATTTTACAGCTTTAGAAATAGACCCTGCTGCTACTGAAGAAGCAAATTTTAATTTTGAAAATTCGCCTTGGGGTAATCGTCTGTCAGCAATTGAAGGTAACGTAATAGATTACCAGCCCGTCAATTTATTTGATGTAATCATTTGCAATCCTCCATTTTTTCCCGACCACCTATTAGGACCCGACCCTAAGAAGAATGCTGCCTTACATACTACTTCACTTTCATTTAAAGAATTAGCCTTTTCTGTAAACAGATTATCTTTAGAAAATGCCAGCTTTTGGTGTCTGCTCCCTTCTTACCAAATGACACAGCTTTCAGAAGAGTTAGCTGCATTTGGCTGGTTTCCTTTACAACAATTTTTTATACATAATTCCCTAGAAAAACCTGTTTTTAGAGTGGTAAGCCAGTTTATAAGAGGCAATAGTTTTACACAACCTAGTTCTACAACCCTTTCCATTCGTAATTCCCAAAACGAATATACCCCTGAGTTTACCGCTCTTTTGCAGCCATACTACCTACATTTGTAAACCAATTATTTACCAAATTTTTACCAGATAGCAATTCCTTAATTTTGCAGTTTAGCCATAAGGTGCCACCTTTGCACCTTAGCTACCACCTTGTATGTTGCATCCGCTTTTGGCCGTTAGCCCTGTTGATGGGCGTTACCATAAAACTACCGCTGCTTTGTCTGATTATTTCTCAGAGTATGCGCTTTTCAAATACCGCCTATTTGTTGAAATCGAATACCTCATTGCGTTTTCAGAAGCTATTGGCACGCCAGTTTCTGATCCTGAATTGCTAAGAGAAATTCACCGTGGCTTTTCTTTAGACGATTGTTTCCGTGTTAAAGAATTAGAAGCTACCACCAACCACGATATTAAGGCTCTAGAATACTTCTTGAAAGAACGTATCCAAAGCCTGCCTATGAAGTTAAATACCGAGTGGGTACACTTTGGGCTTACTTCTCAAGATATTAATAATACTGCCATTCCTCTTTCTATGAAAGAGGCTACTGAAGAAGTGCTTTTGCCAATGCTTCAGCAGGTGCTAGACCAGCTTGAAATTTTAGCGGAGCAATGGTTAGAAGTACCTATGCTTGCACGCACTCACGGACAGCCAGCATCGCCAACTCGTTTAGGTAAGGAGATATTTGTTTTTATTGAGCGTTTAGAAAACCAAATTGCTCACCTAGAACAAGTTCCTTATTCGGCAAAGTTTGGTGGAGCAACGGGTAATTTCAATGCGCATAACGTCGCTTTTCCAGACCACCAATGGCACGATTTCGGCAACCAATTTGTTGAAAACGTATTGCATTTGAGTAGAAGTAAGTACACTACTCAAATTGAGCATTACGATAATTTAGCGGCTTGGGCCCATAATTTGAGTCGTATCAATACCATCTTAATTGATATGTGCAGGGATATATGGACCTATATCTCTATCAATTACTTCAAGCAAAAAACCAAAGAAGGCGAAGTAGGCAGCAGCGCAATGCCACACAAAGTTAACCCAATCGACTTTGAAAATGCTGAAGGTAACCTTGGTGTAGCTAATGCTTTGTTCCAACACTTTGCAGAGAAACTTCCTATCAGTCGCCTACAACGTGACCTTACCGATAGTACCGTTTTACGCAACTTAGGTGTTCCAATGTCGCATACTATAATTGCGTTACAGTCAGTTTTAAAGGGATTAGGTAAGTTAGAATTAAATAATGCCCAACTACATAAAGATTTAGAAACCAATGCTGCCGTAGTTGCAGAAGGCATCCAAACGGTATTGCGTGCAATAGGCTACCCACAACCATATGAGGCTTTAAAGGCACTTACTAGAGGTAAGTCTGAAATTACAATGGACGATATTACTGCCTTCATTGAAAGCCTAAACATCAATGAAACTACCAAGGCAGTATTGCATAACATTAAGCCTGATAACTACTTAGGTCAGTTACCTGAGTAAAAAATAATTACTTAGCCTACAAAATCGCCTGATGAAGCCTTGCATTGTTTCAAGTGTTTTCTCAGGCGTTTTTTCCATCCTGGGCCATTGCGCCAAAACACTTTCCACTCAGCACGTTTAATGATGAACCACATCTTTACCTCGTCAATATCGCGGTTAGGATGGTCGTCTTTGCTAATATACAGGTAGCCACGTTCTAACATATACTCCCTCGCACAAGGGCTACCCACTAAATAATCGTTAGGCTTGTAAGTAAAAATCACGATAGGCAAAGGCGAATCTGGTGGCAAATTCAAATAGCCGTAGGCATCAATATGTCTTGTAGGAGTTTCGTCGATTTGCAAGTCATCTATCTGACTTTCACCTATTAAAGAAGGATTAGCATTATACACCTTTCTACTACAACCAGTAGTAAAAACAAGCAACATTGCCAGGGTAAATACACCCAAAACACCATTCTTCAACACAGCCTTATAGGCACCTTCCAGCATCTAATTCTTAATAAGTTGCTGCAAATTAAATACAATGCCCCTATTTTTGGTTTTCTTCTGTAGAATTACAAGAAATAAGCACCTGGGTTTACCTTCTGCAACAGGCAAAAGCAGGAAAACAATTGCTAGAAAAAAGCCAAAATTCCCATAGAAAATGCATCAATACCTGCTCAATCCTTTAAGCCAATTACCGGGACTTACCCCGCAAAAGGCACAGGCATTGGCAGGTGAATTAGCATTAAATACTTGGGCCGATTTACTATACTTCTTTCCTTATAGGTACGAAAACAGACAGCATTTTGAACCTATTGCCAAAGCCTCCGAAGGAGATACCTTACAAGTAAAGGGCACTCTAATTCAAAAGCCTGAATTGGTAGGCACAGGCTTCAATAGGCGTCTAGTCGCCATTATTCAAGATAGCACTGCTACGATTGAATTGGTATGGTTTAAACCGCAACCTTGGCTAGAAAAAAAGCTAATCGTTGGCTTAGAATACGTGGCTTATGGTAAGGTAGCCCGATATGGAGGCAAGTATTCCATAGCCCATCCTGAATTGGATGTCTTTACCCAAACTTATGCGCCACCTAAGTTTCTAAATCCTGTTTACAGCTTAACTGAAGGCTTGCGTAAAAAGAAGCTAGATCGCAAAGCCATTGAATCGGTTATGCAGCTGCTTTTCAAACAAGTATATCCCTACTTAGAAGAAAACCTGCCTGAAAGCATTATTGATAACTACCGTATGGTTTCAAGGAAAGTAGCATTGCTCAATGTGCACTTCCCTAAAAGCCAGGAACTGCTAGAAAAAGCAAAGTTCCGCATCAAATTTGAAGAGCTTTTCTTTCTGCAAATAGGTTTACTGCAAACCAACTACCACCAAAAGGAAGCCAACCCTGGTTTGCTTTGCCCAAAGACCGATTTAGTACACGAGTTTTATTTGAACCACTTGAAGTTTCAATTGACTGGTGCGCAAAAACGGGTACTCAAGGAAATCCACCACGATTTAAATACGGGTCAGCAAATGAACCGCTTGCTCCAAGGCGATGTAGGTTCAGGCAAAACCATAGTGGCTTTTGTAGCCGCACTTATGGCTATTTCTAATGGCTACCAAGCTGCATTAATGGCTCCCACAGAAATCCTTACCGAACAGCACGCTGTAGGTTTGGGTGAACTAGCAGCACTATGTGGCATCCCTTGTGCTAAACTCACAGGCAACACCAAGAAAAAAGAACGTGACCAAATTTTAGCTTCACTTAAAAGCGGAGAACTAAAATTGATTATTGGTACCCACGCCTTACTTACCGATACCGTTATCTTCAATAACCTAGCGCTTTGCATTATTGACGAGCAACACCGCTTTGGCGTTGCCCAACGGGCAAAACTTTGGGCAAAGGGACGCCAATGTCCACCCCACGTTTTGGTAATGACCGCCACGCCAATTCCAAGAACCTTGGCAATGACCCTCTATGGCGATTTGGATGTGAGTATTATTGATGAACTTCCTCCTGGACGTAAGCCAATCACTACCCGCCACATATACGACACCTCCAGAGAGCGCATCTTCGATTTTATGAAGAAGGAAATTGCACTTGGAAGGCAGGTATATGTAGTTTTTCCCTTGATTGAAGAATCAGAGAAAATAGACTTTGAGAACTTGCAAGAAGGTTTCCAACGCATTTCTGAAGCATTTCCAGCTGAAAAGTACCTCACTGTAATGGTACACGGCAAAATGCCAAAAGAAGAACGCGATGCCCAAATGCAACTTTTCATTGAAGGGAAAGCCCAAATTATGGTAGCCACTACTGTAATTGAGGTGGGAGTTAACGTACCCAATGCTTCCGTTATGGTGATTGAAAGTGCCGAACGTTTTGGTCTTTCGCAATTGCACCAGCTCAGAGGTAGAGTAGGTAGAGGGGCTGACCAAAGCTATTGCTTGCTTGTAACAGGTGTTAAATTGAGCAAAGAATCCTTCGTACGTCTGGAAACAATGGAACGCACCACAGATGGCTTTGAAATAGCAGATGTAGATTTACGCCTCCGCGGTCCTGGCGATTTAGCAGGAACCCAACAAAGCGGCGTGGTTGATTTACACCTGACCGATTTAAGTGCCGATGCCAAAATAGTAGAACTAAGCAGGCAAGCCGCCAAAGAACTCATTGCGGCCGACCCTAAACTAGAACTACCAGAACACTTACCTATGCAACATTGGATGCATACCCAAAAAATGCGTAAACAAAGTGAATGGAGAAAGATTAGCTAACTTTCTGACCAAGTTTTCATACCTTCGCCTGCGTTCTTAAAAAGCTATGCTCAGCGTTAAATCATTTACATTTAATCCGTTTCAGGAAAATACCTATATCGTTTTTGACGATGAAACTTTAGATGCTGCCATCATTGATCCGGGCTGTTCTAATTCATCAGAAGAAAATGCCTTGGCTGAATTTATTTCACGCAGAAACCTGAAAGTACGTTACCTGCTCAATACCCATTGCCATATTGACCACGTACTAGGCAATACCTTTTGTAAGAACACCTATCAAGTACAACTTTATATCCATCAGAACGAAATTTCGATTTTAGATTCTGTTACTAACTATGCACCAACCTTTGGTATTAACAACTACCAAGGTGCTACACCAGACCAATTTTTAGTAGAAGGGCAAACCATTACCATTGGCAATGCAACCCTTAAGGTTATCTTTACTCCTGGGCACGCCCCGGGTCACGTTGCTTTTTATGAAGAAAAAGAAGGTCTAATCATTGTAGGCGATACCTTATTTTTTGAGTCTATAGGCAGAACCGATTTGCCAGGTGGCAATTTCAAAACCTTAGAAACTACCATCAGAACCAAGTTATACACCTTGCCAGCAGCAGTAATCGTGTACCCTGGTCACGGTCCTAAAACCAGTATAGGATATGAAAAGCTGAACAATCCATTTGTAAACGCCCAATAAATCTAAATCAATATCTACTGAATAACTTTTTTTTGAGGTTACAGACTTCCTTACTAAATTTACTGTCTATTTTATCAATAGAGTTTGTACCTTTGCGCTCCAATATCTAGGCAGCTACTGCGTTATTATAGCATAATGGTCTTCGGCAATTCTTTTTGCCGCTAGATATTATACCAACCTTAAAAAATTCTGATGAGACAACTCAAGATTAGCAAACAAATCACCAACCGTGAAAGCCAATCTCTTGATAAATATTTACAAGAAATTGGTAAGGTAGATTTGCTTACCCCTGAAGAAGAGGTAGAACTTGCAAAACGAATCAGAGAAGGCGACCAGCGTGCACTTGAAAAATTAACGAAGGCAAACCTTCGTTTCGTAGTATCAGTAGCTAAACAATATCAAAACCAAGGTCTTTCGTTAGGCGATTTAATTAACGAAGGTAACTTAGGTCTAATTAAAGCCGCTCAGCGTTTCGATGAAACTCGTGGTTTTAAGTTTATCTCATACGCCGTTTGGTGGATTCGCCAATCTATTTTGCAGGCATTGGCTGAACAAAGCCGTATTGTACGTTTACCATTAAACCGTGTAGGTTCTTTAAATAAGATTACCAAAACTTATAGCGAACTAGAGCAAAAGCTAGAGCGTGAACCATCGCCAGAAGAACTTGCTGAAGCCTTAGAAATGAGTCCAAGCGAAGTTTCAGATACTATCCGTATCAGCGGCAGACACGTATCGGTGGATGCGCCTTTCGTTCCAGGTGAAGACAATAGCTTATTAGATGTACTTGAAAACGATAACGAAAGCGCACCAGATTTAGACCTGATGCATGAATCGTTAAGAAGAGAAGTACAACGTGCTATTCAAACCCTTGGCGAAAAAGAACAGAAAGTAATTGAGCTTTATTTCGGACTAAATGGTCACCATACTATGACCCTTGAAGAAATAGGTGAAAAGTTCAACCTTACCCGCGAAAGAGTGCGCCAAATCAAAGAAAAAGCCATTCGTAGGCTGCGCCACGTAAGCAAAAGCAAAGCCTTAAAAGGTTACCTAGGATAAGGTTTACATATTTATTTTACATACAACCCTTGCAAAACAAAGCAAGGGTTGTTCTTTTTTAGTTATTTGCCACCGCCTTTGGCATAGTTTACTAATAATAATACCCAAAATAGCGTGTTGCTTTGTAACATTGCATTTCTATTTCCTTCGCCCTTATGTCTAAAAATCTGGTCATAGTAGAGTCCCCAGCAAAAGCAAAAACCATTGAAAACTACCTCGGTTCGGAGTTTACAGTGAAAAGCAGCTACGGGCACGTACGTGATTTACCTAAGGATAATCATTCCATAGATATTCTGCACGGCTTTGAACCTCACTACGAGATAAGTGCCGATAAAATAGACCTCGTTAAAGAATTGCGTAAGCTTGCCAAGCAAAGTGATATGGTATGGCTCGCAACTGACGATGACCGCGAAGGAGAAGCCATTTCTTGGCACTTGAAAGAAGCTTTACAGCTAACAGATATCCAAACCAAGCGTATCGTTTTCCGTGAGATTACGAAACCTGCAATTCTAAAGGCAATTGAGAACCCTAGAGGTATCAATTACGATTTAGTAAATGCCCAACAAGCCCGTAGAGTACTAGACCGCCTTGTAGGGTTTGAACTATCGCCAGTACTTTGGAAAAAGATTAAGCGTGGTTTAAGTGCTGGTAGGGTACAATCAGTAGCAGTTCGTTTAATTGTGGACCGTGAACGTGAAATAGATGGCTTCAATAGCACATCAAGTTTCCGTGTTACTGGTAAGTTCTTTACTGCAAAAGGCAAGCCCTTCACAGCTGAAGTAAACCACAAGTTTAACGAGCAGCCAGAAGCCCAACAGTTCTTACAAGATTGCTTGAGTGCAAGTTTCAGTGTTTCTTCACTAGAAACTAAGCCAGCTAAGCGTAGTCCTGCTGCCCCATTTACAACATCTACCCTCCAACAAGAGGCTAGCCATAAATTAGGATTTTCTGTATCGCAAACCATGAGTGTTGCCCAACGCTTGTACGAAGCTGGGCATATTACTTATATGCGTACCGATTCCTTAAACCTTTCGGAAATGGCATTAGAGGCTGCCTCTAATGCGATTACTGCTGCTTACGGAGCTAAGTATTCTAAAACCCGCAGGTTTAAAACCAAAAACGAAAGCGCACAAGAGGCTCACGAAGCCATACGTCCTACCGACTTTGGTGTAATGAAGGCTGGTGCCGAACGTAACGACCAACGCCTCTATGAGCTTATCTGGAAGCGTGCAATAGCCTCTCAAATGGCCGATGCGGAACTGGAACGTACTCACGCTATCATTCAACCTTCTACTCGCAAAGAAGATTTCCACGCCAGAGGTGAGGTAATTAAGTTTGATGGTTTCCTAAAAGTATATATCGAACACAACGATACTGATGAGGAAGAAGGTGCCGAACAAGAAGGCATGCTTCCAGAAATGGCAGTAGGCGAAACCGTTAAAAACGAAAATATAAAAGCTACTCAACGCTTTACCAAGGCAGCCCCAAGGTACAATGAAGCCGCGCTAGTTAAGAAGTTGGAAGAAATGGGCATTGGTAGGCCTTCTACTTATGCACCGACTATTTCAACAATCATTAGCAGAGAGTATATCATGAAAGACTCTCGTGAGGGCAAACCACGTCCTTATACTGAGATGGTGCTTTCTAATGGCAACATCACCACCCACCAACTTTCAGAAAATACGGGTAGCGAAAAGAACAAGTTATTCCCTACCGATATGGGGGTAATTGTGAATGATTTCTTGGTTAAGCACTTCCCTAACGTGGTTGATTTCCACTTCACGGCAAACGTAGAAGAGGAGTTCGATTTAATTGCCGACGGCAAAGTGGAATGGAACGTAATGATAGATACCTTCTATAAGAAGTTCCACGAAACGGTTGAGCTTACCGATGGACTTGCTAGAGAAGATGTTCAAACCAAACGATTAGTTGGTAATCACCCAGAAACGGGTTCGCCTATCTATGTGCGTTTAGGAAAATACGGTCCATTGGCTCAAATTGGTGAAATTGAAGAAGGTGAAACCCCTCAATACGCTAACCTACGCAAAGACCAACGTCTTGAAACTATTACTCTAGACGATGTACTAGAGCTTTTCAAACTCCCTAGAGACTTAGGCGAATTTGAAGGCAAGAAAATGGTAGCTAACGTGGGTAGGTTTGGTCCTTATATCAAGCACTCAGATAAGTTCATTTCTATTCCTAAAGGTGGAGACCCGCTAAGCATTACCCCTCAGGAAGCCATAGATGTTATCCTAGCAAAGCGCAAAGCCGAGGCTGAAAAGGTAATTAAGATTTTTGAAGAAGATACTGAAGTTCAAATTTTGAATGGACGTTGGGGACCATATATCTCATTCAAAGGGCAAAACGTAAAAATCCCTAAAGATACCGAGCCTACCAGCCTTACCCTACAACGTTGTACTGAACTTGCTTTAGAAGCTGCCGATAAGCCAACGCGCAATTTCCCTGGCAAAACAAAAGGCAAAACTGCTGCAAAACCAGCGGCTAAGCCTGCTGCTAAAACCAAAGCTGCAAGTACTAAAACTGCAACAGCCAAGGCTGCACCTAAAGCAAAAGCCACTACTGCAAAGCCAAAAGCAGCCGCAAAAACCACTGCCAAGGCAAAATAATAGTGAAATACATTTCACTTACAGCAATAATCTTTACGCTTTAGCTTTATACCATTGTGAAAAAATTGTGGAAACTTGGGCTACTTTCAATAATGCTTGTGGGTGCTTTTACTGCTTGTAAAAGTCCGCAAGAGAAATTGGAGTCCTTTGTAAACCAAACTTGGAATCCTGCCAAAGACTCCATATTTGCAGCTTACAAGCTAGCAGGCTCTACTGTAAATTTTACGGATAGAACGGTGAAAGAAATGGCAGAAGCTACTATTTACTACCGCTATTTTGATAGCACCACAGTAGCTGATTTTAAGTCAGTTAGCAATAAGCAAAAAAGCGAACTACAACTTCAGACCATTATGTTTGAGTCTATCAAAACCATGGTGCAAGTGGTAGAACAACAAGACTTAGCGTTCGACAAAGCTTTAACAGCTAACAAAAATCAAACTCCAGACTTTGAAGCCTTGCAAATGCAGGGCAAACTTTTGGCTGATTCTTGCATAGCCCTCAAAAAGAAGTACACGTTGTCTTTCACGCAGAGCAATACTGCAGCCTATAACAACAATAAATACTTCAATGAACAGTTAGAACTTGAAATTGCCCTTTTCAACAATAAAGATGCAGCACCGCAAGGAAAAAAATAGCAGTTGGATAATTGTCCTATTCTTAGTCCTAAACTCCTCAATAGGCTATGCCCAATTAGGTGGAGGTAGTGCATTTGCGATGTTAGAACTGCCTTCAAATGCAAGAATAGCTGGTATTGGTGGCCAGCATTATACCATTAGGGCGCAAGACCCTTCTTTATTTTTAAGTAACCCAGCCCTGCTTTCAGATACTTCAAAGAATTACTTTGGCTTTCAGTATGGGGCTATGCCATCGCAGGTTAATTATTTGAATGCCTCTTTCAATTCTACCTACAAAAAATTGCCTATAGGTTTTGCTGTCAGACGTGTAGCCTACGGCACTATGGATGCTTATGACGATGGCGGAAACCCAACAGGTACCTTTGCCCCATCAGATTACGCCATTACAGCAGGAACCGCTTATCAAACAGGTCCATTTAGATTAGGGGCTAACCTACATTTTTTAGGTTCTAATATTGAACAATACAGTGCCAATGCCATTGCTTTCGATTTAGGAGCCTTGTTCATTCACCCAAAAAGAGATTTTACAATTGGCATAACAGCTCGCAATACTGGCTTTGCTCTTTCTAATTATACCAGCAACAGTACTTTACGTTTGCCCTTTAACCTTGGTTTCGGGATGACTTATAAGTTAGAGCACATGCCATTAAGGTTTTCTTTAACCTCACACAATTGGCAGCGGTTCGATATCACCTACCTAGACCCTAATAAAATTGGGGAACTAGATGCCTCTGGCAACGAAGTAAAAGAACAAAAAACCTTCTTCGATAATTTTGCACGTCATTTTGTCATAGGTGGAGAATTTTTGTTAGGCAAAGCTTTTAATGTAAGAGTTGGCTATAATCACCTTATTAACAGAGAATTAAAACTAGAGGACCGTGCTCGCAGAGCAGGTTGGAGCTATGGTTTTATGGTTAAAATTAAAGGTTTAGAAATAGCTTATAGCAGAGCAATTTATAGTGTAGCAGGCGGCACCAACTTTGTTGGGGTGAATATGGCTTTAAACAGGTTCTTTAAGAAAACTGTTACTACGCCAAAGCAGACTATTAATTCATAATGCAGCAAAACGAAACCTTTCTTACCCCTCGCCAAATAGTAGCCGAACTTGATAAGTTTATCATTGGGCAATCTGAAGCAAAACGCAATGTAGCCATTGCTTTGCGTAACCGTTGGCGCAGAATGCAAGCCACCCCTGAACTAAGGAAAGAGATTGTACCCAATAACATCTTAATGATAGGTGCAACTGGTGTAGGTAAAACTGAAATAGCCCGTCGGTTAGCAAGTATCTCTAATGCTCCTTTCATAAAAGTAGAGGCAAGCAAATACACCGAGGTAGGTTATGTAGGTAGAGATGTAGAAAGTATGGTGCGCGACTTGGTAGAACAAGCCGTGAAACTGGTTAAAAACGAAAAGAAAGAAACTGTTCGCCAAAAGGCACTAGAACATACCGAAGAGCAGCTATTAGATATTTTGATCCCGCCTGTAAAGATTGGCGATAGCAGCGAAACAGAACAAAACGAAAATACCCGCAAAATTTTCCTTGAGAAACTGCGCAGTGGCGAACTAGATGATAGGAAGATTGACCTAGACGTTGCTACTAGCAGCGGTGGCCCTAATATTGGTGTGATGGGTCCAATGGGTATGGACGATAACACGATGATGAACTTGCAAGAAATGCTGGGCGGAATGATGCCAAAACGCAACAAAAAACGCAAGATGACCATTGCCGATGCTCGTAAAGTTATTTTAGAAGAAGAAAGCAGCAAGCTTATTGATATGGACGAAGTGAAAGACGAAGCCATTTCAAGAGCAGAAAATACAGGTATCATTTTCATTGATGAAATTGATAAGATTGCCAGTTCAAATAATAATGCTGGTGAAGTAAGCAGACAAGGTGTACAACGTGACCTACTACCAATTGTAGAAGGTAGTGCTGTGAATACCAAGCACGGTATCGTAAATACGGACCATATTTTGTTCATTGCCGCTGGTGCTTTCCATGTGGCTAAACCAAGCGACCTTATCCCTGAATTGCAAGGTAGGTTCCCAATTAGAGTAGAACTTGAAAACCTTACTGAAGCAGACTTTTATCAAATTCTGAAAACGCCTAAAAATGCACTTACTAAGCAGTATGCTGCCCTTTTAGAGTCAGAAGAAATTGTGCTATCGTTCCAAGATGAGGCACTTCAAAAAATAGCAGAGATTGCCTTTACCCTTAACCAAGAAATCGAAAATATTGGTGCACGTAGGTTACAAACCGTTATGAGCACACTATTGAACGATATCTTGTTCGATGTGCCGGATGTGATTGGTGCTAATGCCCAAATAGCTATCAGCGCACAAATGGTAGAAGACAAACTAAGGCCTCTTGTTAAAAACAGAGACCTTAGTCAGTATATCCTGTAAAAATTAAGTAATTATTTCTTGTAAAGCAATGCGACGGCCTGGGCTTCCAGGCCTTCTTCGCGTCCTACAAAGCCGAGTTTTTCGGCAGTAGTTGCTTTAATGCTAACGCAGTCCAAATCGATACCCATAATAGGTGCCAAAGCCTCTTGCATTTTAGTAATGTGAGGAGCAATTTTTGGGCGTTGCAATACCAATGCACAATCTACATTGCCAATGGCATAGCCACGTTCGTTAACCATAAGCACTACTTCTGCCAATAGTTTTTTGCTATCAATATCCTTGTACTTAGGGTCGGTATTGCTGAAATGGAAACCAATATCACGTAAACCCAAAGCACCCAAAAGTGCATCACAAATTGCGTGGATAATCACATCGGCATCAGAATGTCCTTCAGCACCGTGGGTATGGGGAATATGAATCCCACCTAACCAAAGAGCCCTGCCTTCCACCAATTGGTGAACATCATACCCAATACCAATTTTAAAAGGTGCTGCCATTTTTATGCTTCTTTAATAGATTTGTAGAGTAAGGTGTTCGCTTTTTCAGGTGCAAATATACGTGCTGCAACCTCGTTCATTTGCTTTTGGGTGGCGGCAGCTATTTTTTGAGGATCGGTATTTACCAGGTTAGCATCGCCTAATAAAGCGCACATAGCGAGATTAATAGCCCTATTTAAAATTTCAACATTGGTAAACTCTACCACCGCTTCTTGTCGGTTCTTTGTTTTTTGGAGTTCCTCTTCGGTAATACCCGATGTTGCCAACTTTGCTATTTCAGCATCTAGGGCTGCTTCTACCTCTTCTAAAGAAACGCCTGCATTTAGCTTACCATTTACCACAATCATGCCTTTATCGGTACTGGTCATATGGTAGGCACTTAGGTTATTGAATAGCTTTTTCTCCTTCACCAAAGTCTGGAATAGTCTGCTGCTTTCACCCTGACCCAAGATTTCCGCCAACATTTCTACCGCAAAGAAATCAGGATGCAACCTATCCACCGTTAAATAAGAACGATAGATAGCATCTAAAGGAACAGGCATTTCCACCTCAGCCCTGCGGGCCTCGGTGTTTTCAGGCTCCACAGCAAGGTTTCTAACTTGAACATCTCGCTTCGGGATAGAACCAAAATACTTTTCTGAAAGTTCTCTAGCTGTTTCTAATTCTATATTTCCAGCCAAAACCAAAACTGCATTGTTCGGCGCATAATGGCTAAAGAAGAACGATTTTACATCGTCCATCGTAGCGTTTTCTATATGGCTTACTTCCTTGCCTATGGTTGCCCATTGGTAACTATGTTGCTTATAGGTAAGGGGACGCAAATGCAGCATAGCATCGCCATAAGGCTGATTTAGATAACGTTGGTTAAACTCTTCTATCACTACCTTTTGCTGTACCTCCAATACCTCAGGATCGAACGATAACGCCAACATACGGTCGCTCTCTAACCAAAAAGCAGTTTCAATATTTACAGCAGGCAGACTTATATAATAATTGGTAACATCTGGCGACGTAAAGGCATTGTTTTCGCCACCTACGGCCTGTAAAGCACCATCGTAGTCTGGTATATTTTCGCTGCCACCAAACATTAAGTGCTCAAATAAGTGCGCAAATCCTGTTTTATCGGGGTGTTCATCACGGCTACCAACGTCGTAAATTACGTTCAAAACAGCCAGAGGAGTAGTTTTATCGGTATGAACAATTACACGAAGCCCATTGCTAAGCGTAAATTCTTTAAATTGAATCATTAGAATTGTATTGCGCTAAAGCACGAAGATACACACCTTTGCAAAACCTTCTATCAAACCTTGTATTGAATACTGCACCGTGGAAAAAATTGAACATATTGGGATAGCCGTTAATTCTGTGGAAGAAGCAGAAAAGCTATTCACTGCCTTACTTGGCAAAAGTCCTTACAAGCAAGAAATTGTGGAAAAAGATGGGGTACTTACCAGCTTCTACCAAATAGGGGAAAGTAAAATCGAATTACTTATTGCCACTTCACCTGAAAGCCCAATCAGAAAGTATTTAGATAATAAAGGTCCTGGTATTCATCATATTGCGTTTGGTACTAGCAATGTACAAGCCGAACTTGACCGACTTGCTGGAGAAGGTTTCCAACTGATTGATAAGGCTCCCCGACCAGGTGCCGATGGCAAGCGAGTTGCCTTCTTGCATCCAAAAAGTACGGGTGGCGTTCTAGTTGAACTTTGCGAAGACGACCCTAATGCCCAATAAACCTTTCCCAAAAATATATTTCAATACCCCCCATTTCCTAAGGCAAGTTTTGCCGCCCCAACCGCCTGTCTTTGATTTTATAGAAAAAGATAAAACAGGCAAAGCCTTCATCAGATTTACCGCTGAAAATGGCGTATTTCGTTCGCCGTTCAAAGCCACCTTCGGTGGCTTTGAACGGCTTGGTGATAACAGTCCCGCCCTCCTTCAAACGCTATTTGAACAAATAGAAACAAAGGCTAGGGAATTACATTGCTCCCCAATTAGCATCACCCAAAGTCCTGATTGCTACCTAACAGCACCTAGTTTATTAGCACAAGCTTACCCTACTGCTGGCTATCAAATTGCCTATACCGATACTAACTTTCATATCCCCATCACTTCCCTACCCTACTCGCAGTTACTGCACTCTAGGACTGCCCAAAGGGTAAGGCAAATGATAAAGCAAGGTTATACCGTAATAATAGACCAGCAACCCGACCTTAATTGGTATTACGAACAAGTACAACACAATAGGCACTCCAAAGGCCGACCGCTAAACCAATCGGAAGAAGCCTTTACTTTTGCCATTCAGCAAAATCCTGAAGCATACCTCATTTTTAAAGTACAAAACGCAGCTAATGAATGCCTTGCCTTTTCGGTTTGCACCATATTAGGCAATTCATTGTACACTTTTTACACTGTAAATTTAGT